>RHLS01000066.1 GCA_003712145.1 Desulfuromonadales bacterium | reverse complement strand
TTCCGCAGCACCGGAGACAGTTTCATCCTTTACCATTGACGACCTCCTTGAACACAATATTTACCTCATTTTCGTGTCCAAGAAAACCGGGGCCGCCATATCAGTAGTAAAAACAACAGAAGAAAACAAAATACTATGGTCTCGACAAATGCGACTCCAAGGGCTTTGCCGCGTCAGAATCTATGCCGTTGTTGGACTTTTCAGGTTTGAAAAACCGACGTAAGATAATGGATGATAAATGAGTTGCAGCAAGAACAGCCAAAACTCTTGCGGAGTGAAATCCTATTGTGAAGCAAATTTTGTCGAGGGTGCTAAAATTATAATATGGTTCAACACAGAGTGATGGAACAGCAACTATAAGCGAAACATGCATGTAATATTTGTGATAAATTGATAAAACAAGAGGACTAATAATTAACACAGCAACAAATACTATTATAAATTCATTGCTTAAAATATTCATAGTTTTTATATATTTTGGCAACTCAATTGGCAGATTTGGCAACTCAATGATTTTTATTATGCTTCCATACGACAAAAAAAAGCAAAATGTCATACCTATGACAGATACAATTTTAACATGTCTATTTATTGTTTCATTACGGCGCCATGCCAGCATGAACCACATAAAAACCAAGACATAAATTGACCAAATAATTGCTGATACATTTTTAATATCAGGTATAGACAATATAATTGTAACTGTAACCCAAAAATAAATAATAATTTCATGCAGTTTACCATTTATTACATCCATATTATTTTCCTTTTTGTTCAACGTCTGGCTTCAGGGGCTGGCGCGATAGCGACAGTCCCCTGGAAGTACCAGTTGGGACTATTTGCCTTCTGAGATAGGGTAACCAAAATTTTTGCCGGTGTTGATTATTACTGAAAGACTGCAACCGGCTATTGGCAGTTTTCTTTCATCTGTGAGTGTCTGAACTAGCAAGTAATGGGATTTGTGGATTGCTTGCCATATTGAGTAGGCGCCAATGATGATAAGTGGTGCCGCGAATGCAAATGGTTTTAGAACAATGACTGCTTCCCTCACAGGCTCACGTTCAAGAATAAAACCTACTATTGGCCAAATGCCTATGACAAACCCCAAAATACAAAAAATGCTTCCGGCGACAACTTGAAGAAACGGCTTCTCTGAGCTTCTCCCAAACAAAACTGTTATGCTCCTGATTTCGGCTTTTGGGATGGAAACTATCGCTCGATTGCCGTCAACTTCATGTAGGCATTCGTCAGAGAAACGAATATTTCCACAGTTAATGGTTTGTATTTCTTTCAAATTACCCCAACGTTGGGCTTCAGGGGCCGGCGCGTAGCGACGGTCCCCTGGAAGTACGGGTTAGCGTAGATGGCGCCCTTCGCTCTCGTGCAAAACGCCTATCACAAGTTGTTTTAATTTTGTGAAATGCTCAAAAGTTTCGCCTGAAGCTGTGGTAAGACTTTTTCTAAATCTCTCAAACAGCCTTCCAGAATATTGCGGCGCTCTGAATCAAGCCTACGCAAATTGCCAAATCGACCGAAATAACTTGAAATGCAACCTGCTGCGTCTGCATCAAGCAACACTAGTTCGATTCCGGATATCTCAACACCGCCGTAACCAGTAGGAAACCTGCGAGCAGAGAAGTCTTCCCAGTCAGCAAAAAGTTTATCTGTTGCTTTATTCATAAGAGCTAACGTCAGGCTTCAGGGGCCGGCGCGATAGCGACGGTCCCCTGGAAGTACCCTTTAGCGTCGTTAAAGCTTGATCTATACTTTTTGAGATTTGAATTTTGAACGACCACATGCCACAACAACAACACCAACAATTAAAAGAAGAAAGCTTGATGGTTCAGGAGTTGGAATAGCAGACGTGGCTACAGTCGCAGAAGGTATCTCATTAGAACTGACAACAAAGTCCCACGCATTCGGATCGTTAATGACGGCTGGATTATCTGGAGGAATATTTGCGAAAAACAGATTAAAAGATGGCAGACCAGGGAATGCAGGAGCAATTTTTACTTCTGTGCCAGAAGGGATATTTGCTGCCGTATCAATATAATAAAAAGGAAAAACATATGTGCCACCAGGACTTATTACAACACCATCAAGGCCACTAGAAAACGCATAAAGCGTAAACCCGCTGTCATCAACGTACGGTGAATTCCAAGGGAATTCTCCACCAACATACGGGCTCAGGCCAACTGAAACATTCTTGATATTTCCTGCAAAATTCATTGTATCAGCTGATAGGTTTTTTAGTGATGCGAGAAAAGATACTACCTCGCCTGGTTGAAAGATTGTTTTATCTACACTAAGGTTAAGCTCAAAGTCAGTCTGCACAAAACTGGCGAATGATGTTTCAATTGTCACTACAGATACCACCAACAGAACAGACAAATACAAAATAAATTTTTTCATACATCCCTCCTTTTCGGTGATTACAAACATATCGAAATAATTCTAAAAAAATCGCTAACGTCTGACATGAGGGGCCGCCGATAGGCGGTCCCTCTCGATGGATGGGTTGGGCTGCAACAACATCACAGGTAGAACCCCAATAGGCCATCTGAGCTTTCAATGTGCAGAATGTCCATGATTTGCTCCAGATGACTACCAAAATGCTCTCGGCCTTCTGTGTCCTCTGCTTGCACGGATTCAAGTGATGGCTGGAACTGACTCAATACCCACAACTTACTTGGGTTTGAAAGAACGCCAGCAATAAGACGATCAAGCAACCCATTTAGCACCAATGACAAACGCGCTTTCTCCCCTGTTGTGTCGGTGCCCGGCAGCAATAGAAAGTGCTCTGATGCTCTAAGTGCAATCAGCTCTCGCACTGACTGTTCCGAAACATGCAATGGCTCATCAACTACTTCTGAAATGGGATCGTAACTCATCAGTCTTTCCTTGCGGCCCAACGTTGGCGTTAACGCGCCCCCGACGGCATGGCGCCTGGGCCGCGAGGCCAATGATGACCACGGCGGCCTTGCGGCCCAGGCGCCATGCCGTTGGGGGTCGCGTTGAACGACTGGTTAGGCGGCATGCTGAACGAAGGCGCGGCGCTTGGCAAGCGGCGACGAGGACCAGCGCTGCGACCTGCGCAAGACGGGCGAATCGGCGCGTGTGAAACGGTGGCGAACGGCCACTTCAAGGAACATGCTACGACGGTGCCAGCGCGGCCAGACTCGGTTTCATGCAACCACATCGCGTGGCCTTTTGGCCGCGCCCGTGGAGCGTGAGCAGTGGAGTCCGTGCGCCACCAACGCTTCGGCGCGGCCGACCATGTGCGCGACGATTGGAGAGCGCCACATCGGCAAGGCCGCGCACGCGACACGCGATGCATGATGCACATGAGGACAGACTCGATCTCCGCGCCGACGCCTAACGTCTGGCTTCAGGGGCCGACGCGTAGCGACGGTCCCCTGGAAGTACCCGTTGGAACTGTTATTGTTTTCGTATTACAGTGTCTTGTACCGTAATACTCGACTGAATGACAGTTAACACATTCTCTTTCATCAATTCTGCTTTTGCTTCTTCGCTTAAAGGCACTTCCGAATACTTGTTAATCACTGCAATAGCCCACTGCCTCATGTTTTTTTTGTTTTCGCTTGGAGGCGTTTTAAGCACATCTAAAGCCATTTCGATATATTTTGACTTCAACTCTTTTTCTTTTATCGATACTGCAATTTGGTTTGATGAAAATGCTATTGCTATAGGAATGATAGCAGTAACAAATATCTTATTAAGATACTTAATGTTGTTAGGCAAGCATTGAGATATGCATACCGTGTAAATATTAAAACATAGCCAAGCCACAACAATAAGGACAATAACAGCATTAAATATCATTTATTTCTCCAACGACCTATTCACCCAGAAACTCCAACGTCTGGCTTCAGGGGCTGGCGCGATAGCGACAGTCCCCTGGAAGTACCAGTTGGGACTATTTGCCTTCTGAGATAGGGTAACCAAAATTTTTGCCGGTGTTGATTATTACTGAAAGACTGCAACCGGCTATTGGCAGTTTTCTTTCATCTGTGAGTGTCTGAACTAGCAAGTAATGGGATTTGTGGATTGCTTGCCATATTGAGTAGGCGCCAATGATGATAAGTGGTGCCGCGAATGCAAATGGTTTTAGAACAATGACTGCTTCCCTCACAGGCTCACGTTCAAGAATAAAACCTACTATTGGCCAAATGCCTATGACAAACCCCAAAATACAAAAAATGCTTCCGGCGACAACTTGAAGAAACGGCTTCTCTGAGCTTCTCCCAAACAAAACTGTTATGCTCCTGATTTCGGCTTTTGGGATGGAAACTATCGCTCGATTGCCGTCAACTTCATGTAGGCATTCGTCAGAGAAACGAATATTTCCACAGTTAATGGTTTGTATTTCTTTCAAATTACCCCAACGTAAAGTAGCCCCCCTAAAATGGGCTTTTTTTTACCCGAAGTATGAGGTATAAAACGGAAGCCGTCAATACCTCTAACTAAAGCAGCTTAACTTTTGCCGACAAATACCTCCTAAAAGGAACGGTGAATACCCCCATGCACATGCCAACCGGCAAACCTCGTCTCCTTGATCAGGTGCGTGATCGAATCCGGCTGAAACACTACAGCTTCCGCACGGAACAGACCTACATTGAGTGGGCGAAGCGCTACATTCTCTTTCACGGCAAGCGGCATCCCCAGGATATGGGAAAGGAAGAGGTGGAGGCGTTTCTGACGCATCTGGCGGTCAAGCACAGGGTTGCGGCTTCGACCCAGAATCAGGCGAAATCAGCTATCCTCTTTCTCTACAAGGAGGTGCTCGATGTGGAGCTTCCCTGGCTCGATGATGTTGAGCAGGCGAAAAAGCCCCAGCGTCTGCCCGTGGTGCTGACTGTGGGCGAGGTTCAGGCGGTGCTGTCCCGCCTCTCGGGGACCCATGAGCTGATGGCCCGCCTGCTGTACGGCAGCGGGATGCGCATCATGGAATGCGTGCGGCTACGGGTGAAGGATGTCGATCTTGAGCGTCGCGAAATTATCGTGCGGGAGGGAAAGGGGGCAAAGGACCGCGTGACGATGCTGCCCCTGTCGATCGTTGAGCCGTTGCGGACACACATGGCCAAGGTTAAGCTGCTCCACGAGGACGATCTGCGAGCAGGGGTCGGAGAAGTCCACCTCCCCTCCGCGCTGGCGAGGAAATATCCATCGGCGGGAAGGGAGTGGGGATGGCAGTACGTGTTCCCTTCAAGGCGCCTGTCGGTTGATCCGCGATCGGGGGTCACTCGCCGTCATCACCTGGACGAGCAGGGAGTTCAGCGGGCGGTAAGGGAGGCCGCCCGTGCTTCGGGGATGACCAAACCCGTCACGCCTCACACGCTGCGCCACTCCTTCGCGACGCACCTGCTCCAGTCGGGATACGATATCCGCACTGTGCAGGAGCTTCTTGGCCACAAGGACGTGCAGACGACGATGATCTACACCCATGTGCTGAACCGGGGCGGCAAGGGGGTGGAAAGTCCCCTGGATAGGCTGTAGAATTGACCGGCACGGCAACAACACCGGCAGGGAGGGAGCCATGAAGGAAAAAATCGAGATCATCCAGGGTGATATTACGCGACTGACGGTGGACGCCATTGTAAACGCGGCGAACAATACGCTTCTGGGAGGCGGCGGGGTGGACGGCGCCATCCACCGGGCAGCGGGGCCGCAGTTGAAGGCGGAGTGCGCGACACTGGCGGGCTGCGAGACGGGTGATGCGAAGATCACGCGGGGGTACCGCCTGCCGGCCAGGCATGTGATCCACACGGTGGGGCCGGTGTGGCACGGCGGGGCGAAGGGTGAGCCGGAGCTGCTGCGGAGCTGCTACCGGCGCTCGTTCGCGGTGGCCCACGACAACGGGCTGAAATCCATTGCCTTCCCCGCCATCAGTTGCGGGGTGTACGGCTACCCGATGGGCGAGGCGTGCGTCATCGCCATGGAGGAGGCGAAGGAAGCCCTGGGGCGTTACCCGGAGCTGGAGCGGGTGGTCTTCGTCCCCTTCGGCGATGCGGCGGTGGCGGCCTACGGTGAAGCATTCCGGGTGGTGTTCGGCGGATGAAGGCGGTTATACAGCGGGTAAGCGAGGCGCGAGTGGTGGTGGACGGCGAAGTTGTCGGCGCCATCGGCAGGGGCATTCTGGTTCTTCTGGGGGTGGAGAAGGGGGACGAGGAGCGGGACGCGGCGTGGCTGACGGAGAAGATTGCGGGTCTGCGTATCTTCGAGGACGAGGCGGGGAAGATGAACCTCTCGGTGCGGGAGGTGGAAGGCGCCATCCTGGCGGTCTCCCAGTTCACCCTGGCCGGGAACTGCGCCAAGGGGCGGCGCCCCTCCTTCGACACGGCGGCCCCCCCGGATGAGGGGAAGCGGCTCTACGACCGTTTCGTGGAGCTGATGCGGGAAAACAACCTGCCAGTGGAAACCGGCATCTTCCAGGCGGACATGAAGGTGACTCTCACCAACGACGGGCCGGTGACCTTCATTCTGGAGAGTCCGCGCGCTCCGGCATAAACAGCTCTCCACACGCAATGCGCACCCCTTTTGGCTTTCATCGTTCCGCTCTCCTGTGGTATATCAGAGCGGTTCGCCCTGTCCATCCCTCACACGCGGAGCGTGCCGTTGGACCTGAAGACCGTCCTCGACAACCTGTACGCATCCCGGTCGCCCCGTCACCTGGGGAACGACCCTCTCTCCTTCTGCCACCGCTTTGATGCTCCCGAGGACCGGGAGATCGCGGGGCTCATCGCCTCGTCCCTCGCCTACGGCAACGTGAAGATCATCCTGAAGAACCTCGACGCGGTCTTCGCCGCCCTGGGGCCGTCGCCCCGGCGGTTTGTGGAGGAGTTCGAGCCGCGGGCAGGACTCAGGCTCTTTGCCGGCTTCAAGCACCGCTTCAACGACGGCCGCGACCTCTGCGCCCTCTTGCTGGCGGCCCGGACCATGATCGAGGAGGCGGACACCGTCGGCGATTTTTTCCTGGGGTGCCACGACCCCAAGGCGGAGGATGTGACCGCCTCGCTCACGGAGTTCAGCGCCGCCATCCTCGCCTTCGACTACGCGCCGATCTTCGGCACCGACGCCATCCCGGCCGATTCCTACTTCCCCTTCTTCTTCCCCTCCCCCGCCGCGGGGAGCGCCTGCAAGCGGCTCTGCATGTACCTGCGCTGGATGGTCCGCCCGGCCGACGGCATCGACCTGGGCCTCTGGAAAGGGGTTTCCCCCGCGCAACTGGTGATCCCGGTGGATGCCCACATCCAGCGGATCTGCCGGCACCTGGGGTTCACCAGCCGGAAGCAGGCCGACTGGCGCATGGCCCGGGAGATCACGGCTGCGCTCAGGCGGCTGGACCCGGCTGACCCGGTGAAGTATGACTTCCCCTTGTGCCACCTGGGGATATCGGAAGGATGCGACGGCACGGTGAAGCCCCTCTGCCGGGAGTGCCCGGTGGTGGAGCTCTGCGGGGTGGGGGCACCATGAGCGGCGAGCCGACGGTGATCCTCACCTCCCACTGCGCCGACCACCACCCCTCTTCCTACCGGTTCGAGGGGTTCGTGGAGGAGATTATCGCCCGGACGGCCGATGAGGTGCTGCCGGCCCTGGCGCGGATGGAAGCGGCGGTGGCGGATGGACTCCACGCGGCAGGATTCGTTTCCTACGAGGCGGCGTCGGGGCTCGGCACGAGCCTTTCGACCCATGCTCCGGGGGAGCTGCCGCTGGTCTGGTTCGGCCTCTTCCGCTCGCGCCTCGGCATCGCGCCACGGCTCCCCGACCAGGAGGAGGAACCGGGCTACGAGGCGGTCGGCTGGCAGCCGTCCCTCGACCGGGACGCCTACTGCGCCGCCATCGGACGGATCAGGGAGTACATCGCCGCCGGCGACACCTACCAGGTCAATTTCACCTTCCGGCACCGGTTCCGCTTCGCCGGCGACCCCGAGTCGTTCTTCCACGACCTTTGCCGCGCCCAGAAGGCATCGTTCTGCGCGTTCCTCGACACGGGCCGGTTCCGGGTCCTCTCGGCGTCGCCCGAACTCTTCTTTTCGCTGAAGCACGGCACCCTCGCCTGCCGTCCCATGAAGGGAACCGCGCCGCGGGGGCGCTGGCGGACCGAGGACGAGCAGTTCCGGACCCGGCTCGCCGAGAGCGAGAAGGAGCGGGCCGAGAACCTGATGATCGTGGACCTGCTGCGCAACGACATGGGGATGGTGGCCGAGACCGGCTCGGTGGAGGTGACGGACCTCTTCCGGGTGGAGACGCTGGAAACGGTGCACCAGATGACCTCCACCATCACGGCCCGGCTGCGGGAGGGAACGGGGCTTGAGGAGCTCTTTCGGGCGCTCTTTCCCTGCGGCTCCATCACCGGCGCCCCCAAGAAGCGGAGCATGGAGATCATCCGTGAGCTGGAGGACACCCCCCGGGGGCTGTATACCGGCTGCATCGGCTTTGTCTCGCCGGGGGAACAGGGCCATCCGGTGGAGGCGGTTTTCAGCGTGGCGATACGGACCGTCGTGCTGGATGCCGAATCGGGCGCGGGGGAACTCGGCATCGGGAGCGGCGTCACCATAGGCTCCGAGGCTGAGGCCGAATACGCCGAGTGCCTGGCCAAGTCCCGTTTCGCCGGGGTGCGGATGCCCGAGTTCCAACTGGTGGAAACCATGCTGTACGACGAGGACAAGGGGATATTCCTCCTGGACCGCCACCTGGCGCGCCTCTACCGCTCGGCCGCCCACTTCGGGTTCCCGGTCCGCCTCGGGACCATCAACGAAGCCCTCGAACTCCGCACCGGACCACTGGAAGGGCGGCACAGGGTACGGCTGCTGGTGAACCGCCGGGGTGGTTTCACCATCCAGACGGAGCCGGTCCCCGCCGAGACGTCGGCCGAGCCGGTGACGGTCTGCCTCGCCACCACCGCGGTCGACTCGGCCGATCCGTTCCTCTACCACAAGACCACTCACCGCCCCCTCTACCTGCGGGAGCTGGCAGCCCGGCCCGACTGCGCCGACGTGATCTTCACTAACGAACGGGGTGAGGTGACCGAGGCGGCCAATGCCAACGTGGTGGCCCGGTTCGGCGACGAGCTCGTCACCCCGCCGCAGCACTGCGGGCTCCTTCCCGGCACGTTCCGCGACGAGCTCCTGGCCCTCGGCCAGATCAGGGAGCGGGTCATCACGCGAGATGAGCTGGAGAGGGCGGAAGAGCTGTTCCTCATCAACTCGGTCCGTCAGTGGCGCTGGGCCCGGCTGGTTTAACGCGAAACAAGGAGAGAGCTCATGCAACATTTCGGCTTTATCGGCCTCGGCATCATGGGAAGCGCCATGGCGAAAAACCTCGTGAAGGCGGGGTTCGGCGTGACGGTCTGGAACCGTTCGCCGGAGAAGATGGATGAACTTGTGGCCCTGGGGGCGACGCGGGCCGCCACACCCCGGGAGGTGGCGGCATCGTGCCCGGTCACCTTCGGCATGCTGGCCGATCCGGCGGCCGCGGAGGAGGTCTGCTTCGGCAAGAACGGGGTGTTGGAGGGGATTGGCGAGGGACGCGGCTACGTGGACATGTCCACCGTCGACCCGGCCACTTCCCAGCGGATCGGGGTGGCGGTGGTGACCAGGGGGGGTCGCTTCCTGGAGGCGCCGGTCTCCGGCAGCAAGAAGCCGGCTGAGGACGGCACCCTCATCATCCTGGCAGCGGGGGATCGGACCCTTTACGACGAGGCGATGCCCGGCTTCGAAGCGATGGGTAAGAAGACTGTCTTCCTCGGCGACGTGGGCAAAGGGGCCGAGATGAAGCTGGTGGTGAACATGGTCATGGGGGGGATGATGGCCGTCTTCTGCGAGGGGCTCGCCCTGGGGG
>RHLS01000092.1 GCA_003712145.1 Desulfuromonadales bacterium | reverse complement strand
ACTCAAGATGGCTGCGTGACTCTTATCTTGTGTCCAAGGTACCGGGCGCGCTACAGGTGAGGTAATCCTTACCCTTGGATTGATGTATTGTGGTAGCTCTTCCTTGATCTCCAGCGTTTCGTATACCGGCCTGATTACCTTGAACCTGAGTGTTCTCGATTTGCTGGATGCTTCGGGTAGTGCTGTCATGGTTACTCCTCCTTTGAAATGAAAAGGCAGAAATGAATGATCTGCCCTCCTGGGTGGTGAATATTTATTTTCCTGTTACTTTTCGCTTTAGTTATCCACTTTTGTCCTGTGATTTTTTTATTACCTGCATCGTCCCTGATACAACTTAAACCGTACACCTCATGAATTTACTATTGACACGATAATTCAAGCACTTAAACCCCATGCTCATTCGTTATGCACGAAGTAAAAGTACCCAAAGATACGTGACATTTTTGAAACATATCCACAGCTACGAGTCACTTATCCACACCCATCGTGGAAAGGGCAGGATCAACAATTCCAATGGTCCCTTTTTTACATTTAAGGCAGGTGTCATCCGGTGGGTAGTAGTCCTCATATTCCTCGTTACATTCCCTGCACTTGAACCAAGCCATTTGATTTCTCCTTTCTTAGATGAGGTAGCTGGTAAGCCTGTAGGCCATGGTAGCTGGTGACATCCTTTTCCACCTTCGGCCCAATACATCCACTATCTGCCGCTCCGAGTGAAGGAAGATGGTGTTGATCGCCTCTTGTTCCGGTGGCAAGTAGGCATCAAGGCCGATGTAGTTGAGTGATTGGTTAATGGTCAGCACGTAGAAGGTTATGCCGTGGGTGAAAACGTGTATCTTGTCCTTGGTTCCGGCATTGAGGATGTAGCTCTTGCCATGGTGTTCAAGGATCAACCCTCTGCTGTAAAGCTTTAGCTGGTTTGCCTCCACCCAGGACATCATGCGTATGGTTGGTGCAATGGGTGTCATGATCGCCTCCTGAAATGAGATTAGGAGCATAGGGATAGACCTCTGGCGTCTTCCTCATGCTCCTTGCTGGTGTAACCTTGGATTGTTTGATGCTGATGAATTGCCTGGTGTGTGATTGCTACTGGTAGGGTTGATGGGAAGGATTACGGTTACTGCTCTACTTATTCACCTCCTTTCAAATAGAAAAGGCATGATCTGGTTAAGACCATGCCTCACTTTGGGTATGGTGGGGTTCTCTTTTTCAGAACTTCTTCTTTATATATTTCACCTGGGTACTAGGATGCTATGAACTTTTTAGATCTCTAGTAGACAATTGTTGCATGTAAGACTTTGAAGCGCCCCTCTTCCGGAATCCGACTAAACCAAGCAAGCCAGAACCCATGAGTAGAAAGGATGGGGGAATTGGTGTTGGTGTTACATCACCGGGAAGCACAGCAAGTGCATAATAGAATCTGGTAGTAGTGTTTGTATCAAGATAACCATTACCGATGTAAAAGAACATAGCCGAGTCAGAAGAAAATGGAGTAAACTCACCTGCCCAGTAGTAACTGTAATTTGATAAGTTATTGAAGACTCCAGTATTATTTAGACCCATTCCAACTTGATATATGCCATTTTTATCATAGGCACCTTTATTTCCTAACTCAACATAATATAGATGTCCTAGTTCGTTACTCGTTACATTATAACCATAATTACCAGTACCATCATAACCATTTCCAGTCAAAGGACCAGTTGCTGTCCCTGCCAAACGCCAACCGTTATATATCGTATTGTTAAAACTAACTGAAAGGTTATTTGCCCAATTTACCTGATTTGCATACGTATCGCCATAACCGTAAGGCCCTTTGCTTGTATAGTCATACCATGTGACATTTAGGTCTGAATCATATATCAATTGATTGCCTAGAGAATCTGTACCTCGGACAGTCAAGGAAGCATGTGATTGTGTTGCAATTACTAAATTCATAAGCATCGTAATTAATATAACTGTCCTTTTCACCTTATCCTCCATAACACTGATTTTATGTAAACAATAAACCCCTAGAAACAATAGCCGCAACTTTACGTTGCCACATGTCTCTAGGGGCCACTGGTTCCTCGTTAAAGGTCAGCCGGATACCCTTCAGCCCAAATTGCAGTTTAATTCATTTACAATAAAATATTCATGAATTGCAAGTTACAGTTCTATGAATCCTATGATTCCATTATGTACCGCATCGAAATAGGGTCATATTGATTCCTCCTGAAGGTTATCTGTCTTGAACTAAGAAAAGGCTCTGTAAGGCAAATTTGGAGCTTCTTGTATATGCTTTTTTGAATATGTTGCTGATGCTGTTACTTGATAACTTGGTATGAGATTTACTGTTGGGGATGCTGCTCAATAGGTGGGTGTGTAGCGCGCCCGGTACCTTGGACACAAGATAAGAGTCACGCAGCCATCTTGAGT
>RHLS01000003.1 GCA_003712145.1 Desulfuromonadales bacterium | reverse complement strand
CCGCCACCTGCTGGCAAGCAATTGAATTTATTCAGCTATTAACCGGACAGTAGTGTGTTTATCCAGGACTACAATCATTCAGCATTATCGGGAGAGACCATACGTGTCGCAGAACAGCCTGCTTGCCATAGAAAAGCCCGTCCGGTACACGGGGGGAGAAGTCGGGACCAGCCCTAAGGACGCCTCGGAGCTGCGCTTTGTTCTCGCTTTTCCCGACGTCTACGAGGTGGGAATGAGCCACCTGGGACTGCAAATCCTCTACGCCGTCCTCAACAACCAGGAAGGAATCGCAGCTGAACGGGCCTACACCCCCTGGCCCGACCGGGAAGCCCAGCTCAGGGAGAGCGGAGAGCCGCTTACCTCCCTGGAGAGCGGGACAGCGCTGGCAAAGGTCGACATCATCGGCATCACTCTCCAGTACGAGCTTTCCTACACCAATATCCTCACCATGCTCGACCTGGCCGGCATCCCCTTCCTTGCGACCGAGCGCACGGAAGGCTTTCCCCTCATCCTCGCCGGCGGCCCCTGCGCCTGCAACCCCGAGCCCTTGGCAGACTTCTTCGACGCCTTTCTTCTGGGAGACGGCGAGGAAGCGGTGGTGGAGATCGCGGCGGCCTGCCGGGAATGGAAGAAAACAGGCGGCACGAAGGGCGAACTCCTGGAACGCCTTGCCGGCATCGAAGGGGTCTATGTCCCCGCGTTCTTCTCGGTGAGTTATCGCGGCGACGGGCCAATCGATGCCATCACGCCACTGAAGCCGGGATACGAATCGGTGCGCCGCCGATTCCTGCCAGACCTGGACACGGCCCCCTACCCCACTGCGCCGGTAGTCCCATTCCTGAAGACGATCCACGACCGCGTCAGCGTCGAGATCGGCCGCGGCTGCACCCGCGGCTGCCGCTTCTGTCAGGCGGGCTACCTCTACCGGCCGGTACGGGAGCGCTCGCCGGAAACGATTCTCAAGCTCGTGGAAGAAACCCTGCGCAGCACCGGCTATGACGAGGTCTCTCTTCTCTCCCTGTCCACCGGCGACTACGGCTGCCTCACCCCCCTTCTGCGGGAGCTGATGGTCCGCTATTCCGAGGAGAAGATCGCCGTGGCGCTCCCGTCGCTTCGAGTCGGGAGCCTCAGCCAGGAGCTGGTGGAGGAGATCCGCAAGGTCCGCAAGACCGGCTTCACCCTGGCCCCCGAGGCGGGGAGCGAACGGCTGCGAAAGATCATCAACAAGGGGATCAGCGAGGACGACCTGCTCCGCAACGCCCACGAGGCCTACTCCAACGGCTGGCGGCTCATAAAGCTCTACTTCATGATCGGCCTCCCCGGCGAAACGGAGGAAGACCTCCACGGCATCGTGGAACTGGCCCGCAAGGTGAAGCAGGAGGGGAAGAAAACCGGCCGCGGCGGCGAGGTAAACGTGTCGGTATCGACCTTCGTCCCCAAGCCCCACACCCCCTTCCAGTGGGAACCGCAGATCGCCACGGAGGAGATTGTCGCGAAACAGCGCCTACTTCGCGACGAACTAAGGAAACGGAAGCTCGTCTTCAAGTGGCACGACGCCCCCCTCTCCTTCATGGAAGGGGTCTTCGCCCGGGGCGACCGGCGGCTCGCCGCGGTTCTCGCCAAGGCGTGGGAGTTGGGATGCCGTTTCGACGGTTGGGGGGATCGGCTCGACATCGCGATGTGGCAGGAGGCCTTCGAGGCCTGCGACATAGATCCCGCCTTCTACCATCGCCGCCGGGAAGCCGACGAAGTCCTTCCGTGGGATCATCTGGATTTCGGTGTGACAAAGGCGTTTCTCCGCCGCGAACTGGAGAAGGCCTGGGCCGGTGAGAGTACGGAGGATTGCCGCACCGGCCGCTGCACCGGCTGCGGGGTCTGCGACTTCGACCGGATCGCCATGCGGCAGACCAATGCCGAGTGGCGAGGTCCCGGCGCGCCATCGGACACCTCCGCTCCCGAGCCACCCGACGCAAAGGTGACCATGCGGCTCCGCTACACCAAGACCGGCGCCATGCGGTACCTCAGCCACCTGGAGATGATCGGCCTCTTCACCCGGGCAGTGGGGCGTGCGCGACTCCCTATCCGATTCTCCCAGGGGTTTCATCCCCACCCGAAATTCTCGTTTGCCACCGCCCTTTCGGTCGGTGTAGAATCGATGGCCGAATATCTCGACATGGAACTCGTTCCCGGCCTCACCCCCGCGGAGGTGCAGGCGCGCCTCAATGCCGCCCTCCCCGAGGGGATGCGGATCATCGAGGCCGCCGCCATCCCGCCGGGAAGCCCGTCCCTGTCGGTCATCATGGAGAAGGTCCGCTACCGCGTAACCCTGCCGCACGGGGCGACGCAGGACCTCTCCGCCCGCGTGGCGGCGTTCCTGGCGCTGGACAGTTCCCCGCTCCGCCGGGAAAAAAAGGGGAAGATCCAGGAGTACGACCTGCGGCACGAACTGGCAGAACTCAGCGCAACGGGAAACTCCCTTGAGATGACTGTCGGCAGGGGAAAGCCCCTGGAGTACGCCGCAGCCATCACGGGAGTACCGGCAGAGGAACTGGCCGACGCCCGCATCGAAAAACTCGACGTCCGGTTCACCGAATCTCTGATTTCACATACACAGGAACCATGCAATGGCCAATGAACTGGTAATCAACACCTCGTCCCACGAAACCCGGATCGCTCTTATCGAAAACGGCACCATCGCCGAGCTCTACATCGAACGGAGCCGCGAGAAGGGGATCGTCGGAAACGTCTACAAGGGGAGGGTCGTCCGCGTCCTTCCCGGCATGCAGGCTGCCTTCGTGGACATCGGCCTCGAGAAGGCGGCGTTCCTCTATGTGGCCGACGTCTTCGACGCCATGGAGGAGTTCGAGACCTTCATGGAGGTGAACGGCAAGGGCGAAGGAGAAAGCGACCAGCAGGTGCTCCAACCCCTCCACCCCATCGAAGAGCTTCTCCAGGAGGGGCAGGAGATCCTGGTTCAGGTCTCCAAGGAGCCGATCGGCACCAAGGGGGCACGCATCACCTCCCACATCTCGCTGCCGGGCCGGCACCTTGTCTACATGCCGACGGTGGATCACGTTGGGATCTCTCGCCGCATCGAGGACGAGCCCGAGCGGGAGCGGCTCAAGGAGATCGTCGAACGGGTAAAGCCGGCCAGCGGCGGCTTCATCGTCCGGACCGCCGCCGAAGGGAAGTCCGAAGAAGACCTCATCGCCGACATGCACTACCTGACGAAGCTCTGGGAGGAAGTGGCCAAGCGGAAGGAGAAGGCCCATGCCCCCTTTCTGATCCACGCCGACCTCGACGTGACCCAGAAGGTCATCCGCGACATCCTCACCGAGGACGTCTCCCGCATCGTCGTCGACTCCCGGAACGAGCACGACAAGATCGTCCAGTTCATCTCCACCTTCATGCCGAAGATGAAGTACTCCATGGAACTCTATGACGACGAGGAGCCGATCTTCGACCACTTCGGGCTGGAGGTGGAGATCAGCCGGGCACTGGGGCGCAAGGTCTGGCTGAAGTCCGGCGGCTATATCATCATCGAGCAGACCGAAGCCCTCACCGCCATCGACGTCAACACCGGCCGCTTCGTGGGGAAGCACAACCTGGAAGACACGATCCTCAAGACCAACCTGGAGGCGGTGAAGGAGATCGCCTACCAGCTCAGGCTGCGGAACATCGGCGGGATCATCATCATCGACTTCATCGACATGGAGAAGGAGGTGAACCGTGAAAAGGTCTTCACCGCCCTAGAGGAAGCGATGAAGTCCGATAAGTCCAAGACCAACATCCTGAAGATCTCCGAGTTGGGGCTCGTGGAGATGACGCGGAAGCGGGTCAGGGAGAGCATCGGCCGGATGATGTGCGAGCCGTGCCCCTACTGCGAGGGCCGGGGGTACGTGAAGTCCAAGACAACCGTCTGCCACGAGATCTTCCGGGAGCTGCGGCGGGAGATGCTCGACATCCGCGGCACCAAGGCGATGCTCACTGTCCATCCCCAGGTGGCCGACCTTCTCTACGACGAGGAGCGCCGCGGCCTGGAGGAACTGGAAAAGAAGTTCAAGAAGCGGATCACCGTCAGGGCCAAGCCCGGCTTCCACCAGGAGCAGTTTGAAATCGCCATCAGCTGATTGCATCGTCACAGGGAGGATTGCACATGGTATTCGCAGCCAAGGTTTCCGAAATCCCCGACTGGGGAAAAAAGGTCGTCACCGTCAACGGTCAGGAAATCCTGCTCGTCAGGGCAAAGGGGCAGGTCTACGCCTGCGAGACCGAGTGTCCCCACCAGGGTGCGCCCCTCTCGGGTGCTCTCGTCAAAGACGCCGAACACCTCTCCTGTCAGCGCCACGGCTACCGGTTCAACATGAAGACCGGCGCCTGCAAGGAGTTCCCCGAGTACACCCTCAAGGTCTACCCGGTTCAGGTAACAGGTGACGATGTCATGGTGGACCTGGGATAAAATAGCCCTTGACTCGCCTTGCCTTTTCAGTTATTTTTCGATGCTCTTCCAAAAATTTGCACAGAAGGTGGTGAAGTTCATGTACGCAGTAGTGAGAACCGGAGGGAAGCAGTACAAAGTTTCCGAGGGCGACTTTTTGAAAGTCGAGAAGCTTGAGGGTGCGGTAGGCGACACCATCGAGCTGAGCGAGGTCCTGATGGTTGGCGGCGACGCGGTTAAGATCGGAACACCGCTAGTGCCCAGCGCCACCGTGGTCGGCAAGATTGTCGAGCAGGGCAAGGACAAGAAGATTCTCGTCTTCAAGTCCAAGCGGCGCAAGGACAGCAGGAAACTGCGCGGGCACCGTCAACCGAGAACGATCCTCAAGATCGAGAAGATCAACGGTTAATCAACAACGGACACATTCGTAACGACGGCCCGCAGACCTGACTACTGCGACAGGATGCCGTCAGGAGGTTTGACACCATGGCACACAAGAAAGGCGTCGGTTCCACACGGAACGGACGCGATTCGGAATCGAAACGACTCGGCTGCAAGAAGTTCGGCGGCGAAAACGTCAGGGCGGGGAACATCATCTATCGCCAGCGCGGCACCAAGATCCACCCCGGCACCAACGTCGGCTGCGGCAAGGACTACACCCTCTTCGCCCTCATCGATGGCGTGGTGAAGTTCGAGCGCCTGGGCCGCGACCGGAAGAAGGTCTCCGTCTACCCGGCCAGCTAGTCTCAGCCGGGTCACCAGAACCCAGAAGCCTGGAACTTTCGAGTTCCGGGCTTTTGTTGTTTGTTGAAACAGAGGATTAGGGCAATCTATGCAGTTCGTCGATGAAGTAAAAATCCACGTCCAGTCGGGCCATGGCGGTGCCGGCTGCGTCTCCTTCCGCAGGGAGAAGTTCATCCCCTTCGGCGGCCCCGACGGCGGTGACGGCGGCAAGGGGGGCGACGTGGTCTTCACCGTGGCTCCGAACCTTTCCACCCTCATGGACCTTCGCTACCGCCCCCACATCAAGGCAGGCAGGGGGAGAAACGGCATGGGAAAAGACCGCCACGGCGCCAATGGGGAGGATGTTGTCATAGCCGTTCCTCCCGGCACCATCATCAGGGACGCGGATACGGGCGAAGTCGTCGCCGACTTGACCGAAGCCGGGCAAAGGATCGTTCTCCTCAAGGGGGGGCGGGGCGGACAGGGAAACGCCCGATTTACCACCTCCACCAACCGGGCACCCAAGTTCGCCCAGCCAGGGGAACCGGAAGAGGAGCGGTGGCTCAAGCTGGAGCTGAAGCTCATGGCCGACGTGGGCCTTCTCGGCTTCCCGAACGTGGGCAAGTCGTCCTTCATCACCAAGGTCTCCGCGGCCCGACCCAAGATCGCCGACTACCCCTTCACGACGCTCAAGCCGAACCTGGGGGTGGTTCCCTACAAGAACTACCGTTCCTTCGTGGTGGCCGACATCCCGGGAATCATCGAGGGGGCGGCCGAGGGGGCGGGACTGGGGCACCGGTTCCTCAAGCACGTGGAGCGGACCACCATCCTACTCCATATCCTCGACGTCTCCTGGATGCCCGGCCGGGATCCGATCCGGGAGTTCGAGACCCTCAACCGCGAGATGGCCATCTTCAGTCCGGAACTGGCAAAAAAGGAACAGATCGTCGTCATCAACAAGCTTGACCTGCCGGACGTCAAAGAGAATCTTGCGAAGGTCCTTCCCTGGTTCGAAGCCCGGGGGCTGAAGGTCTTCCCCATTTCCGCCGCCACCGGCGAAGGGATACCGCCGCTCCTCGACGAGATCGCCCGGCATCTCTGGGGAGCCGTCGAGGAGGAGTGGTAGAGCCGGTTTGCCCGAAACCGGCATCCATGGTACTGTTTTCCAACAGGCCGCACGGACGGCCCCCGCGATGTGAACCCATGCGCACCGAAATCCTGACAAAGGCTAAACGGATCGTCATCAAGATCGGCAGCCGCGTTCTCACCGGCGACGAAAACGGCCTCGATTACACACTGATCGGCCGGCTCGCCGCCGAGATGGCGGCCCTGCGGCAAAGCGGCCACGAGGTGATCGTCGTCTCCTCGGGGGCGGTGGCCGCCGGACGGCGGGAGCTCGGCATCGAGGGGCGGCCCAAGAGCATCCCCCAGAAGCAGGCGGCGGCGGCCATCGGACAGTCCCGCCTGATGCGCGCCTACGAGGAGGCCTTCGCCGGCTTCGGCCACAAGGTTGCCCAGATCCTCCTGACCCGTGACGACCTTGCCCACAGGCTCCGCTTCCTGAACGCCCGGGCGACCCTGGACACGCTCCTCTCCTTCGGGATCATCCCGGTCATCAACGAGAACGACACCGTCGTGGTTGATGAGATCAAGTTCGGCGACAATGACAACCTCTCCGCCCTGGTCACCAACCTGGCAGAGGCCCACCTCCTCGTCATCCTCACCGACATCGACGGCTTTTACAGCGCCGACCCCCGCACCACTCCGGACGCGAAGCTCATCCACCTGGTAAAGAGCATCACGCGGGAGACGGAGCGGGCCGCCGGCGGCAGCGGCTCCGCGGTCGGCACCGGCGGCATGGCCACGAAGATCGCAGCCGCAAAGAAGGCAGGGCAGTCCGGCACCCCCACTCTCATGCTGAACGGAACGGTCCCGGGCGTCCTGGCCGACGCCTTCGCCGGAAAAGAAGTCGGCACCCTCTTCCTGCCGGCCCGGGAAAGCCTCAACCGGCGCAAGCACTGGATTGCCCACACCCTGAAACCGTCAGGTCGAGTTATCGTGGATGAGGGCGCACGTACCGTCCTCGCCGGCCAGGGGAAGAGCCTGCTCCCATCCGGCGTCGTCGGAGTTGAGGGAGAGTTCGACCGGGGGGCCTGCGTGCGGGTCTGCGGCCCGGATGGCGCTGAAATCGCCCGGGGGGTCGTCGATTACTCCCACGCCGAGATCGTGCGGATCCTCGGTCATAGAAGCGGAGAAATCGAGGCTATCCTTGGGTACAAGTACGGAGACGAGATCATCCACCGGGACAATCTGGTTTTGCTTTGACAGGAGGTTTGCTAATGACCATTGCCGAAAAGATCAATAAACTTGCCATTGACGCACACCAGGCATCCTTTGCCATGGCGAAGCTCCCGACAAATGCCAAGAATGACCTCCTCAGGGCCATGGCCATGGCCCTGATCGACAACACCCCCTACCTGATCGAGGAGAACCGCAAGGACCTGGAGGCAGGAGAGGCAAAGGGGCTCTCAAGCGCCATGCTCGACCGCCTGATGCTCAACGAGACGCGCGTCACGGCCATGGCCGACGGTCTGCGGGAGGTTGCGGCGCTTCCCGATCCTGTTGGCGAGGTTACCGGGATGCGGAAGCGCCCCAACGGCCTCATGGTCGGCAAGATGCGGATTCCGCTGGGGGTTATCGGCATCATCTACGAAGCGCGCCCCAACGTGACCGCCGACGCGGCGGCCCTCTGCCTGAAGGCGGGGAACGCCGTCATCCTGCGCGGCGGCTCCGAGGCGATCAACTCCAACATGGCCATCGCCCGCATTCTCGGCGCCGAGATGGACAAGGCCGGCATCCCGTCAGCGGCGCTGTCGGTGATCCCCTTCACGGAGCGCGAAGGGGTCCTGGAGATGCTCAAGCAGGAAGAACTTATCGACCTGATCATCCCCCGGGGGGGCGAGAGCCTGATCCGCTTCGTGGTGGAGCATTCCAAGATTCCGGTCATCAAGCACTACAAGGGGGTCTGCCACGTCTTCGTGGATGCCACGGCCGACTTCGACATGGCGGAAAAGATCGTCGTCAACGGCAAGACCCAGCGTCCAGGCGTCTGCAATGCCCTGGAGACCCTCCTGATCCACAAGGACATCGCCGAAACCTTCGTCCCCCGCATCGCCCATACCCTTTCCGGCCTCCAGGTCGAACTTCGGGGCGACGACTGCGTCCGCCAGTTCGCCCCCGATGTGAAGAAGGCGACGGAAGAAGACTGGCATGCCGAGTACCTGGACCTGATCCTTGCGGTCCATGTGGTGGACGACCTGGACGAGGCGGTGGACCACATCAACGCCTACGGGTCGCTCCATACCGAGGCGATCGTGACGAGTGACTACAATAACGCCCAGCGCTTCATCCGGGAGGTGAACTCCAGCACCGTGCTGGTGAACGCCTCAACCCGCTTCGCCGACGGCAACCAGCTGGGCCTGGGGGCGGAGATCGGCATCTCCACCACCAAGCTCCACTCCTTCGGCCCCATGGGGCTGGAGGATCTCACCACCACGAAATTCATCGTGTATGGTAACGGTCAGATCAGGCAGTGAAAACAGGCATCCTCGGCGGCACCTTCAACCCGATCCACCTGGCCCACCTCCGCATCGCGGAGGAGGTGCGGGACACCTTCGCCCTGGACCAGGTGCTCTTCATCCCGGCCGCCGCGCCGCCCCACAAGCCGATGACCGGGGAACTCCCCTTCGAGGTGCGCTGCGAGATGGTCCGCCTCGCCACGGCCGGCAACCCGGCCTTTGCCGTCTCCGACATCGAGGGGCTCCGGGCCGGCAAGTCCTACTCCATCGACACCCTGAGGGAGCTGCGCACAGAGCGACCCGGCGACGAGTTCTTCTTCGTCATCGGCAGCGACTCGTTTCTGGATTTCGGCTCCTGGCACGAGTACGACGCCATCTTCGCCTTGTGCAACATCGTCGTGGTTGAACGGCCGGGAGCGGAAGTGCCCGACCTGGCGGCGGTTCTGCCGGTTGCCATAGCATCGCGCTTCTGCTATCATGCCGCCGAAAAACGGCTCTCCCACTGCTCGGGATACTCGGTCTACTATCTGGCCGGCATCCCCCTCGACATCTCTTCGAGCGCCATCCGCGGGCTCGCCCGTCTCGGCCGGTCACTCAGGTACCTGGTGCCCGAACCGGTCGAACAATACATCACAGAACAAAGGATCTACACCCATGACCGATACCATGACGCTCACTTCCCTTGAGCGGGCGCTCCAGTGCGCCCGGTACGCTCTCGACAAAAAGGCCCTCGATGTAAGGGTGCTGGAGATCGGGCGCATTTCATCCATCGCCGACTATCTCGTCATCGCCTCCGGCCGCTCCGACAAGCAGGCCCAGGCCATTGCCGAATCGGTCAAGAAAGGGCTCAAGAAGTATGGCAAGGCCCTCGACATCGAAGGGCTCCGGGAAGGGAACTGGATCGTCATCGACTACGGTGATGTCATCGTCCATATCTTCCAGGAGGAGTTGCGGCGCTACTACAACCTGGACGGACTCTGGATCGAGGCAGCGGAGACGGAGATCCCCGGCGAGTATCTCTGGGAAGGCAAGGAAGGACGCGAAGAGTGAAGCTGAAAGTCCTCTGGGTCGGCAAGACCCAGGAGGAGTGGCTGCGCCGGGGCGTTGATGAATACTCCGGCCGGATCAGACGTTACGTTCCGCTGGAGATCGGCGAGGCACGTGAGGAAAAGGGAGCGGCGGCCGAGGCGATGCGTGCCCGCGAGTGCGAGCGGCTGGAAAAACTCCTGCCAAAGAATGCCCGCCTTGTCCTGCTCGACGAGCGGGGGGAAGGGCTCACCTCTCCCCAGCTGGCCTCCTTCATCGGGAAGTGCCGCGACACCGCCGTGCCGGAGCTGGTCTTCGCCATCGGCGGCGCCTACGGCTTCACCGACACCTTCCGCGCCCGGGCCGACAGGGTCCTTGCTCTCTCCCCCATGACCTTTACCCACCAGATGGTGCGCGTTGTCCTGCTGGAGCAGGTCTACCGCGCCTTCACCATCATCAATGGAGAACCCTACCATCATTAAGATAAGGAGTGAGGAGAGATGCTCACGCCTCACTCTTCACTTCTTGGAGGAACCATGCCGAAACCACTCATGCTGATGATTCTCGACGGCTGGGGGATCAGCCCCAACGCCGATAACAACGCCGTTGCCCTGGCCCGGACGCCGAACCTGGATAGCCTTCTCGCCACCTATCCTTCCGTGGAGATGCAAACCTCCGGCATGGCCGTGGGGCTACCCGAAGGGCAGATGGGGAACTCTGAGGTGGGGCACCTGAACATCGGCGCCGGCCGCATCGTCTACCAGGACCTGACACGGATCACCAAGGCTATCGAGGATGGCGACTTCTTCACCAACCCGGTACTTCTGGACTGCATTGCCAAAATCAGAGCAGCCGGTGGCAGACTCCACCTGGCGGGGCTCCTCTCCGACGGCGGGGTCCACTCCCACAACACCCACCTCTATGCACTGCTTGAACTGGCAAGGCGCGAAGGACTTCACGACGTCTTTGTCCATGCACTTCTCGACGGCCGCGACACGCCACCGAAGAGCGGCGCCGACTACCTGGCGCAGCTTGAAGGGGAAATCGCGCGAATCGGTGTCGGGACCATCGCCACGGTCATCGGCCGCTACTATGCCATGGACCGTGACAATCGCTGGGAACGGGTGGAGCGGGCCTACGACGCCATCGTCCGCGGCGAGGGAACCCCGTCCGCCAGCGCCGCCGCAGCCATCGAAGCGAGCTACGCCGCCGGGGTGAACGACGAGTTCGTGGAACCGACGATCATTGCGAAAGACGGCGAGCCGGTTGGGCGCCTGCGGGACGGCGACGGCTTCATCTTCTTCAACTTCCGCTCCGACCGGGCCCGGGAGATTACCCGCGCCCTGGCCCTGGCGGAGTGCCCAGGCTTCTCCCGCCAGGCGTGGCCGAAACTTGCCTCCTACGTCTGCATGACCGAGTACGACGCCACCTTCTGCCTCCCCATCGCCTTCGGTCCGGAGGAGCTGACGAACATCCTCGGCGAGGTGCTGGGGCATGCGGGGCTCAGGCAGCTGCGGATCGCCGAGACAGAGAAGTATGCCCACGTAACCTTCTTCTTCAACGGCGGCAGCGAAGTCCCTTTCCCCGGCGAGGAGCGGGTGCTGATCCCCTCCCCCAAGGAGGTGGCGACCTACGACCTGAAGCCGGAGATGAGCGCCCACACCGTCACCGAGGAGCTCCTGAAGAAGCTCGACGAGGATCTGTATGACGTGGTGGTCGTCAACTTCGCCAATGCCGACATGGTGGGTCACACCGGCATCCTCGAAGCGGCGGTACGGGCCCTCGAAGCCGTTGACACCTGCGTCGGCCACGTGGTAGCAAGAGTACGGGAAAAGGGGGGCGCCGTCATCATCACCGCTGATCACGGCAATGCCGAGGTGATGGCGGACGAGACCGGCGGCCCGCACACGGCCCATACCAGCGAGCCGGTACCCCTGGTGCTGGTGGATGACAGCCGGAAAGAGGCACGGTTGCGCCCCGGCACCCTGGCTGACATCGCCCCGACCATGCTGGCCATCCTTGGCATTCCCCAGCCGGCGGAGATGACCGGAAAGAGTCTCATCGTGGCGTAGGCACACCGCAACGCCAAATAGTTGACCCACCCAGCACGGCAATGACAAAAAAGGGCGCCGCCTTGAAAGCGACGCCCTTTCCGTTTTCATGTCCAGCACGCGAAGAGGTGGCCCTTACCCCTCCTCCTCCTCACCAAAGGTGATCTCCCGGAAGGCCCGCTCCTCCTCGAAACGCTTGGTCTGAGCCTGGAGCTTCTCCATGTCGGACTGGCAGCGGACGCAGAAGCGGGCGAAGGGCATGACCTTGAGACGGCCAAGGGGAATCTCCTCCTCGCACTCCTCGCAGACACCGTACTCATCGTCCTCGATCCGGATGAGGGCCTCGTCGATCTGACGCAGCTTCCCCCGCTCCCGGTCGTTGAGAAGCAGCCCCAGCTCCCGGTCACGCTCGCTGGACGCCTGGTCGTAAATATCGCCGGTCGGCTCTCCGGCACCCGACTCGGTCCCCGACTTCACCGCCTTGTTTATCCCCTTGAGGATCTCGTCCTTCATCTTCAGGAGAAGATCCTTCATTTCTTCTTGTTTTTCAACCATTTACTTCTCTCCATCCTGGTAATATGGGCTCAAAGGTCCCGAAATGTTACCTAAAACTTCTCCATTGTCAAGCAAAAAGCAGGCCGGCCATTATGATACGATCTCACCGATCAGATCATAGTCCGAAGAATCGGTGATCCTCAGTCGAACGATATCCCCCACGTTGGCGTTGCCGGCGGTTATGTAGACCTGCCCGTCGATGTCGGGGGCCTGCCGGGACGAGCGCCCCTTCAGGAGGAGATCGGTCTCGTCGCTGTACCCTTCAACGATGACCTCTTCCTCGGCGTCGATGAGGCGGCGGTTCCGCTTGAAGGAAAGTCGGGCCTGGGCCTTCATGAGCTTCTTGTACCGTTCCCGCTTGACCCGCTCGGAGACCTGCTCGGGCATCTCCGCCGCCGGTGTCCCCTCTTCGCGGGAGTAGCAGAATACGCCGAGCCGGTCAAACTGAGTCTCCTCAACGAAATGCAGCAGCGTGCGGAAGTCCTCGTCGGTTTCGCCGGGGAAACCGACGATGAGCGAAGTACGGAGAGCGATCTCGGGAATCTCCTCCCGGAGCTTCGCCACCAGCGCCCGGATCTCCGCCTCGCCGCTCCGGCGGTTCATCCGCCTCAGTACCGGGTCGCTGATGTGCTGGATCGGCATGTCCAGGTACTTGCAGACCTTGGGCTCGGTCTTGATGAGCTGGATAAGGCTGTCGGTGATCCCGTCCGGGTAGGCGTAGAGGAGCCTGATCCAGCGCAGCCCCGCGATGGCGGAAAGCTCCCGGATGAGCGCTTCAAGGGTGGGGGTTCCCGGCAGGTCGCTGCCGTAGGCGGTGATGTCCTGGGCGATCAGGTTGATCTCCTTGGTGCCGCTGGCCACCAGGGTCCGGGCCTCCATCAGGATATTGTCCAGGGGACGGGAACGGAAGGCGCCCCGCAGTGACGGAATAACGCAGTAGGAACAGCAGTTGGAGCACCCCTCGGCGATCTTCAGGTAGGCGGTGTACGCGGGCGACGATTTGAGCCGGGGCAGGCTCTCGTCGTAGAGGTAGTTGGGGTCGCCGATGTAGCGGAGCTGCTCGCCGTCATCACGCTTCTCGGCCACGATCTCGGCGATGCGCGGGTAATCGCCGGTGCCGATGAAAATATCCACCTCTGGCAGCTCCTTGGCCAGTTCCTCCTGGTAGCGCTGGGGGAGACAGCCGGCGACGATGAGGAGCTTGCACTTGCCATCATGCTTGCGGTCGGCCAGGTCAAGAATCGTGTCGATGCTCTCCTGCTTTGCCTCCTTGATGAAGGAGCAGGTGTTGACGATGATGATGTCGGCCTCGTGCTCGTCGGTGGTAATCTCATACTGATCCTTGGCCAGACAACCGAGCATCACCTCGGCGTCCACCAGGTTCTTGGGGCAGCCGAGGCTGACCATGCTTACTTTTTCCTTCATGTAGTTCTGCTCCCTCTCTTGACGAATCTAATCCCGAAAATTCACGAACTGCAGTTCAATACCAAGATCCTTCCCCCTGAGCAACTGGATGGCCTGCTGCAGGTCGTCCCGGTTCTTCCCGGTGACCCGCACCTGATCGTCCTGGATCTGGCCCTGGACCTTGAGCTTGGACTCCTTGATGACGGCAACGATATCCTTGCCCTTTTCCTTGGAAATTCCCTGCTGGACGGTAACGATCTGCCGCACCATGCTGCCGGAGGCGGGCTCAGCCTTGCCGTACTGGAGCGCCTTGGCCGAAATGCCCCGCTTGATGAACTTTGACTGGAGAATATCGACGATTGCCTTGAGCCGGAAATCATCATCGGCTAGAATCTTGATCGCATCCTTCTCCAGGGTCACCTCGCACTTGGACCCCTTGAAGTCATAACGCTGCCCGATCTCCTTCACGGTCTGGTTGACCGCATTGTCCACCTCCTGCATGTCTACCTTGGAAACGATGTCGAACGAAGGCATACGGCCCTCCTTTCTGGATAGGTATTAATTCCCCCCAAGGGGGTTCTTGATCACATCAACGCCAGGCGGGACGGTAAACGTGAAGAGAGACGGACTCACCCCCCGGTTGACCTTCACCTTGCTGAACTCGATGGAGGTCCGGTTCCCGAGCTGATCGAAGACCACCGAGGCGACAATGGGGAACGGCACCGACACCTTGCCGCTCTTGAGGTACTCATCCACGGCCCGGCCGGAGACGGTCAGGTGAAGCTTCTGGAAGGCCTGGCCCTGCTTCTTCGGCACCAGCTCCAGGAGGTAGTTGCCCTTGCCGTCGCGCCCCTCGCCGAGGAGTTTCGCCGTGAAGTCCCTGGACACCTCTCCCATACCGGTGAGGTAGGAGAGCGCCACGCCACCGCCGCCGGCGAAGAGGGTGGCAGCATCCGCGGTCATCACTTGCCGGTTCTCGGGGAGATAGTACCAGACGGTCTTCCCGTCGGAAACGATCTCCTGGCGGGGCTTGGTGTAGTTGAAGCGGAACATGGCGCCACCACCACTTCCTTTCCTGATGAAGACCTCGCCCGCGCCGGTCTGGGTTTTCTTCACCGATGCCAGTTCAGCCCGTTGGGAAAAGGATGCCTGCAGGTCGCGAAGGGAGGCGTACCCTTTCTCCAGGGCCGCCACCACGTCGGTGACGGATGCCGCGGCGACGGCAAAGGTCGGGGTCATCATTACGATGACCGCGACAAGGCATGGCAGAAAACGCTTGAGTAACAAAGGCTCCTCCTGAGCTGAAGCGATTATGCTCTATCAAACAGCGAGGGCGGCATGCTCCATACCGCCCTCGTCACCACACCGTTGCACTCTGCCGGCTTCAGCGTCCCCGCGGTGGCTTCACGACCTGGAGGTCCGGAGAAACGGCGAAGGTGAAGAGGGAGTTGCTCAGCATGATGTTAGCCCTGATGTTACTGAACTCCATGATCGTCGTGTTCCCCTGGTGGTCAACCATGGTGGTGGAAAGGACCGGGAAGGCCCACTCCTGGCGGCCGAGGGACGCACCACTCGCAACGATGTTCCTGCCGCTCCGGACGTAGCTCAGAACGGCGTCCCGCTGAACAACGACATAGAGTTTTGCAATCGACGCCATGGCCCGCCGCGGCGTCAACTCCAGCACATAGTTGCCGGCAACATCCTGCGCCTGGGGAGAGAAAATGGCAAGAAAGTCCTTTGATATCCTCGACAATCCCTGGAGAAAGGTGGTTGCCCGGTCCCGGTCAGAGTCGAACGAGTAGGGATTGAGGAGCGGCGTGACATCGCTCACGATCACCTGCCGGTTCTCGGGCAGATACATCCAGAGGGTCCGGCCGTTGCATACTATTTCCTGCTTGAGGGGCCTGAAGTAATCGAAGCGGAACATGAGCGGCTCGCCGCGAGACGCCGACTTGAAGAACATCTGGCCATCGGCCCGCATCTCCCGCTGCTTCCCTGCAAGGGTGGAGCGCTGGAAGAAATCGGCGGTCACGGTCCTGAGGGGGGGCTCACCGGTGCTGTCGGGCTTGAAAGACTTCTCCACCGTGTCGATCACGTCCTGGAGGCCGACGTTCACCGAACCAACCGGGGCTGCCACCACGGGAAGCGCCATAGCCAGGAGAACCAGCAGCGCCATCGGGAGCCTCAGACCCTTCATGTATCCTCCGCTCGATCAGATCTGCTTCAGGGGCCGCTGGAGCGCCCTGACCGTAATGACTCCCGTCGCTGTACTGAACTCCAGACTTCGTCCGTAGTCCTCACCCGTATCCTCGGCCACCAGGGGGATACCGCACTGATCGAGGGCAGCCTTGGCTGCCGCCAGGTTCCGCTCGCCGATGCCACCGTGGGTGGTGCGGTAGCGGGGCTCGAACATGGTGGCGCCGCCGGCTAATTTTGCCACAAGTCGGTCAGAGGCGCAACCGCATTTCAGGAGCTCTTCAACCATGAGCTCCACCGCCCAGCAGGTGTATTTAGCCGACCGCTGCACCCCCTCGACATCCCGCACCGGCGCAGGCAGGAGCGTATGGGCCAGCCCCCCCGTCAGGGCCACCGGATCATACAGGGCAATGCCAACACACGAGCCGAGTCCGTAGGTCACGAGGACAGACGGCGTAAAGGCCACATGGAACTCTGAAATTCCAACACTGATAATCCGGCTCAAAGCTTAACCCCTATGGCGCTGAGAATGATCTTCAGTGACTCGGGATCGGGAAGAAGGAAAAACTGGCCGTTTATCTTCTCTTCCTCCCCAAAGAAATCGGTCTCCACCATCAGAGCCACATCTCCCACCTCTCCCAACTCGATGAGGACATAGTCGATGACCGCACCGGCCATGTCGAACGAGAGGACCGGCACGGAGGGAATAAGGGTCTTCCTCATGAGGGTGCCAAGGGCGTTCAGATAGGCTGACGCCAGGATGTTACCCACCTCCTTGAGGGCAGAAATCTCAAGCTCGCTCAGGAGCACCCCTTCGCTCTTCTCCCGCGGAAGGAGTCGCGACAGCAGCTTCAGGGCGCTTTCCCGCGGCAGGACGATGAGGATATTCCCCCGGGCGTCCCCGAGCATCTGGAGGTAGATGCCGACCACGATCTTCTCGGCCCCGCCGAAGGCCTCCGGCACCTTGGCGATGTCGGTCAGGAGGACCTTGGGGACCGACAGCGAAATGCTTCTGCCGATGAGCTGCGAAAGGGCGGTGGCAGCATGGGCAACTCCGATATTGCTGACCTCCCGCAGGGCGTCCAGATGTTCCTCCGTCAAGGCATCAAATTTCATGCAGCTATTCCCCCTTTTCCGTTGCCGGCGTGGTGAATGAACCCTTGCTGTCGGCGTCGTTCAGGCGCCAGCAGCATCGAAAGATCGAGAATGAATACCACCCTGCCGTCACCCAGGATGGCTCCGCCGGCAAGCCCTCTGACCGAGCCGAGGGGACGCCCGAGGGGTTTGGTGAAGAGCTCCATCTGCCCCAGAAGACGGTCGACCACGAGGCCCACGGTGCGCCCCCTCACGTCGGTGGTAACGACCGGCAATGCCTCCGAAGCGGGACGTGCGGCTGAGTCTCCGAGCATGCGGCCGAGACTGTAGAGGGGAACCGTCTCGCCATCCAGGTCGCACACCCTCCTCCTGCCCTCGGCCCTGACGTGCCGGCGGTCCAGTTCCAACGTCCGCTGGATCGAGGTGACCGGCACCGCCAGGATGCGGGATCCGCAGGCCACGAGAAGGGCATGGATGATGGCAACGGTAAGCGGGAGCCTGAGGGTGATCCGGCTCCCGTGTCCAGCCTCCGACCCGATTACCACGGCCCCCCCGACCTGCCTGACGGCCGACTGCACAGCGTCCATCCCGACCCCGCGACCGGAAACCTCGGTTACGGCCCCGGCGGTGGAGAAGCCGGGAAGGCAGGTAAGCATGAATGCCTCCTGGGTGCTGAGCCCTTCCCCGTCACCGGCGCTGATGAGCCCCTTCGCGACAGCTGAGGCCACAAGAGCCCGGGGGTCCATCCCCTTCCCGTCATCCTCCACGGAAACGAGAAGATGATCCTTTTCCCGTCTGGCCGAAAGGAACAGCCGGCCCTCGTGGGCCTTTCCCGCCGCGGCTCGTTCCTCCGGGGACTCGATGCCGTGGTCGACGGCATTGCGGAGGATGTGAACAAGGGGGTCGGCAAGGAGTTCCAGTATCCCGCGGTCCAGCTCCTGCTCCTTCCCCTCGATGACAAGGGAAACCTCCTTGCCGCTGCGCCGCGCAAGATCGCGAACCATGCGCGGCAATCGCTCGCAGATACTGGAGAACGGCAGCATCCTGACCGCCATCACGTCGTTGCGCAGCTCCCGCACCAGGTGCGCCAGCTCGCCGACCGCATCCCGGAACAGATCCGATTCGATATCCTGTCCAAGTTCCGCAAGGCGGTTCTTGCTGGTAACCAGTTCGCCGGTCACGTTGACGAGGCGATCAAGAATGTCCGACCTGACCCGGACAGTCCGCTGCTCTTCCCGGTGGTCCCGGAAAGCCGTGTCCACGGCCGCTGGGGCACCGCCGATATCGGGAGGAGAAGGGGAGGCCTGATTCATCACCCCGGGGGAGGGGGAGTGCCCTCCTCCGGTGGCGATGCCACAGGAAGCGAGCTTCGGAACCAGTTCCCCCGCATCGTGGACCACCCGTCCTCCGGCGGCCACATCATCGATCATCCGCCCCAGCAGGTCCGCTCCGGCCAGTAGCAGGTCCGCCGTTTCGGCATCGAAGGGGGTCCGTCCCTTCCGGACCCGGTCCATCAGGTCCTCCATCCTGTGGGCAAGCTCCGCAATCTCCGGGTACTCCATGGAGGCCGCCATCCCCTTGATGGAGTGGGCGTTGCGGAAGAGGGAATCGATCCGTTCGGCGTTGCCGGCTTCCTTCTCCAGCGCCAGGATGTCGCCGCCCATGAGGTCCAGGTGCTCCCGGGCCTCGGCGACAAAAAGCTCCCTGTACTGGGACATGTCCATGGGCTAACCCTCTGCCACGCGCCTCATGACCTCTTTGACCCGATCAGGGTTGAAAGGCTTCAGGATGAAATCCCGGGCCCCGACGCTCTGGGCCTTCTGGACCAGGGACTCCTGCCCCACGGCGCTGCAGATGACTACCCGTGCATCGGGGTCGATGGCCACGATCTCGCGGAGCGCCTCGATGCCGTTCTTCACCGGCATGATGATGTCCAGGGTCACGATATCGGGACGCGTATCGCGGTAGGTGACCACCGCTTCCCCACCATCGCCCGCCTCGGCCACAACCTCGAAGCCATCCTCTTCCAGGATCCCCCGCAGCATGTTCCGCATGAACAGGGCATCGTCAACAATCATCACTCTTTTCCCCATGGAGCCTCCAGGTATAGAACGTGTACGTTCTTAATCTCGTAGTGCTGTTTCCAATAATTCCACAATTCTGCCGGGCGAGAGAAGCGCCACCCGCTCGCCGGCAACGGTGACGTACCGCTCGACGAGGGCCCCATCTCCCTCCATCTCGTCAGTTGCCGCTTCAGGGGGGACGATGGCAACCGCTCCCCCCACCCGCAAGGCCAGATCTGCCACATGCTGATCGAGGACGAGAATCATCGCGTCATCCGTGGCAGAGCCACAACCCATCAAGGCCGCCAGCTCCAGGACCGGCACGATCCTGCCGTGGCAGTTGATCACCTCTCCAAGGAACGACGGAGTCCGGGGTACTGGGAAGGTCGGGACATCCTCAAGCACCTCGGCCGTCTGCGCCAGCCTGAGTGCGTGGCGTTTGCCGGCAAGTGAAAAGGTAATGAGGCGGCAAGGCTGCTCACTCACGGCGTGCGCGCCTCTCCCTCCGGCAGGGAGAATCGCTCCACCACATGCATGAGGGTGTCGGCAAGGGTCGCCAGCTCGCGGGCTGCCAGCGACATTTCCTGCATGGCTGTAGCCTGCTCCTCGGTGGCGGCGGAAACCTCCTCGCTGGCGGCCGCATTATCCTCTGCCACCCGGGCGATCTCGTCCACCGCCGCAACCATCTTGCCTGATCCCTCGGTCTGGATCTGGGAAAGGTCGGCAATGCTGCCGGCACGCCGCTCGGTCTCCACGGCAGTGGCGAGGATTTCCCGGAATGCGGCGGCGGTGGTATCCACGTTCCGCTTCCCCTCACTGATTTCGCGGGAACTCTCTTCAATCAACTGCTGGACCCGGCGGCTCTCATCCCGAATGGCCGCAATCTGGTCGATGATCGATGCGGCCGATTTCCCCGTGCCGTCGGCCAGCTTGCGCACCTCATCGGCCACCACGGCAAACCCCTTGCCGTACTCGCCGGCCCGGGCAGCCTCGATGGAGGCATTCAGGGCGAGAAGATTTGTCTGCCGGGCGATCTCGGCGATGAAGTCGGCGATCTTTCCCACCTGCTGAAGCCGGGCATTGAAGGTGAGAAACTGCCGGCCGCTCTCTTCTACCTTGTCGAAGAAGGCCTTCATCCGGTCGAGGGAGTCGTCGGCCAGGTGCTGTCCCTTCCGGGCCGTCTGACACGTCTCCTGGGCAGCCTTTGCCGTTTCCCGGGCCCGCTTCGCCACCAGTTCAACCGAGATGGCCATCTCGTGAATGATCCGCGAGCTCTTCTCCACCATTTCAGCCTGGGTACCGGCTCCACGAGCTATCTGCTCGATGGCTTGGGCCACCTCCTCGGTGGAGGCGTTGATCTCCACGGCCGAGTCCGAGAGGGTCCTTGCCGATGCCGTCACCTTCCCCGCCGTTCCCCGAATGTGCCCCACCAGCTCCCGGAGGCTTGCCACCATCCGGTTGATGGAGTCACCCAGGTCAGCGGTCTCGTCGGGAAAGCGGGTCGCGGGGATCGCAACGTCCCGGGTCAGGTCCCCCTCGCTGATGGCCTCGGCAGACGCGGTCAGATGGGCGATGTTCTTTGCGAACCCCCGGGAGAAGAACCACCCGAGGATAAGGCCGACGGTGACCGCTACCACATAGGTTAGGACCGTGGTCAATTCCTGCCCGTAGCCAAGAAGCCTCACACCAACGGGGGCGAAGGCGACCGCGGCCACGACCACGACAAATCCGAGGATGAACTTGTAACCAATGGGGATACGCATCACGGTGCTCCATGGGCGCCGGCACGACCGGCACGTGAGACGTTAATAGGCCGAAAACCTGTTCTTCACATACATCCGCTCAACGGGACAGAGGGTGGTGAACCGCCGCCGTGTCTCCCCTACGAGTGTCTCTGCCTTGCCGAGCACCAGGACGCCGCCTGTCCGCAGGGCGAGGGCGAACCCGTTGAGGATCCGCTCCTGTTCCGACCGTTCAAAGTAGATCAGTACGTTCCGGCAGAGAATCAGGTCACTCTCGATGATCGAGACGGGATCGAACAGGTCTCCCCGCCGAAAGGCGACCATTTCCCTAATGGGCGGGGCCAGCTCGAATTTCTCGCCGACCTTGGTAAACCAGCGGTCCAGTACGCCATCTGGGATATCCTGGAGCCGCTCCGGGCCGTACACCCCTTTGCGGGCTACATCGAGTATCCCTTCATGTATATCGGTCGCCACAAGGGAAACCTTGAATTTTTTCAGCTCCTCGGCAAAGGAGTCCCGGAGAATGATCGCCAGCGAGTAGGGTTCTTCGCCGCTGGCGCACCCGACGCTCCAGATGGTCACCTCTTCGCGCCCCTCCTGCCGCAGACGCGCGAAGAGAGCGGGAAAAACCGCTTCCCGCAGCTTCTCGAATGCGGGCCGGTTGCGAAAGAACTGGCTCACGTGGATGGTGAGTCCCTTGAGGAGAAGTTCCTGTTCGCCGTCGCTGCGGGCAAGGAGCTCACAGTAATCATCCACCGAAACGGCATGGGTCGCCCGCACCCGGATGGCGATCCGCCGCTTCATGTACTTGTCCTTGTAGCTCCCGATGTCGAAATCCCGACGCGCCTTGAGAATCTCGCGCACCCGCGCGAAAGCCCCATCGGGAAAGTCGAAGGAGATTTCTTCCGGCAGCGCGGGTATGAGGCGATGGTGTGTCATGGCCAGACGTATCCGATCCGGAACAGGAATGCACAATCACGGGAAATGACGAGCATTGGCAGCAAGAATCGTACCTTGTGGGAACAAGAAACGGACGGAGCCGCAGACCCGCGCGAAACGAAACCCGGATCAGGGATCTGAAGCGAAGTGGTTAAAACCCCCACGAGAAACAGCTATTTCGCGGCCATCGGCCGCTGTCACCGTAAGCGGACCACCGGTGGTAATGGCTCCGATGGACGTAACCGGCACCCCGATTCCCGTCAGGATACTGGCGGCCTCTGCCTCCCTCCCGGCGGGAACGCTGAAAAGCAGTTCGTAGTCTTCCCCTCCTGTCAGCGCCAGAAGAGCAGGATCGGCACAAACACGGGGAGCATGCTCGCGGAAATACGGGGAAAGGGGGAGACTCCCGGCATCGATCCGGGCCCCCACCCCGGAAAGCTCCAGGATGTGGCCCAGGTCGGCGGCCACGCCGTCGCTCACGTCGATCATGGCGGTAGGGAGTCCAGCTCCGGCAAGGGCCAGCCCTGCCCGGACCCGAGGGGGCGGGTCCAGATGCCGCTCCACGGCCCACCCGTCCCGTCTCCCCTGCCGCAGGAGTTCAAGCCCTAGGGCCGCGTCGCCCACGGTACCGGTGACAAAGATCTGATCGCCGGGTCGGGCGCCATTTCTCCGGACAACCAGATCGGGAGTCTGTTCGCCATGGAGGGTCACGGAAATGACGAGGCCGGCCGGCGACCGGCAGGTGTCCCCCCCGACCAGCGTCACGCCGAATTCGTCGGCCAGTGCAAGCATCCCCTCCGTGAAGCGGTCAAGGAATTCCACCGGCAGCCCGGGCGGAATGGCGAGGGAAAGGAGGAGATGTCGCGGCATCCCCCCCATGGCGGCGATGTCGGAGAGATTCACTGCCAGGGACTTGCGGCCGAGACGGAAAGGGTCCGTGAAGGAGAGGTCAAAGTGGACCCCTTCCACAAGCATGTCCGACGTGGCAAGAAGCACCGTCCCCGGTGTCGGCTCCGTGGCTGCGGCATCATCACCGATACCGATCAGCACCCCATTCCCGCCAGCGACCTTGCCGGCAATCCTCCCGATGAGGCCGAACTCTCCGATATCCCCGAGCTTCACCTACTCTGCCCCGGCCGCCATCCCCTTGCGGCTCCCGCTGACAATCTTGCGGGGGAGAGCCTTGACCTTGGCCGCGGGCTTCCCCTCCCGTGCGGGGGCGGGGGGCGGGAAGGTTTCCAGTGCCACCTTCAACACATCGTCAATAACCTTTGCGGTTACCACCGACACTTTCTTGAGGATGTGCTTCGGGACCTCTTCCAGATCCTTCTGGTTCTGCTCGGGAATGATGATGGTCGTTATGCCGGCCCGGATGGCGGCCAGCATCTTCTCTTTCAGCCCGCCGATGGGAAGCACTTTCCCCCGCAGGGTGATCTCGCCGGTCATGGCCACGTCCCGGCGAACCGGGATGCGCGTGAGGGCGGAGACCAGCGCCGTGGCCATGGTGATGCCGGCCGAAGGACCATCCTTGGGAATCGCCCCAGCCGGCACGTGCACATGAATATCGACACCGGAAAGGAAATCCTCCTGAAGGTGGAACTCCTTCGCCTTGGACCGGATGTAGGAAAGAGCCGCCTGTACCGACTCCTTCATCACGTCCCCCAGATGGCCGGTGAGTGTGAGCCCCCCCTTACCTTTCATGATGGTCGCCTCCACGAAGAGCACCTCGCCCCCCACCGGCGTCCAGGCGAGGCCGGTGACGACACCCACCTCGTTCGTCTCCATCTCCACTTCCCGCAGGAACCGGGCCGGCCCCAGGTATCTGGCTACCGTGGCCGGGGTGATTCGGAAGCGCTTCGTCTCCCCCTCCGCCACCTTGCGGGCCACCTTGCGGCAGACACCGCCGATCTCCCGTTCCAGGTTCCTCAGCCCCGCCTCCCGGGTGTACCTGGCGATGATCGCCTTGACCGCCTCGTCGGTGATGGCTATATCCTTCTCCGAGATGCCGTTCTCCTTCATCTGGCGCGGGATCAGATAGCGCTTCGCAATCTCCAGCTTCTCCTCCTCGGTGTACCCCGAGAGCTGGATCACCTCCATCCGGTCCAGCAGCGGGCCGGGAATCGTGTCCATCTGGTTGGCCGTAGCGATGAACATCACGTTTGACAGGTTGAAGGGGAGGTTGATGTAATGGTCCGAGAACATGTGGTTCTGCTCCGGATCCAGGACCTCAAGAAGCGCCGAGGAGGGGTCGCCCCGGAAATCGGCCCCCAGCTTGTCAAGCTCGTCCAGCATGAAAACCGGGTTGTTGGAGCTTGCCTGCTTCAGCCCCTGGATGATCCTCCCTGGCAAGGCTCCCACATAAGTGCGACGGTGCCCGCGAATCTCCGCCTCGTCCCGCACCCCTCCCAGCGAGATGCGGACGAACTTCCGCCCCATGGCCCGGGCGATGGACTTCCCCAGCGACGTCTTGCCAACCCCCGGAGGTCCCACGAAGCAGAGGATCGGCCCCTTCATCTTCTTGCGGAGCTTGCGCACGGCAAGAAACTCAAGGATACGCTCCTTGATCTTCTCCAGGTAGAAGTGGTCTTCGTCCAGGATCGTCTTGGCCCGCCGGATATCGAGAAGATCCTTCGTGGCCTTGCCCCAGGGGAGTTCCACCATCCAGTCCAGGAACGTGCGGAGCATCCCCGCCTCGGCGGCGTCGGGATGCATCTGCTCCAGACGGCCCAGCTGCTTGAGGGCCTCTTTTTCAACGTTCGGCGGCATCTTGGCCTGCTCGATGGCCTTGCGAAGCTCGGTTATCTCTTCGGTGCGGGGGTCGGTTTCCCCAAGCTCCTGCTGGATGGCCCGCAGTTGCTCCCTCAGGAAATATTCCCGCTGGCTCTTCCCCATCTCCTCCTTGGCAGCCGTCTGGATCTTGGCCTGCATATCAAGAAGCTCGTGCTCCTTGTTCAGGAGCTCGTTCACCTTCTGGAGCCGTTCGATGGGATCGATAATCTCCAGCAGCTTCTGGGCGTCGTCCACCCTGAGGCCGACATTGCTCGCAATCAGGTCCGCCAGGCTCCCCGGCTCCTGCATGTTCTCCACGATCACCATCACTTCGGGAGAGATGGGCTTGCCGAGGGAAACGATCTGGGTCAGCTGCTCCTTCACGGCCCTCATGAGGGCCTCTATCTCCAGGGACTCCTCGGGCATCGTCGGCTCCACGATCCGCTCAATCCGGACCGAGTAGCAGGGCTTCGACTCCAGGAACTCGACGATCCGTCCCTTGGCAAGCCCCTGGACGAGGATCTTCACCCGACCGTCGGGAAGCTTCAGCATCCGCATGATCATCGCAACGGTGCCGACAGAATAGATCCCCTCGGGAGTCGGCTCCTCATCCCCCATCTCCCGTTGCGTCGCGAGGAAGATGAGCCGGTCCCGTGAGAGTGCCTGGTCCACCGCGTTAATGGAAACCTCCCGACCCACGAAGAGAGGGAGGATCATGTACGGGTAGACCACTACGTCCCGTACCGGCAGAAGCGGCAGGACATCGGGAATCTTCAGCTCCTCGCTCTCCGTCCTGAGCTCTGTTGCGTCCTTTTCCTCTTTGACTTCTGTATCGTCTTTGACGCCTTTATCGTCCATCATCATCTCCTTGTTCTATCGGTATCTCGCGGACGATCTTCCGTCGGTCCGAAGGGCAGGGGGCTCCCCGGTAATGAAGGCCATGGCACCCCGCCGTGTCAGCAAGGCCGGAATCGCCTACCCCGCGGCACATACACGGAGTGGGACCTGGTTCCAGCTTTTGTTGATTTAATCATCTTTGGGCCTGAAGTCAAGGTAATCCGCGCCGCCGCGCCACTGGAAAACCCTCGGGAATACGATGTGCTTTGCCTCCCGGACTACCCACGGGGGTTGAATGGCGTTGAATTTTCGGCATCCCCTGTGTATAATCCCCCCGAATTGCGCTTTCGGCCGTCCCAAAGCCGTGCCGCACAGCACTCCCCTCCGGACTTTTCCCCTGTCGTACCTCTCTCCTCGAGGCCGCCGCGAGGGGGCAGACGCCGAGCGCCAAGGTACACCACCAGCAGACGGCCACCGCCAGATTGCCCAGAAAACCGACACGTCATCCACATCACGGGAGGAACCTCGTGGGAACATACCGTACGATCTTCATCCTGGCCCTTCTTCTCAACCTGACCATGCTCGCCAGCCCTGCCCGGTCCGAGGAGCGATGTCCGGAGGCAAAGCGCCTCGCCGCCACACTCACACCGCGGGACAATGACACTGCCGACAGGGAAACCGAGGAAAGAATAATCGAATACTGCCCGGACGGCGCTGCTGGGCGCTTTGTCAAAGGGCTTCTGGCCGAGCGGGAACGGCGGTTCGACGATGCAGTCAGGAGCTACCGGGAGACCCTCCGCCTCGACCCGTCCTTCCCCCGGGCCAGGGGCAACCTGGGACTCGCCCTCCTCCAAAGCGGCTCCCATGACGACGCCGTCGTGGAGTTGACCAAAGCACTGGCCTCGGAGCCCGACCCACGCTATCACCGGGGGCTCGCCAGCATCTTCGGCGAGAGAAAGCTCTACTCCCTCGCGATTTACCACTACACGGAAGCGGCCAAGGGACTCTCCGGCGACCCCTCCATCCGAACCGACCTGGCCGAGTTGTACCGGAGCATGGGAAAGCCCGACGATGCCGAAAAGGAGTACCGCCGCGCCCTCACCCTGGAGCCCGCCAACGAGCGGGCACGGCTTGGACTGGCCGCCATCTACATGGGAAGCAGCCGGACCGACAAGGCGATCGAGGAACTCAAGCAGGCCCAGATTGCAAACCCCCGGAACAAGGAGATTCACTCCCTTCTCGGTGACGCCTACGAAAAAAAGGGAGACCGAAAGACGGCCGACTACGAGTATCTCCTGGCCGGAAAGCAGCGCGGCGTCCTCCCTGAAGAGCACCTCCGCCGAGGTGACGAACTGATCAAGTCCAAAGAGTTCGCCAAGGCCGCCGAAGAGTACCGGGCAGCCCTCAAGGAAAAGCCCGATTCAACCGAGACGCTGGCAAAGCTTGCCGACGCCCAGATGGCTGCCGGACTGGACGACGAAGCCATTGCCTCCTACAAGGAACTCATCAGGATCAAAAGTGGGAGCGGCGACACCCACTACAACCTGGGCGTCATCTATGAACGGAAGGGGCTCATCGACGAGGCCGTGGTGGAGTACAAGCAGACCCTGCGCTCAACCCCCGACAACGGCGACGCCCGACGCCGCCTGGCTGACATCTACACCCTGCGCGGCAGCTATCCCCAAGCCATCGAACAATACCAGGAACTCCTCAAGAAAGGGGGAGGCAATCCCCTTCTTCACCTGAAGCTGGCGCGGATTTACCTGAACGCCAAAAACCCCAAGGATGCCACCGCTGCCTATCTGGAGGCCATCAGGCTCGACCCGAACAATCTGGATGCCCGCCGTGAGCTTGCAGCGCTCTATCGCAAGGGCAACCAGACAGACGAGGCGGAAAAACAGTACCGGGAAATCCTCCGTATCAAGAAGGATGACGCCGATGCGCGCAACGTTCTCACCACCCTCTACGTCAAGGCAAAAAAGTATGATGAACTCATCACGCTCCTGAAGGAAGGGGTGGATCTTGCCCCCAACGATCCGGCAAGCCACTACAAACTTGGTCTCATCTACGAGTTCAAGAAGGAATACGAGTCCGCCGAAGTTTCCTACAAGAAGGCGGTGGAACTCAAGGCGGACCATGCCAAATCTCTCAACGCCCTTGGCCGTGTCTATGTGAAGACCGGAAAACTCACCGAGGCGAAGGAGGCCCTTGAGGCCGCCAAGAAAGCTGACCCGGGGCTTGAGGAGACCGCGGTTCTCCTGAGCAACATCAAGGAGGAACTGGTACCCGAGCCCTCCAAATATCGCAAGAAAAGCCGCAAAAGCACCAAGACAAAGGGGGTGAAAAAATCCTCCTCTGCCAAGCAGAAACCCTCGAAGAAGAAATCAGCAACAAAGGCCGGCTCAGGAACCAAGAAGAAGAGCAGCAAGCAAAAGCAGTAATCCGGGAGCCAAAGCCCTACCCCCTCCCACAAGCAGTCATCGAAGTGTTAGAAACACGAGGGGCCGGCATCTGTTTGCCGGCCCCTCGTCACATATCCCGCGCGCCCCATTAGGCTGGTGAAAAACCACCGCGAATCTGCCGGGCACTCAATAGCTCAACGCATCTATCGATATGCTTGGCTTACCTGCGACCACCATCCCGGCCTCGCCAGCTTTTCACAGCCTGCTAGCTGTCTTTTCGGGGTTCGTCCTTCTTCTCAGGCTTTATCTCGATCTCTTCCTTCCCTTCTGAAGCCTTCTTGAAGTTCCGGATGCTCTTGCCAAGGGCACCGCCGATCTCGGGCAATTTACCGGCACCGAAGACCACGAGAACTATGACAAGGATGACAACCAACTCAGGCATGCCAAAACCGAACATATCTAACCTCCTGCCGTGGAATCACTGGCGAGTATTGCATCTGGGCCGTTAAAAATCAAGCGCAACATCGGACCGGCTCCCATCGGCCACTACCGTCACCGCCTGCTCAAATGCCCCTGTATTTTCACCCGCCATATCGGTATACTGTTTATCAATAACAATGACGACTCGCATTTCAGAGAAAGTGCCGCACAAAGAATTTACACGCTTTAATTATATTTCTGTTGTGATAGTGTATGCTCTTAGTGACGACCACACACTACAATGGGGTTCGCCAGATGACCATGCGACCGATTCTCCTGATCGAAGACAATCCCGACGACGAAGTGCTTACCCTGCGGGCGCTTCGCAAGAACAACATCACCTCGGAGGTGACGGTTGCCCACGACGGGGTTGAGGCACTCGGCTACCTCTTCGGCACCGGTGCTCCCACTGATGTCGAGACATGCACAATGCCCCGACTGGTCCTTCTTGACCTGAAACTCCCCAAGGTGGACGGCCTCGAGGTCCTGCGGCGCATCCGGAAGGACGAGAGGACAAAACTCCTGCCGGTGGTGGTCTTCACCTCTTCCAATGAGGAACAGGACATCATCGACTGTCACCTTCTGGGGGCCAACAGCTACATCCGTAAGCCGGTGGATTTCAACCAGCTGAGCGAGGCGATCCGACTGATCGGCACCTACTGGCTCACCCTCAACATCACCCCCAAACTCCCCCCATCCGCAAAGTAAGCCCGCCCCCTTTCAGCGGGGGCGTTTGCATATCCCGTTCACCATTATAACCTGATGAAATCACTCGCCGAACGTGGTACCATGCCTCCCATGGACCGTTTCAGACTGGAGAGTGACTATATCCCCCGGGGAGACCAGCCCCGGGCCATCGCGGAACTATGCGAAGGCATCCTCCGCGGCGACCGTGACCAGGTTCTCCTGGGAGTCACCGGCTCGGGAAAAACCTTCACCATGGCGAACGTGATCGCTGCCACCAACCGTCCCGCCCTGGTGCTTGCCCCCAACAAGACTCTGGCGGCCCAACTCTACGGCGAGTTCAAGGAGCTCTTCCCCGACAACGCCGTGGAGTACTTCGTCTCCTACTACGACTACTACCAGCCCGAGGCCTACCTTCCCACCACCGACACCTTCATCGAGAAGGATTCATCCATCAACGACGAAATCGACAAGCTGCGCCACGCGGCTACCCGCAGCCTCTTGACGCGGCGCGACGTGATCATCGTCGCCTCGGTTTCGTGCATCTACGGCATCGGCTCCCCGGCCGAGTACCAGGCAATGCACATTTTCTTTCACCAGGGAGAGGAGTACGGCCGGGACACGCTGCTCAGGAAGCTCGTAGAGATCCAGTACGAGCGCAACGACGTGGACTTTCACCGGGGAACCTTCCGGGTGCGGGGCGACATCGTGGAGGTTTTCCCGGCCCACGAGGACGAGAAGGCACTGCGGATCGAGTTCTTCGGCGACTCGGTGGATGCCATCAGCGAGATCGACCCCCTGCGTGGCGTGGCGCACCAGCGGCTCGCCAAGTGCGCCATCTACCCCGCCTCCCACTACGTGGCGACCCGCGAGACCCTGGAGCGGGCCATCGAGGAAATCCGGGTGGCCCTACGGGAGCGTATCCTGTGGTTCCGGGAGCAGATCATGCTCGTTGAGGCACAGCGGATCGAGCAGCGGACCATGTTCGACCTGGAGATGATGGAGGAGATGGGATTCTGCCAGGGAATCGAGAACTACTCACGCCACTTCGACGGCCGGGCTCCGGGAGAGCCCCCCTACACGCTCATCGACTACTTTCCGAAGGACTTCCTCCTCTTCATCGACGAATCCCACATCACCGTCTCCCAGGTGGGGGGAATGTACCGGGGCGACCGCAGCCGCAAGGAGACCCTGGTGAACTACGGCTTCCGTCTCCCGTCGGCCCTTGACAACCGCCCCCTAACCTTCCGGGAGTTCACCGAGCGGTTGAACCAGACCGTCTATGTCTCGGCCACCCCGGCCGACTACGAACTGAAGCAGTCAGGCGGCGTGGTGGTGGAGCAGGTGATCCGACCCACGGGGCTGCTGGATCCACAGATCGAGATCCGTCCGGCATCTGGCCAGGTGGATGATCTCCTCCACGAGGTCCGGGAGACCACGGCCACGGGGGAGCGGGTGTTGATCACCACCCTCACCAAGCGGATGGCCGAGGATCTGACCGACTACTACCGGGACCTGGGTGTTCGGGTGAAATACCTCCACTCGGACATCGACACCATCCAGCGGATGCAGATCATCCGGGACCTGCGGACGGGGGAGTTCGACGTGCTGGTGGGGATCAACCTCCTGCGGGAAGGGCTCGACATCCCGGAGGTCGCGCTGGTGGCGATCCTCGACGCAGACAAGGAGGGATTCCTGCGGTCGGCCCGGTCCCTGATCCAGACCTGCGGCCGGGCCGCACGCAACGTGAACGGCCGAGTGATCATGTACGCCGACGCCGTGACCCGCTCCATGCAGGCATGCCTCGACGAGACCGCCCGGCGCCGGACGATCCAGGAGTCCTTCAACCAGGAGCACGGCATCACGCCGCAGACCGTGATAAAGGGGCTGCGAACCATCCTCGAATCCATCGAGGAGCGGGACTACTACACCATCCCCCTTGCCGCCGAGGCTCAAGAAGAGTACGTTCCTGCCGATGAGATACCAAAGCTCGTCAAAAAGCTGCGCAAGGAGATGCTCGACGCAGCCAGGAAGCTCGAGTTCGAAAAGGCAGCCGAGCTCCGGGACCGGGTAAAAAAGCTCGAAGACATGGAACTGAGGCTGGCATAGGTTCTGCGCCACCACTGTCAGGGAGTCGTCAATGTCCAACCCATCCATACTGCTCGTCGACGACGAGAAATTCTTCCTGAACCTCCAGCAGGAATTCCTGAAGGATTCGCCGGTGACCATCCTGACCGCCTCGGGCGGAGAGGAGGCCCTTGACGCCATCCGCAGGCACCGGCCGAACCTCATTTTCATGGACTTCCGGATGCCCGACCTGGATGGCGCCACCTGCTGCGCCATCCTAAAAAACGACCCGAAGCTGGCGGCCATTCCGGTGGTGATGGTTGCTGCGGAAGGGAAGGAGAACGACCGGGAACTTTGCCGCAAGGCCGGCTGCGACGCCATCATCGCAAAACCGCTTGACCGGCGGCAATTTCTCGCCACCGGTCGCCGGTTCCTTCCCGCCGTGGAGCGGCGGTACGCACGGATACCCTACAGTGCCCTGGCCGTCTTCCGGAAGGGAGAATCGAGCTTCCATGGCACCATTGAGGACATCAGCCTCTGGGGGGTCTATGTGGCATCCCGCTGCGACGTGCAGATCGACGAGCGGATCAGGCTCGGTTTCGTCCTTCCCGACACCGAACTCCTGGAGGCCGAGGCCCGGGTGGCATGGGTCAACCTGGGGCACCGCCGGATCAAGCCGGCCATGCCCGAAGGATTCGGCGTGGAGTTCACCGCCATACCCGATGCGGCGCGGGAACGGGTGCGGATGATCGTCGAGCGCACCGGCAGCGGTGCGGCATGAGTCCTGACAGGAGCAGTACGACATGAGCCACCCCGCTGAAACTGCCGACGGCTTTCCCGGCCAGGGCCACGCCCGCTACGCCCTGACGCTCCTCCTTGCCGTCAATCTCCTCAACTACATCGACCGGCAGGTTCTCTACGCCGTCTTCCCCCTCATCAAGAGCGACCTGAACCTCTCCGACACGGCCCTGGGACTCCTGGGGAGCGCCTTCATGGTATGCTACATGGTCTCGGCGCCCCTCTTCGGGTGGCTGGGGGACCGGTGGAGCCGGATTCGACTTGCCGCCACGGGGCTGGCGGTCTGGAGCATTGCCACGGCGCTGGCCGGCCTGGCACCCGGCTACCGTACGCTCCTGGTGGCCCGCACGGCGGTGGGGATCGGCGAGGCCAGTTTCGGCACCGTGTCCCCGGGGCTTCTGGCCGACTACTTCCCGAAGGAGCGACGCGGCCGGATTCTCGCCCTCTTCTACCTGGCAATCCCCGTTGGCAGCGCCCTGGGGTACCTCCTGGGAGGCCTCATCGGCCACCACCTGGGATGGCACGCCTCCTTCCTCATGGTCGGCGCACCGGGGCTCCTCCTCGTACTTCCCCTCTGGCTGCTGCGCGGACCGCTCCGCGGCGCCGGCGACATTCCGGACGGCAATCCAGAAAACACAGAGGGCGGATACCTCTCCCTCTTCAGAAACCGCTCCTTCGTCACCAACACCCTGGCCATGGCCGCCATGACCTTTGCCCTCGGAGGGCTGGCCCAGTGGATGCCCACCTTCCTCTTCCGGATGCACGGCCTCGACGTGGCACGGGGGAACACCCTCTTCGGCGCCATCACCGTCCTGACCGGGATCACCGGAACCCTGGCCGGCGGCTGGCTGGGCGATCGGCTCCAGCAGAAGAGCGGCAAGGGCTACCTCCTGCTTTCCGGATGGGGCTTCATTCTGGGAACGCCGTTCGCGGCCTACGCCATCCTTGCCCCGTCCCTTCCCCACTGCCTGGCGGCGATGTTTCTGGCCGAGTTCTTCCTCTTCCTCAATACCGGCCCCCTCAATACCGTCATCGTCAACGTCACGCCACCCCCCATCCGCGCCATGGCCTTTGCCGTGAACATCTTCTTCATCCACGCACTGGGGGACGCCATATCGCCGACCATTCTCGGCTGGCTGTCGGACCTCTGGGACCTCCGCTCCGCCCTTCTCACCACCCCCCTCGCCATCCTCGCGGCAGCGTTCTTCTCCTTCGTCTGCGGCAGGACCATCGAAGCGGACGTGGCGCGGGTCGGAGAATAGCAAAAGGAACGCCCCCGTGCATCAGGGAGACCTTCCCTTTGCCGGCGAACTATGCTACTGAATCCCCATCCACTCAACAGGGAGCAATCCATGAAAAAAGATATCCTCGAAAAGGGGGCGATCCTCCAGCGGGACAAGGAAACATACGCCATCGCTCCCCACATACCCGGCGGCATCACCGACACCGCCACATTGCGGAAGCTCTGCGACGTGGCCGACAAGTATTACGTCAAGGAACTGAAACTCACCTCTGCCCAGCGGATCGCCCTGTTCGGCGTGAAGGAGGAAGACCTGGACGCCATCTGGGCCGACCTTGACCAGCAGCCTGGGGCAGCCATCGGCCTCTGCGTCCGGAGCGTCAAGATCTGCCCCGGCACCACCTGGTGCAAGCGGGGGGTCCAGGACTCGGTTTCGCTGGGACTGAAAATCGATGCCGCGTACCACGCCATGGAACTCCCCAACAAGATGAAACTGGGGATATCGGGGTGCATGCTCAACTGCGCCGAGACGATGCTGAAGGATATCGGGGTGGTGGGGACACCGAAGGGGTGGCGGATCTACGTGGGGGGAAACGCCGGCGCCCGGCCCCGTATCGGGGACCTTCTCGCGGAAACCGCCGCGGTGGAAGACGATGTCCTGGCCATTGTCGCACGGATCGTCACCTACTACAAAGGCTCCGGCAGCGAGCAGCGACTCGGCCGGATCGTGGAGCAGATGGGAGTTGAAGAATTCCGCAAGGCCGTGCTGGGAGAATAACGCCTTCCTGTTCACCTGATTTGGCAAGAGAGCCAGCAACGCCTCATCTTCGGTGACGCAACGTTTCGTCGCCACATCGACGTTCACGGCCCGCAAGCCGCGTCAACTCGCCCTCCTCGAAGACCCGGATCAGGCCGTACTCCCCGTCGTATCCCCCCCGCCGGATGACGTGCCCCCCACGAATGCGCCTGATCGCCTCGGCAAGGAGCGGCGACTCGGCCCCGACCTCCTCCACCGCCGCACTCAGAAGAAGCCCGAACTCGGAGCCAAACCGCTCTATCAGCCGTGCATACTCTCCCATCACCCTTTTCGAGGCCGGGCCGACACCGAGGATCTCCCCCAGAACCTCGGGAAGCGGCACGAGGCTGAAGAATCCCGGGGCTCCAGCCGGATAAGAGGGGCGGTCCCGGTCGGCCAGTTCCATGACCCGGTGGAGCACCCCGACCGTCAGGGGTTTGCCGCAGACGGGGCAGCATCTGTCGAGGCACCGCGTCTCGGCCGGTTCGAGGCAGATGTGACAGGCGCGATGGCCGTCCATGTGGTACTTCCCCTCTTCCGGGAAGAATTCGACGGTCCCCCGGAAACTCTCGCGGCGGTTCCCCTTCAACGCGTCGCGCAGGGAAAAGTAGTCAAAGCCGGTTGCAAAGAGGTTCGCCTCCCGGCCCAGGCGCGAAGGGCAATGGCAGTCGGAGTTGGAGATGAGGGCGAACCGGTCCAGGGCCGAGATCCGCCGGATCATGTCCGGGTCAGAGGAGAGGCCGGTCTCCAGGGCGAAGACGTGGGGAGAGAGATCGTCGAAGCACTCCTCAACCGAATCAAAGCCCGACCTGGAGCCGAACAGGGAGAACCACGGCGTCCAGATGTGGGCCGGCACCAGGAATCCTTCGGGCGCCACATCCAGGAGGATTTCCAGGAGGTTCCGGGAGTCGAGGCCGAGGATGGGGCGGCCATCGGACTCGATGTTGCCAATGCCGGCCAGCCGGGCGTTGATCCGTTCGGCAGATGCGAAGTTGGGGACGTAGAGCAGGTTGTGGACCTTGCGGACCACTCCGTGCCGCTTGTAGATGCAGCTTATCTCGGCGGAGATCATGAAGCGGACCGGAGAGGACGATGGGGCGAGCCCTGGAAGCGGCGCGGGAACATTCTCATCCCGCAGGCGAAAGAAGCCGGGTTCGACAGGCTGGAGGAGCTCCTTCAGCCGGCCGAGCCAGCCAGGATGGGTGAAGTCACCGGTTCCAACCACCTGGATTCCCTTCACCCGGGCCCAGGCCGCAAGCCCAGCGAGAGTGCTGTCCTTGCTGGTCGCCCGGGAAAAGGGAGAGTGGACGTGCAGATCGGCGATGTAGTCCATGGTTGTCCTTCCGGCGAGGAGTTACACGCCTCTTCAACGTACAGAAATGAACTGCCGGCCGTCCACACCTTTGTGACCGCTGTCGCATCGGCAACATTATTGCATTCGACAGATATTTCCCAGTTGATTCTCCCTCAACCGTCACTTAGAATACGGCTACTTTGCCGGCACACGGGGCGCACGTGGTTACAGTCCATCTCATTGCCGATCAGGATCGGCTCGAAAAGCTCTTCGACTTCACCGGCGACTATCCCCAGTTACGTTTCCGCGTTTCCCACTCCCTCCGCCAGGGGATCCAGGACATGGCCGAGGAGCCTCCGGCCGTCCTCTTCGTCCAGAACCATCTGTCGGGCCTCTCGGGAGAGATCATCGTCCGGCACCTCATCGCCCAGACCGAAGGAGCCAGGCCGCTCGTGGTTCTTTTCGGTGATGCGGGAAGTTCACCGTCGGGTCAGGACCCGATCGACGCCTGCCTCGACAGCGCCCTCCCCGACAAAGAGCTCACAGCGGCCATCATTGGCATCATATCGGAGGCCACGACACGCACTGTGGAAGAGGAGACCGCACCGGAGCCTGCCCCGGCAGAGGAAGAGCCCGACGGCGCGCTCCCCGAGCTCCCCGCCGCTCCGGTCGCCATCGGGGAAGAAGCCCCATTTCCTCCCTCCCTGGCCGACTCGCCCGCCGAAGTCACCGGTGACCCTCCTGATACAGACATGCTCGGAGAGCCGAAGGAGGCCGTTGACCCTCTCACCCCGGAAACCCTCTTCGACCTTAAACTCAAGGCCGTCCTGGAGCAGACCCCCGAGCCGATATCGGTTGCGCAACTCGACGATGACGTGCGAGAAGAAGCTGGAGCCGCGCCGGAACCGACACCCCGCGTGGCCCGCCAGCGGAACCGGCACTTCGACTTCTCTTCCTACACCTGGATCGCCGTTGGCACCATCATCATTGTCGCGGCAGGTACCATCATCGCCCTTGTCTCATCGCCGGGAAGTCAAAAAAATGTCCGCCCCGTGACCGCAGTGAAGCAGACCGCACCGATTGGACCTCTCCCGCCACCCCAAAAAGTGGAGGCCCCTCCCTCGGCTCCGGTACCCACCCAACCTCCTGCTCCGGCCGCCGTTCCCACGCCGAAGCCAGCACCGGCTCCTTCGCCCGTCCCCCAGCCGGCCGCGCCGGCGCCTGCGGCCAAGGCACGGGGTCTTGCCGAACTTCCCTCCTTTATTCCCCGGGAGGGAATCGACAGGAACTACGCGGCGCAAAACCCCGGATGGGAACGCTACCGGGGGGCACGGACCGAGTTCAAGGTTTTCCGGGAAAACACCGCCATCATGGCCGTGCAGGCCATCGATCGCAGCGGCGTAGGGATACCTGAGGCTTTTCTCCGCGGGGCATTGAGCCAGATGACCGGCACACAGGACTTCACCCTCGACGGCAAGGAACCCCAGGGTAAATTCCTCGTCGAAAGGGGGAAGGTCGCTTCCGGATCCCGGATCCTCATCTACCGCACGGGCCCCGGCGGCCTCATCAGGGCCTTCGTAATCTCATTCAACTGACCACTCCTCGTCAAGGAGAGCTGACCACACCATGAAGAAACGGATCACCCGAAGCCTCCTCACCATCATCGCCCTCGCCATCTCCATGCCCATGGCTGGCAACGCCCTGGCGGCGCCAGCATCTTTCGAACTCGATGTCAAGGACCTGGAGACGGCAAAGCCTCCCGCGAAACCCCGTCGCCAGCCAGCACGGACCCAACGCAGAGACGCCGTGACGCATAAGGAGACACCGCAGGCCGAGCCCTCCGGCGAAGGGATCGAAAAAGTCACCCGCTATACCGTGAAACCGGGGGACTTTCTCTTTAAAATCCTTATTCGCGACTTCGGCCTTTCAAATGCCCAGGCCGAGGCGATGATCCCGGGCATTCAGAAACTCAACAAACTGCCCAGTGCAACACGGCTGGAGGTGGGACAGACCATCCTCATCCCTCTTGCCCGTCGCTCGTCCGGAGTCATGGCGACTGCCAAAGCCGCACCGGGGTCTGACGCGAACAGACCGGCAGAAGAGCCGGCACCGAAAGTTGCTCCTTCCCCCCCTGCGGAAGTCCCGCAGACGTCAGTGGCTCAACCGGTGTCCAAGCCACTACCCCGGACGCCGGCAGAGGAGACCGTAGCGACCACCGCACCGAAGCCACCAGTTGCCGAGGAGCCCCAGAGGTCGGTGCCCCCTCCCCGGCCGGTGCCGGTGGCCGCTGAACTGTCGTTCTCCACCGCCCTTCTGCGGCTCTGGGAAGAACTCATTCCCGGACAGGCAGGGGTCGAGCCGCTGACGCTCAACGGCAAGGTCCTCGATCCTGTCAACTATCCAGTCCTCCTCGCCGCTGACGGCGGGAAGATCCTCATTGACCTGCGCGGTACCCTCACGCCCCAGACCCGGAACCAACTAACCCAGAAGTTTCCCGACCTGCGCATCGTTTCCCGGGGGGAGGACAGAGTCAAGTCCTTCATTTCCTCACTCGTCAAAATGGCTGAGTTCGCCCGGGCCGACGAAAACGTTTCCGTCGATTTCGGTGCGGACCCCAAGCTGACCGTTCGGGCCGACTTCAAGATTGCCAGAGTCCCCACTACCCAGCGTGGCCCGGAAACCGTCCTCCTATTCCTGGACGATAACGGCCCATGCCTCCCCCCCCATCTCAGGAATTACCTCACCAACAAGGGATATCAGGTGGCTGAATTCTGCTCTGCGACGAGCTCCACCTTTGCCGAACCGGGCTACGACCTGCGCGCCATACCCTCGTCATCCCCTTGCGACATGACCATATCGCTTCTAGATGCCCTGTCGATCAAACTCGACCGGAACCGCATCGTCTCGGGGGCTATGGGATCTGGCACTGAAAACCGCTTCAGCATACGGGTTGAAGGGTACTTCGAGGCGGGGGGCAAGCGTTTCATTCTCAACTGCAGCGAAAATGACTCCTACAACTACACCCTTTTCAGGCTTCTGCAACTCCAGGGATACGGGCTGGTCGAGCCCCGGGATACGGACGACTTTGCCGCCGTGACAGACCGGCTCCTCACCGAACTCACGTACCCGCACACCTTCGGGCGCCACGAACTGGACTACGGCAAATACCGGATCGGCGTCACGGGATTCAAGGTAACCCGCAGAGACACATCGAGCGGCAGACTCCTGATCACCTCACGCCCCTCCGATCCGGTCTTCGCACACCTCTTGCTCCTGGAACCTCCAGCGAAGTAAGAAGAAAATCAGCATCTGCGCCAACAGGCAGTCACAAATGCAAAAAATCGCCTTCAGGTTAGAGGGCGATTTTTTCGTGCAGTAAACTTGGAACTGACGTTGCGATCCTACTGGCCGGCCAGCTTCAGGAGGGCATCCGCCCGGTATAGGGTGGCGTCGGGAACAAGGGGAGAACCGGGATACCGCGAGAGAAAGCTGTCGAAGGAGTCGAGCGACTGCTGGTAGTGCCCCGATTTGTAGGCACTTACCCCCCGCTCGAAGAGGGTCTGCTCATTCTCCTCACTCTTTCGTGGTGCCGCAGCCGGCGCGGCAGGTTTTGGTGCAGGAGAACCCGTCGCAGCCTTCACGTCGGTTGAAACCTTGGGTGCCCCAGGCGGTGTCTGTGCCAGAGGCGTGGGACCCTTCGGCGCCTTCTCCCGCACTGCGGCAGGGGCAGCCTGTTTTCCCCTCGACACCTTACCCCGCTCCTTGGCGGTAGCGGTCGTCTTCGTACCCTTGTCACCCTTCACCGCAGGTTCGGATTTCCGCCGCAACTCTTCAACCTTCCCCTCACCGGCCGGTAACGGCACCATAATCTTGTTGCCGGCATAGATCATGTCAGGGTTCACGATCTCGTTGAAGAGCAGGATCTGGGGATAGTAGGTCCCCTTTCCGCTGTACTTCCGCGACAGAGAGTAGAGGGTATCCCCCCTCTGAATCGTGATGCTCTTGACGAGCACCCCTTCGTTGGGGCCCGACGGCGCCTTACCGTCCGACTTTTCGGGGGCATAGAGGAGGTAATCCGCGCCGACCGCGGGGCCCAGCGACGCGAGGGAGAGGACAAGAGACGATGCGACGAGCCTGAGCGTGTTGTTCATGTCAGTACCTGTTCCCCATCTGGTCCTGGTACTTCAGGACGTTCTTGACCTGGATATTCCTTCCGACCGCGGTACCGGCCTTGACCCTGAAGGTAACCTTGATGGTCCGCTTCTCCCCGGCACCTATCTCGTCGAACTTCCAGAGATAGTCGCCATCCCTGCCGCGGCCGAAGGCCGGATCGGAGGCCACCAGCTCAAGGTCAGCCGGGAGTGCACTCTGGAGCTCCACCGCCTTGGCCATGGTGGACCCTCTGTTCGTGAACGTAAGTTCGAAGGACGAGACCTCGCCAGGCTTGAGCCGCCCCCCCTTGCCACCCATTGCCAGATCGACAACCGGCCGCGCGTAGAGGAGTCGCAGGTTGGCCACGGCACTCTTCACTCTGTCACTTTCGGGTTCGAAGGTCATCGAAATCGTGGCGCCGGTCCCGTCAGCCTCGGTGGCCGGAGTCGACAGATCCAGGATAACGTACGACTCCTCCTTGGGCGCCAACGGCCCCACGTGGTTGATGATCGGCTCGTTCGCCTGCCGGATGCCATCGCGGTTGAGATCCTGGTAGAAGGTATAGGTCACGTTCGGCGGCAGAGCCGGTTTGATGATGAAGTCCTCCCGCACGTTGCCGGTATTGGTGACGACAAGAGGCACGGCAATCGACTGGCCGGGGATTACCACAACCTTCTCGCTGTTTGTCCTTACTGCAACACCGCTCACTGCCTTCACGAACGATGACGCGGAAATGAACGAGTCTCGGGTCTGCAGGTCATTGTTGACCACGTCGGCCCGCAGCAGGAGTTCCTGCTGGGCGATGGCCTCGTCCTTGAGCTGGAAGGCCACCTCGAACTCCCTGCTCTCGCCGGAAGCAAGGCGGATGCCATCCATCACCAGCGCGGCCTTCATCTCCTGTCGGAAGCCCGACTCCACGGAGCCGGCCGGCTCATACTGGGGCGGATAATTGAGCCGCAGCGTCACCACTTGGGCAGCCGCAGTCCCGATATTGAGAAGCGCCACTCGATACGAGACCTTCTCGCCCGGCAGGACCTGCCCCTTGTCGGTCTTGACCACGGCCCGCAAAAGGGGAGCCGACGCAGTAAGGAATATATCCCGGGCCTGGGATGCATCCCGCTCGAGGCGGGAAGCAACCTTGATGGGGTAGACGATCTTCTGGCCGTCGATAAATTCACGCGGCACGGTGATGGAGATGACCCCTCGGAACCGTTCGCCCGGAGCGAGGGAAGGGGTCAGGTTGATCGGCATCTCCTTCTTGGCGGCGTCGGCGAACTGGGCGCTGAACTCAGCAGGGAAGCCTGACTCAAGGTAGAAACTGTCGGTGCCGTTGCCCCTGTTCACCACGTCGAAGGGGATATCATGCCGTTTGCCGGCCTCCAGGGCCTGGGACACCGGTGTCAGGGTCAGGTCCGCCTCCGCAAACTGCCCCACTTCCAGGGTGAGAACCTGGGCGTTCTTCTCGGGAGGCGCCTGCGGAACCGCGGCAACCGGCTTACCCGGAACAGGGTATGCGATACCCAACTCCTTCAGCTTGGCGGCTGCCGTACTCGCCGCCCGGGTGCCAGGGAAACGGTCCACGAGCGACTTGTATTCGGCTATTGCCTTATCACGCAGGGCGTCGCGTTTCTGCGCCTCCGCCTTGTCCGCGGCGGCCCGCTCGGCTGCCAACCGCTCGGCCTCGGCATTTTTCCGGGCAACCTGCTCCGACGCACGAAGCTCCGCGGCTGCCTTGTCGGCTGCGGCTTTCTCGGCGGCGGACCTTTCGATCAGAGCCTTCTCCTGAGCGGCCTTCTCGGCGGCCAGGCGCTCCGCAGCGGCGCGCTCAGCGGCAGCCTTCTCGGCGGCCGCCTTTGCCGCGGCAAGACGTTCAGCTTCGGCCCGTTCCCGAGCCACCCTGTCTGCAGCCAGACGCTCCTGTGCAGCACGATCGGCAGCAGACTTTTCGAGAGCCAGCTTCTCTGAGGCCAGTCGTTCGGCCTCTGCCCTTTCGCGAGCGGCCTTTTCCACGGCCAGACGCTCGGCTTCAGCCCTCTCCCGGGCTGTATTTTCCGCGGCCAGGCGTTCGGCAGCGGCGCGTTCAGCGGCAAACTTCTCGGCGGCAGCCTTTTCGAGGGCCACTTTCTCCGCAGCCAGCCGGTCAGCCTCAGCCTTCTCCCGGGCGGCCTTCTCGGCAGCCATACGTTCAGCCGCAGCACGTTCTGCCAAGGCTTTCTCCCGAGCAGCCTTTTCTGCTGCGAGCCTCTCGGCTTCAGCCTTCTCCCGGGCAACCTTCTCTGCGGCCAGACGTTCAGCAGCGGCACGTTCCGCGGCTGCTTTCTCGGAAGCGACACGCTCGGCCGCAGCCTTCTCCGCAGCACGGCGCTCCGCCTCGACTTTTTCCGCTGCGGCCTTGTCGGTAGAAGGCGTTGCCACAGCGGCAACGCCGGCAGCGGCACCGGTGGCGATCCCGGCACCAGCCGCGGCAGCCGCTCCTGTCCCCGCGGCCGCCTGCTCGGCCGCCCGCTTCGCGGCAGCTGTCTTTTCGGTGAGAACCTGCTTGGTCGGCGACGGCGCGGCAGCCACCGCCCCGGCAGCGGGACGCTTCGCCACGGCCGGAAGCTGTTCCCCTTTCTCAAAGCGCGCCACGAGCCCCAGGAGATCATCCTCGACGGTCCCCTTGAGGGGGCTGTCGGGGTACTCCTTCATGAACTGTGACATATACCGGGCCGCGTCACGCTCAAAACCAGCCTTGAAGTTGGCCCGTGACAGCCAGAAGATGGCCATGTCCCGCAGCGGCGTATCGGGGTACTTTTCGAGGACCGTCTTCATCTTCTCGATGGCTGTCTGGTAGTCTTTTTTCTGGTATGCGTTGAAGCCCGCGATAAAGATCTGGGAATCTTCGGAGTTGACGGCATAGACAGGAGTAGAAAGAAGCGACGCGATTATGAGACATCCGGTTAGGCACCTGAAGACGGCAGTGCGGAAATATTTCATAAAATCCACGGGCTTAACCTTTCCACTTGAGGGGACAGAAATCATTAGTAATCAGTTTCAGTTACATATCATCATAACACCTGCTTGTCAACGGTGAAAGGCTGCGCGAGCCCCTGTAACTACGCGAAAAACGGCCAACCGGAACAGGTATTGCTAGAGGAGGAGCCACCCCTCTTTCCAACAGAAAGCACAGACGTTATACTGGAGCCCATGGACGATAAATCACGACTTGATTCCCTTCCGGATGCTCCCGGCGTTTACCTGATGAAGGGCGCGAACGGCGAGATTCTCTACGTGGGAAAGGCAAAGAGCCTTCGGAAGAGGGTCCGTTCCTACTTCGGAAAAGCCGGCGAATCGCGCTACCACATCCAGTTTCTGGTGGCACGCATCGCAGACATCGAAGTCATCGTCACCGACACTGAGAAAGAGGCCCTCATCCTCGAAAACACCCTCATCAAGAAACACCGTCCCCGCTACAACCTGTACCTGCGGGACGACAAGACCTACTTCTCCCTTCGAATGGACATGAACGAGGAGTTCCCCCGCCTCACGATCATCCGCTCGGTCACCCGGGACGGAGCGCGCTACTTCGGCCCCTACTCCTCCTCCTCGGCGGCACGAGAGGTTCTCAAGCAGCTCTACAAAATCTTCCCCCTCCGCCACTACCCCCTGGAGACCTGCCGACGCCGCCGCCGACCCTGCCTCTTCTACCAGATGAAGCAGTGCTCGGCACCCTGCCACGGGCTCATCTCCGTGGAGGAGTACCGGGGAATTGCTGAAGGCGCGGCACTCTTCCTGGGAGGGAAAAACCGTGACCTGGTGAAGGTCTTCCGCGAGCGAATGGTCACAGCGGCGGCTTCCCAGCGCTACGAGGAGGCAGCCCGCTACCGGGACCTCATCCGCGCCATCGAACTCACCGTGGAAAAACAGAAGATGGTGACCTCTGGCGGGGACTCCGATGTCATCGGCATGCACCGGGAGGGGAGCACGCTCTCCTTCGCGCTCCTCTTCATCCGTGGCGGTCGGCTCATCGGCACCCGGAGCTTTATCCTCGCGTGGGAACTGGAGGACGAGGACGGGCTCTCGTCCTTCCTTAATGAATACTACAGTCGGGAGGTCGTGATCCCCGACGAAGTGCTCGTCCCCCTGCCGGTCCCCGACGAAGAGGTACTGGAAGAACTCCTCTCGGAGAAGCGGGGAAAGCGGATGGCGCTCGCACACCCCCGGCGCGGCACGAAAGCCGACCTGGTTCGGCTGGCGGGACGAAACGCCGAGGCCGCCGTCAATGAAAAGCGGCAGCGGGAGGAGATGGCCGAAGCGGTCCTGGCCGAGCTTAAGGATCGGTTTCACCTGCGAAATCTCCCCCGCCGCATCGAATGCTACGACATCTCCACCATCCAGGGAACCTATGCCGTGGGAAGCGGAGTCTTATTCCGCGACGGCAAGGCGGACAAGGCCAGCTACCGGCACTACCGGATCAGGACGGTCCCCGGGGCCGATGACTTTGCCATGATGCACGAGGTTCTTTCCCGCCGCTTTCGGCGAGGGACAGCAGAAGGATATATTCCGGACCTGATCGTGGTGGACGGGGGAATCGGCCAGTTGAACATCCTGACGGCGGTACTGCGGGACCTCCAGGTGGAGGGGGTGGACGCGGCATCTCTCGCCAAGAGCCGCCTGGAGCGGAACATGGAAGGCGAGGAGCTTGCACGGAGCGCAGAGCGGGTCTTTCTCCCGGGTCAAAAGAATCCGGTGGTGCTCCGTCAGAACTCCGCACCACTGCTCCTGCTTGCCCGCATCCGCGACGAAGCCCACCGCTTCGCCATCACCTACCACCAGAAGCTGCGGGGCAAGGGGACACTACAGACCGCACTCGACGCCATCCCCGGCGTGGGGCCGAAGCGGCGGAAGGAACTCCTGCGCCGATTCGGGAGCCTCCAGCGATTGAAGGAGGCGAGCCGCGACGAACTGGCGTCACTGCCGTCTATCCCACCAACCCTGGCCGACACCCTCTGGACGGCGCTCCGCGAAAACGACGAAGGCGGCTCTCCCTGACAGGGAAAACCGCCTTCATGGCTGGTATGCCGATCCTGCTACTGCTCGGCGAGAAGCTTCTTGATGAGGGCCTCCATGTTCCTGAGGGTCTCCTCGGACCCGCCCATGAACTTGTCGGCCACCACCCCCTTCTTGTTGATGACATAGACCGTCGGAAGCGAACGGAGACCGTAGTCGGTCTGGACGTCCTGGCTGGCCAGGGCCACCGGGTAACTGATCCGCTTACTGGCGATGAACTCCTTCACCCCCCCCTCGTCACCCTCGTCCAGGGAGAGGCCCAGAACCTGGAGTCCCTGCTTGCCGTACTTCTTGTTGAGGCTGTTGAGGTGCGGAATCGCCTCACGGCAGGGTGGGCACCAGGTGGCGAAGAAGTCGACCACAAGGACATACCCCTTGTAGTTGGCAAGACTTATCTGCTGTCCCGAGGTGCTCACCACCTTGATGGCGGGAGCGGGCTGACCTTTCTGGGGGATGGCATGGGCCCGGGCCGGGAGACCAAGCACCAGGAGGGCAGCAGCCGCAACGAATAGGCGCGACAGGCGAAGCATCTGCATACGATAGGGTACTCCTTGCGCTCCTAGAGCGCCTTCTTGATAAGAGCCTCAAGCTGGGCCTTGGGGACGGCCCCCACGACCTGGTCAACAACCTTGCCATCCTTGAAGAGAATGACGGTCGGGATGCCCCGTACCCCGAACTTGCCGGGGGTGGCCGGATTGTCATCCACGTTTACCTTCCCCACTTTGACCTTGCCGTCGAACTCTTCAGCAATAGTATCGATGACCGGAGCGATTGCCTTGCAGGGGGCACACCAGGTGGCCCAGAAATCCACGAGTACCGGGACCGTCGCCTTGAGTACGTCTGCATCGAAGTTATCGTCGCCAAACGTCAGCACTTTTTCACTGGCCATGAGAGCCTCCTTGTCTGAATAAATAGTACTTTTAGAATATAGCCGAGCTTACCCAAAACATCAAGGAGGAAACCGAAATCCGGCCGCGCACCTTGGCAAAACGCATTAATTCTGGTAACAGTGGAAACCTCATGCCGAACCCGGAGAGACGCATGGACCATCTCCCCATAAACCTCTTCATCCGTGGCCACGCTGTTGTCATTGTCGGCGGCGGATCGGTTGCCGCCCGCAAATGTCTGCCGCTCCTCGAAGGGGGGGCGCGGATCACCGTCATCGCGCCGGACATCGATGCCCGCCTGGCCGAACTGCGGGACACGGGACGGATCGCCCACCTCCCACGGTCCTATCGCAGGGACGACTTGGCCGGGGCCTTTCTCGTCCTCGCCGCCACGGACAACAGGGACGTGAACCGGGCCGTGGCCATGGAAGCCTTGTCCCGCAGCATCCTCGTTGAGGTCGCCGACGCTCCGGAAGAAGGGAATGTCACCTCGCCGGCCATGCACCGCCAGGGAGCCCTGACCATTGCCGTCTCCACCGCAGGCAGGAGTCCGGCCCTGGCCCGGACAATCCGTGACGAACTGGCTGAACGCTACGGCCCCGAATACGCCACAGCGCTGGCTATCCTCGGCACGGTCCGTGAAAAGCTGTTGACTGTCCGCGCTAACCGCACCTACAATAAGAAGGTTTTGAACGCCCTCGCCTGCGCCGATCTTCCCGGCCTCATCAGGCGGGGCGACTACCCGGAGATCGACCGTCTCCTTACAAACCAACTCGGCCCGGGGTGCACCCTAGCAGAGTTGGGAATGAGGCCCGAGGACCCCCCATGAACGCCCTGCTCTTCAAGCTGACCCTGGCCGTCTACCTCGCCGCCACCGTCGCCTACCTTGCCTACCTGGTGAAACCCCAGGAGAAACTCGGCCAGGTCGCCCGCTGGCTCCTCACGGCGGGGTTCGTCATCCATGGCATCTACACCCTGGACCGCTACCTGGAAGCCGGCCACACGCCGATCACCAACCTCCACGAGTCGCTCTCCTTCTTCAGCCTCTCCATTGTGGGCATCTACATCGCCTTCGAGCGGAAATACCGGCTCTTCATCCTCGGTTCCTTCGTCACCCCGCTGGCGCTCCTGATCCTGGTGGCCTCCACCGGTTTCCCTTCTGCCATCGTGCCACTCAACCCGGCCCTCAAGAGCAGGTGGCTCGTGGTCCACACGGTCATGGCCTTCCTGAGCTACGCGGCCTTCGCCGTGGCCTTCGGCGCGGCCGTCATGTACCTGATCCAGCAGCACTTCCTGAAGAGCAAGAAGCTCGGCCCCCTGTACCAGAAGCTCCCCTCCCTGGACGTGCTGGACGAGATCAACTACCGCTGCCTGACCATCGGGTTTCCACTGCTGACCTTCGCCATCATCTCGGGGGCCATCTGGGCTGAGTCGGCCTGGGGGACCTACTGGAGCTGGGACCCGAAGGAGACCTGGTCCCTCATCACCTGGTTCGTCTACGCGGCGCTCCTCCACGGCAGGCTCACCACCGGCTGGCGGGGAAAGAAGGCTGCCATCCTCGCCATCGTCGGATTCTTCGTCCTCCTGTTCACTTTCCTCGGCGTGAACCTGTTCCTGACGGGGCTGCACAGCTACAAGTAAGTTAGACAGAGGCACTGGAACGCTATGAACATTGTGGTTGTGGGGCTGTCACACAAGACGGCCTCCGTCGAGATACGGGAAAGGGTGGCCTTCGCGCCGACCCAGATGGAGAAGCCGCTGAAGGCGGTGGTCAGCCTGGACGATGTCGCCGAGTCGGTCATCGTCTCCACCTGCAACCGGGTGGAGATCTACGCGACGACCCGCGACATCGCCGGAGGGATGGCACGGCTGAAGCGCTTCCTGGCCGACTTCCACCAGATTCCCCACGAGACCCTTGAGCCGCACCTCTACGCCCACCACGGCGAGGCCGCCATCCGCCATGTCTTCCGGGTCGCGGCGAGCCTCGATTCGATGGTCGTGGGGGAGCCCCAGATCCTGGGCCAGATCAAGACCGCCTACGGCTACGCCGCCGAGTTCAAGACCTCGGGCATCATCCTTAACCGCTTCCTCCACAAGGCCTTTTCCGTTGCCAAGCGGGTCAGAACCGAGACGAAGATTGCCTCCTCGGCGGTCTCGGTCTCCTTCGCCGCCGTTGAACTGGCCCGCAAGATCTTCGGCGACCTCTCCGACAAGACGGTCATGCTGATCGGCGCCGGCGAGATGTGCGAGCTGGCAGCTAAGCACTTCCTGAATAACGGCGCCCGGGGGGTCATGGTCACCAACCGAACCTACGAGCGAGCAGTGAAGCTGGCCGAGGAGTTCGACGGCAAGCCGGTCGCCTTCGAAGACCTCTTCGACCAGCTCCACAAGGCTGACATCGTTCTCTCCTCCACAGGCGCCACCCACTACATCATCCGACCCAAGGACGTGGAGGAGGTCATCCGCCGCCGGAAGCTGAAGCCGATGTTCTTCATCGACATCGCCGTGCCCCGGGACATCGATCCGAAGGTGAACGATGTGGAGAACGTCTATCTCTACGACATGGACGACCTGCAGAGCGTCGTCGCCTCCAACCTGCAGCAGCGGGCCGAGGAGGCGAAGAAGGCCGAGGCGATCGTCGATGGGGAGATCGGACAGTTCGCCAAGTGGCTCGCCAGCATGGAGGTGACTCCCACCATTGTGGCCCTCCGTTCCCGGTTCGATGAGATCAGGAAGGCGGAGCTGGCCAGGACCGTGGCCGGCTGGAAGGACCTCCCCCCGGATGGCGAGAAGCGCCTCGATGCCCTGACCAGCGCCATCATGAACAAGCTCCTTCACCCTCCCACCTCAACCCTGAAACGGACCGGCCAGGGAGGTCGGACAGATCTCTACGTTGATGCCCTGCGGGTCCTCTTCGACCTGCAGACCGGCGTGCCGGAGGGAGAAGAGCTTGAAGAACTTGAAGAATAGAGACAAAGGAGACCGGTAATGGCACTGACGAAACTGAGAATAGGAACCCGTGCGAGCCAGCTTGCCCTCTGGCAGGCCAACTGGGTGAAGGCGGAGCTGGAAGCGCGCTACCACGGCATGGTGGTTGAGCTGGTGAAGATCAAGACCATGGGGGACAAGATCCTGGACGTGCCGCTGGCCCAGGTGGGGGGCAAGGGGCTCTTCGTGAAGGAGATCGAGGAGGCGATGCTGCGGGGCGAGATCGACATCGCCGTCCACAGCATGAAGGATGTGCCGACGGAGTTCCCCGAAGGGCTCGGCCTGGTCTGCATCACCGAGCGTGAGGACCCCCGCGACGCAGTCATCTCCCGCGACGTTCCCTTTGCCAAGCTGAAGAAAGGCGCCCTGATCGGCACGTCGGCCCTGCGTCGCCAGGCCCAGCTCCTCAAGGTCCGCCCCGACCTGAAGATGGTCATCATCCGCGGCAACGTGGAGACCCGCATCTCCAAGCTGGAGACCGAGGGGTTGGATGCCGTCATCCTCGCCGCCGCCGGCCTGAAGCGCCTCGGCTTCACCAACCGGATCTCCGAGTACCTGCCGGTGGAACTGTCGCTGCCGGCCATCGGCCAGGGGGCCCTCGGCCTCGAATGCCGTCTCGATGACACGGCGGTCCGGGATACCATCGCCTTCTTCAACCACCCGGCCACGGCCCATGCCGTCCGGGCCGAGCGGGCCCTGCTCTGGCGTTGCGAGGGGGGATGCCAGGTTCCCATCGCTGCCTACGGCCAGGTGTCCGGCGACTCCCTCACCCTCACCGGCTTTATTGCCTCGGTGGACGGCACGCAGTCGGTGAAAGACTCCATCACCGGGCCGGCAACCGAATGCGAAAAGCTCGGCATCGCCCTGGCTGAGAAACTCCTGGCTGCCGGCGGTCACGAGATTCTTGCCGAGGTCTACCAGCGGGAAGTGGCGCGGGAGAAGGAAATTCCTGTCTAATTTTTTATAGCCCCAACATCTCAAAGCCACAACCACAGAGGACACAGAGGGTCACGGAGGAAAGGCTAAGGGAAATAACAACCTCCGTTGTCTCGAGAGAATATGAACGCAGGTTGGTTTTCTCTGTGTTCCTCCGTGTCCTCTGTGGTTGGCTTTAGTCTTTTATTCATTCATGCCTGACAAATCCCTGAAAAAATCTCTCGTCTACCTCATCGGCGCCGGCCCCGGCGACCCGGGCCTCATCACGGTCAAGGGGCGTGAGTGCCTCGGCCGGGCCGATGTGGTGATCTACGACTACCTGGCCAACGACGACCTCCTCCGCCTCGCCCGGCCCGACGCAGAGCTAATCTATGCCGGCAAGGTGGGGGGACACCACAACCGGGAGCAGTGGCAGATCAACGCTCTCATCGTGGAGAAAGCGCTGGCAGGCAACGTGGTGGCCCGTCTCAAGGGGGGAGATCCCTTCGTCTTCGGCCGGGGCGGCGAGGAGTGCGAAGCCCTGGTGGGAGCGAATATCCCTTTCGAAATCGTGCCGGGAGTGACGGCCGGCATCGGCGCCACCGCCTACGCCGGCATACCCCTCACCCACCGGGGAGTGACCACCTCGGTGGCCTTCGTCACCGGTCACGAGGGGCACGACAAGGAGGTCTCCCAGATCGACTGGCAAGGGCTGTCGGTGGGAAATGGCACAGTGGTCTTCTACATGGGAATCAAGAATCTCCCCCAGATCACCGCCAACCTTGTGGCCCACGGCCGGCCGCCGACAACTCCGGTGGCCCTGATCCGCTGGGGAACGCGGCCTGAACAGGAGGTCCTCATCGGCACCCTCGCCGATATCGCCGAAAAGGCCCGCCGGAGCGGCTTCAAGGCCCCCGCCGTCACCGTGGTGGGCGAGGTGGTGGAACTCCGTGAGCAGCTCCGCTGGTTCGACAACCGCCCCCTCTTCGGCAAGGGAATCCTCGTCACCCGGGCCGCCGACCAGGCGGGAGAATTCGGCGCCATGCTCAGCACCCTTGGCGCCCGGGTCATCGAGTGCCCCACCATCGCCATCGTCCCGCCCGAAAGCTGGAGTGAACTGGACACCGCCATCGCAGAGCTGGACCGGTTCGACTGGACCGTCTTCACCTCGGTCAACGCCGTCAGTTTCTTCTTCGAGCGGCTCGCCGCCGCTGGGTTGGACAGCAGGGCACTGGGCCGATGCCGGGTATGCGCCGTCGGGCCGAAGACAGCTGAAACCCTGGCCCCCTTCGGCATCCGTCCCGACTTCATCCCCGACGACTACAAGGGAGAAGGGGTGGTGGAAGCATTTCGCCGCCTCGAAACGGCAGGGAAACGGATCCTCTTCCCGAAGGGGGACCGGGCCCGGGAGGTCATTCCCCAAGGGCTCTCCGCCCTGGGCGCCCAGGTGGTGGCGCCGGTCGCCTACCGCAACGTCACCCCCGACGCACTCCCCCCCGGCGTGATTGCCGACCTGGAGGCACGGCGGGTCCATTGCGCCACCTTCACCTCCTCTTCCACCGTGGAAAACCTGGCCGCCATCCTGGGCGAGAACCGGATGCTTCACCTCCTGGAAGGGGTAGCCATCGCCGCCATCGGACCGATCACCGCCCGCAGCTGCCGGGAACTGGGGCTGGAGGTTCATCTGGAGCCACGGGAGTACACCCTCTCCGCCCTCACGGACGAAATTGCAGACTACTTCGCCCACGGCAGGTGACACACAGGCTTTTCCCGTCACGCCCCCATCAAGCAGCCCCGCCGCTCACGTTTCGCGTCCCGCAGCGATTCGACAAGGGATCGACGCCAATGCTTATCGACACCCACTGCCATCTGGACGACAGTTCGTTGAGGCCGCGCCTCGAAAAGGTCATTGCCGCTGCCCGAGATGCGGGGGTTGATCGGTTCATCGTCCCCGGGGTCGCCCCCGAGGGGTGGGATGGCATCGCAGCGCTGGCAGTGGATCGCCCGACCATATTCCCCGCTTTCGGCATCCACCCCATGGCGTCGGACCGGGCCGATGACCGAGCCCTGGCCCGACTCGCAACGCTTGCCAGAGGTGCGGTAGCCATTGGCGAGATTGGCCTCGATTACCTGGTGCCCAGCCCTTCCCGCGCGGTCCAGCAGGTCGCGTTCCGCGAACAGCTCAGGATCGCGGTATCGGCCGGGATCCCGGCTCTCATCCACTGCCGGAAGGCATTCCAGGACATCCTCCGCATCCTGCGTGAAGAAGGTGTCGGCCGCATCGGTGGCATCATGCACGCATTCTCCGGCAGCGTGGAAACCGCCCGGGAGTGCATCGGCCTCGGTCTCCTCATCTCCGTGTCGGGGACCGTCACCTACCACAACGCCGTGCGGCCGGTGGCGGTGGCGCGGGAGATCCCCATGGGGTCACTCGTTCTGGAGACCGACGCCCCGGACATGACCCCCGAACCGCTGCGCGGCACCCCCAACGAGCCTGCCTTTATGATTGAAACGGCGCGGCGCCTGGCAGAACTCAAGGGAGTGCCCCTTGAGGAGGTCGCCCGCGAAACGACCAAGAACGCACACCATCTGCTCCGGCTTCGATCTGGACACGAGAGAGGTTGACCATGCCCCTGCACCGCTTTTCCCGCACTGAAATCCTCGTCGGCCCCGCGGGACTCGACCGGCTCCGGCGCTCGACCGTGGCCATCTTCGGCCTCGGGGGTGTCGGAAGCTACGCCGCCGAGGCCCTCTGCCGGGCCGGGGTCGGCCGGCTTGTCCTCGTGGATTTCGACGACATCTGCCTCACCAATGTGAACCGCCAGATCCACGCCATGGACGGAACCATCGGCCGGGCCAAGGTGCAGGTGATGGCCGAGCGGCTCCGGCTCATCAACCCCGATGCTGACATCGTCCCCCACAAAGACTTCTACGAAGCCGACAACAGCGACTTTCTCCTCTCCGGGGGGTACGATTACGTCATCGACGCCATCGATCACATCACCAGCAAGCTTCACCTGATCCGCAGTTGCACTGACCGGCACCTGCCGATCATCGCCAGCATGGGGGCCGCCAACAAACTCGATCCAACGAAGATCCACGTGGCCGACATCGCCGACACGAGCAAGTGCCACATGGCCCGCATCGTCCGCAAGCTGCTGCGCAAGCAGGGCATCAGGAGCGGCGTCACGGTGGTCTACTCCACCGAGGAGCACCGGCAACAGGCCGTGGCCGACGCCGGCTGCCGGACCGACTGCATCTGCCCCAACAAGGAGGAGCAGCGTTTTTCCTGCGAGCACCGGCGCACGATCCTGGGGAGCGTCTCCTTTATTCCGAGCATCTTCGGCCTTACCATGGCTGGAGTGGTGGTAAATGACCTCTTTGCCCGCCGCTGAAAAAATTGAGATCCGGTTGAACTGACTTTTCTTTCCGCTATACTTGTTTACACAAACAATACAATGGGATGAGAGGAGGTAGCGGTCATGGGAAGAGAGTATTCTATTCAGGAAGCACTCAAGCTGGCCATTAAGGGAGAGAAGGACAGCATGGACTTTTATCGCAAGGCATCGTCCGTAGCTAAGGATGACCGGGCGAAGAAGGTTTTCGACATGCTGGCCAACGAAGAAGTCGGACACCTCAAGGCGTTCTTCGACCACTACAAGGGGGGTGAATTCGGCGACATCAACGCATACATGGCCCAGCCGCCGGACACCAAGAACCCCACCTACATGGCGCTCATGAAGGCCATCGACGACGGCACCCATGAGCAGCAGGCCCTTGAAATCGCCCTCAAGGAAGAGAAGGCCTGCATCGACCAGTACACCTTGCTGGCAAAGGACATCATTGACCCCCTCGTGAAAAACATCTTCACGCAGGTGGTCAAGGAGACCCAGAAACACTACGACCTGATCGAGGACGAGTACATGCGCGTGATGAAGATGGTCGACAAGTCCGACCAGGATATCTACGTGAGGGAATAATGGCCAGAATCATGGGCATAACAGGGATCGTGACTCTCGCTCTGACAGTTCTGGCAGTTCTGCCGGCACGGGGAGAGGAAGACGTGAGGGGCTGGACGTTTCGTCAGCAGGGGATCAAGGTCCTCGACGAGAAGTGCATCGCCTGCCACAACCGTCAGCGGATAGATGCAGCTATCCGGGAACGCAAGGACATGGAACAGATCACCCGAAGGATGGAGCAGAAGGGAGCAAGGCTCTCCGAAGGAGACCGGTCGGTGCTGGGGGTCTTCTGGAAGCAGAGTCCCTTCAAGGAACAGGGCAACGCACCCACCAAGCCTCCGGAATCACCGGGACTATCCCGCTGACGGAAGACGAGACCTGCACGCACCACAAGCAAAAACGGCAGCCCCCCGAAGGGAGCTGCCGTTTTTGCTTCCGACTTTTTGTATCAAGCTAGAACTTGCCCAGAAGCGGCACGATCAAGAGCGACACGATGTTGATGATCTTGATCATCGGGTTAACGGCCGGGCCGGCGGTGTCCTTGTAGGGGTCGCCGACGGTGTCACCGGTGACGGCGGCCTTGTGGGCCTCACCACCCTTGCCGCCGTGGTGGCCATCCTCGATGTACTTCTTGGCGTTATCCCAGGCGCCGCCACCAGTGGTCATGGAGATGGCGACGAAGATGCCGGTGACGATGGTGCCGACAATGACCCCGCCCAGCGCTTTCGGGCCGAGGGTGAAGCCTATCAGGACCGGCGCGGCGATGGGGATGATGCCGGGGATGACCATCTCCCTGAGGGCCGTTTTGGTCACGATGTCGACACAGGAGGCGTAGTCGGGCTTGCCGGTCCCTTCCATGATCCCCTTGATCTCGCGGAACTGGCGGCGCACCTCCTCAACGACCGAACCGCCCGCCTTGCCGACCGCCTCCATGCAGAGGGCGGCGAAGTAGTAGGGGAGCATCCCGCCGAGGAAGAGACCGACGATGATGTACGGATCGGCCAGGTTGAAGTCGATGTTTTTCCCCACCAGTTTCAGCTCGTCCACGTAGGAGGTGAAGAGGATGACAGCGGCCAGCCCGGCGGAACCGATGGCGTACCCCTTGGTGACCGCCTTGGTGGTATTGCCCACGGCGTCCAGGGGGTCGGTGACGGCGCGGACCGAGTCGTCCAGCTCGGCCATCTCGGCGATGCCGCCGGCGTTGTCGGTGATGGGGCCGTAGGCGTCCATGGCAACGACGATGCCGGTCAGCGACAGCATGGAAACGGCGGCGATGGCAATGCCATACACCCCGGCGCACTGGAAGGCGACGATGATTCCGGCGGCGATGACGATGATCGGCAGGGCCGTGGATTTCATGGAGACGCCGAGGCCGGCGATGATGTTGGTGGCGTGGCCGGTGGTGGAGGCCTGGGCGATGTGCCTTACCGGGCCGTACTCGGTGGCGGTGTAGTATTCGGTGATCCAGAAGATGGCGCCGGTCACCACGAGGCCCACGATGGCGGAGATGAAGATATTGGTGGCCGAGAAACCGGTGGGGTTACCCGCCGGGAACATCTGGACGGTCACGAAGTAGAAGGCGATGCAGGCGAGGACGCCGGAGGCGATCAGCCCCTTGTAGAGGGCAGGCATGATCTTCTGGCTGGCGCCGAGCTTCACGAAGAAGGTACCGGCAATGGAGGCGATGATGGAGATTCCGCCGAGGATCAGCGGATAGGTCACCGCACCGGCGAAGTTGTTGAAGGCAATGGCGCCCAGCAGCATGGCGGCGATGAGCGTAACGGCGTAGGTCTCGAACAGGTCGGCGGCCATGCCGGCGCAGTCACCCACGTTGTCACCCACGTTGTCGGCGATAACCGCCGGGTTGCGGGGGTCGTCCTCGGGAATACCGGCCTCGACCTTGCCCACCAGGTCGGCACCCACGTCGGCACCCTTGGTGAAGATGCCGCCGCCGAGACGGGCGAAGATGGAAATGAGCGAACCACCGAAGCCGAGGCCCACCAACTGGCTGACCACATCCTTGACTGGCGCGCCCGGCATCAGCTTCTGCAGCACCAGGTAGTAACCCGCAACGCCGAGAAGGCCGAGACCGACCACCAGCATGCCGGTGATGGCACCCCCCTTGAAGGCAACGTTCAGAGCCTTGTGAATGCCCGATTTGGCGGCCTCCGTGGTCCGGACGTTGGCCCGCACGGAGACGAACATGCCGATGAAGCCGGTCAGTCCGGAAAAGAGGGCGCCGATGGCAAAGCCGACGGCGGTTTTCATACCCAGGGTTGCGAACAGGGCGATGAACATGATCACCCCGACTACGGCGATGATGGTGTACTGGCGCTTCATGTAGGCGCCGGCACCCTCCTGGATCGCCGCGGCAATCTGGCGCATCCGCTCGTTGCCCTGGGGAAGCCCCAGAATCCACTGAGCCGAAACGAGACCGTAGGCGACGGCCGCCACGGCACAGGCCAGGGCGAAGTAAACTGCATACTGTTCCATTAACCAACCTCCTCTGATAATAGCCCGCGAAAGGCATGGATCCCGTGAAAGACTACGGGCAGAAACCACGTAAAAACGGGAAATTGTTATAGGAAGTCGGGGGTTTTGTCAACGCTAAAATGGCCGACATTGCTGATGATTCGCGCTTACGGCGCCCGCCGGACGAATACCCCGGTCCCCGGGCAAAAAGCTGTTGACACGAGGGGCTGTTTGCAATAAATTACCACTTAGTATGAATTCACAAAAAAGTTTCAAAATGGAAAAACTTCGGCAACTGGAAGAGCGATGTCGTGGAAATGGATTGGCCATGACCGTGCAGCGTCGTGTCATCATGGAGGCCCTTGCCGAGAGGAAGGACCATCCCACTGCCGACCAGCTTTTCGATACGGTCCGGCAGCGACTGACCGGCATCTCGCGAACCACTGTCTACCGGGTGCTGGAGACCCTTGTCGGAATCGGGGTCGCACAAAAGATCAGCAACCCCGAAGCCAAGGCCCGGTTTGATGCCGACACATCATTACATCACCATCTCGTGTGCGAGCGCTGCCAGGCGATCGGCGACATCCACGAGCCGGCTCTGAATCAGATCCGCCTGCCCGAGGACAACGGTACCGGCTTCGCCATAACCGGCTATTCCATCAACTTCAGCGGCGTATGCCCCGGATGCCGCACCACTAAACACTGATCTGAGGAGGTTGTGCATGAAGAAATGGCGCTGTGTTGTCTGTGACTACATCCACGAAGGCCCCGAGCCCCCTGATGTCTGCCCTGTCTGCGGCGTCGGCAGGGACCAGTTCGAGGAAGTGGAGTAGACGCTGGCAGGCACCTGAAGGGATGCCCGCATGCCAGGGAGGGAAAACAGACATGGAATTCAAGACCTTTGACGATATCATCCGTTTCGCCGTCCAGCGGGAAGAGACCGCCTACCAACTCTACAAAACCGCCGCGGCAAAGGCGACGAGCATTTCAGCCCGCAAGATGTTCGAGGAGATGGCCGCCGAGGAGGCAGGTCACAAACACTCCTTCGAAAACCTGAGCATCGCAGGAGCCGAAACCTATACCTTCGCCCGGCAACCCGACATGAAGATTGCAGAATACATGGTGGACGTGCCGTTCCGGGAGGACATGAGCTACCCCGAGATCCTCCGCTATGCCATGAAAACCGAAGAGACCGCCTACAAGCTCTACACGGCGGCCTCCGAACTGACCGACGACCCGAAGCTGAAGCGGATGCTGCAGGTGCTGGCAGACATCGAAAAGGGTCACAAGCTGAAAGTTGAAGCCATCTACGACGAGAAAGTCCTGACCGAGATGTAGCCCCAATGGCGGGGGCGCTCAGGCGCTCCCGCTTCTTTTTTGCGGCATCGGCATACTCAAAGACCACAACAGGAGGAAATGACAGTGAAGGCTGTGGAGATAAAGAAGGACATCTATTGGGTCGGCGCCGTTGACTGGGCGGTGCGGGACTTCCACGGGTACGAGGTTCCGCGGGGTACCACCTACAACAACTACCTGATCATGGATGAGGAGATTACCCTCATCGACACGGTCAAGTACGATTTCGCAGAGCATACCATCAAGAACATCACGGGCGTGGTCGACCCGGCGCGGATAAAGAACGTCATCATCAACCACATCGAGAACGACCACGCCACGAGCCTCGATCGGATCATGGCCCTGGCTCCCAACTCCACCATCTACATCAGCGAAAAGGGGAAAAAGGGGCTCGAGCGGTTCTTCGACCTCTCACAGTGGACGGTGAAGACCGTCAAGACCGGTGACACCATAACCATCGGCCAGCGGACCCTGGAGTTCCTCGAAACCCCCATGCTCCACTGGCCCGACTCCATGTTCACCTACGCCCGGGAGGACAAGATCCTCTTCACCCAGGACGCCTTTGGGCAGCACATCGCCTCCTCCACCAGATTTGACGACGAGTATGTCGATTGCGCGTCCATGGCGGAACTTGAAGACTCCGTCATCGATTACTACGCCAACATCCTGATGCCCTTCGGCCAGATGATCAAGGCAAAGATCGCCGAAATCCAGACCAGGGGCTACGAGATCGATGTCATCGCGCCCGACCACGGCATCATCTGGCGGAACGAGCCGCAAAAAGTCGTCGAGATGTACCAGGACATGGCCAACGGCAAGGCACGCCTCTCCGTAGCCATCATCTATGACACCATGTGGCAGAGCACTGAGCGGATGAGTGTGCCCATCTCCGAGGGGATCAAGGCGGAGGGGCTCGACTGCCGGATAGTTAAACTGCGCGCAACTCCCATGAGCGTTGCCATCAAGGAGTTCTGGAAGTCACGGGGCGCCCTGATCGGCTCGCCGACCCTGAACAACATCCTCTACCCCTCCGTCGCCGAGTTCCTGACCCACCTGCGGGGACTGCGGCCGAAAAACCGGCTCGTGGGAGCCTTCGGGAGCTACGGCTGGGGAGGCGGTGCCGTGAAGGAGGCCTACGAAGAGTTCAAGCGGATGGGCCTTCAACCGGTGGAACCGGGACTGCAGATACCCTATCGCCCGTCGCGGGCCGACGAGGAAGCCTGCTTCGAGTTCGGGCGAAACTTTGCCCGACAGGTGATCGAGTACCACAGGGGATTTTGAGACGTTCCCGCGAACCGAACGGACGGCGGTGAGTGCCCCGTCCGTTTTCCCATTCTTGCGCTTTGCGGCGCCACCCGGTATCATCGCCCCATGAATCTGAAGTACGGTGACATAACATTCGCCCTCGAACTCCCCGCCGAACGGCTCCTCGGCATCATCCGCCCGGAGGCACCGGCTCCCGCGGCCTCGCCGGAGGACGTCATCACCGCGGCCCTCGACCGCTGCGCCGCCATCATCGGCACCTTCAAACCTGGCGAACAGGTGGTCATCGTCACCTCGGACATCACCCGCTACACAGGAAGCGAGATCTATCTGCCGCTTCTCGTGGAGCGGCTCAACGCCGCCGGTATCCGCGACCGGGACATCGAGATCCTCGTTGCCCTCGGCATCCACCGCAGGCAGACGGAGCACGAACACCGCAAGATCGCCGGCCCCCTCTTCGGCAGGATCAGGATCACCGACCACGACTGCGACGACCCGGGGGAGCTGGCCTTCATCGTCAGGACATCAAACGGCGTCGATGTAGAGGTGAACCGCCGGGTGGTGGAGACGGACCGGGTGATCCTCACCGGCACCATAGGCTTCCACTACTTTGCCGGATTCGGAGGCGGCAGGAAAAGCATCCTCCCCGGCGTTGCGGCCCGTAAAAGCTGCATGGCGAGCCACTTCGCGGTCTTGAACCCCGGAGAGGGAACCGGCAGGAATCCGCGGGCCACCACGGGAGTTATGGAAGGAAATCCGGTCCACCAGGCCATGGTCGAGGCCTGTGCCATGGTGGAACCCGCATTCATTCTCAACACGGTTCTCGATACTCAGAAAAGAATCATCGCCGCCTTTGCCGGCCACTGGCGGGATGCCCACGAGGAAGGATGCCGCTTCTACGCCGAGCGGTTCGCCTATCCGCTCCGTGAGAAGGCAGATCTCGTTGTCGTCTCCTGCGGCGGGTATCCCAAGGACATCAACGTCATCCAGTCCCACAAGTCAATGGAGTACGGAAGCCAGGCGCTGAAGGAGGGTGGCGTCATGGTGCTCCTGGCCCAGTGCCGCGATGGCTACGGCAACGCCACCTTCTTCGACTGGTTCCGTTACCAGGACCTGACTGCATTCGAAAGCCGACTCCGGAGCCACTACGAGATCAACGGCCAGACCGCCTACTCGCTGCTGCAGAAGGCACAAAGATTCCGGATCATCCTTGTCTCCGATCTCCCCCCGGAGGAGGTCCTGACCATGGGGATGACGCCGGCCCGCTCCCTCGACGAGGCCATGGCGAAGGCGATGGAGACGCTACCGAAGGATTACACGGCGTACGTCATTCCGGAAGGCGGGACGGTTTTGCCGGTCACCGAGAAACAATAGAACACGGATTCCCGCTGATTGGGCGGATTCATGCGGATTTGACCCGTCTGTATCCGCGATAATCCGTTTCATCCGTGTTCCATTTTCCTTAAGAGGTCTATGTGATGCTTGAATCAAGAATCATCGATCAATTGAAGAAGATTGTTGGTGACGACAATGTCGCCACTGACCGCCAGGACCTCATCTGCTACGGCTACGACGCCACCCAGATGGAGTTCCTCCCCGACGCGGTGGTCCACCCGGGAAGCCCCGCGGAGATCGCCGCCATCCTGAAGCTGGCCAACGCCGAGCGTTTCCCGGTCTTCCCCCGGGGCGCGGGCAGCGGCTTCACCGGCGGCGCCCTCCCCAAGGGGGGCGGTATCGTCCTGGTGACGACGCGGCTCAACCGCATCCTCCGGATCGATACCGAGAACCTCATCGCCGAGGTGGAGCCAGGGGTGGTCACCGAACAGTTCCAGCTGGCGGTGGAAAAGCTCGGTCTCTTCTACCCCCCCGATCCGGCGTCGCTCAAATTCTCCACCCTGGGCGGCAACGTGGCGGAGAATGCCGGCGGTCCCCGTTGCGTGAAGTACGGCGTCACCCGCGACTTTGTCATGGGGCTCGAAGTGGTGCTTCCCTCCGGCGAGATCATCCGGACCGGCGGCGAAACCTACAAGGGGGTCGTGGGCTACGACCTGACCCGGCTCCTCTGCGGCAGCGAGGGAACCCTCGGTGTCATCACCAAGATCATCTTCAAGCTCCTTCCGCTCCCCGAAGCCAAGAAGACCATGCTCACGGTCTTCGACTCCATCGACGGCGCGGCCAAGGCGGTCTCCACCATCATCGGCGGGAAGATCATCCCCACCACCCTGGAATTCATGGATTACGCCACCCTCCAGTGCGTGGAGAAACGTTTCAACCTGGGGATACCGGCTGCCGGACGGGCCGTTCTCCTTATCGAGGTGGACGGCGACCGGGAGTTGATCGAGAAACAGGCGGCCCGCATCCAGGAGCTCATCAAGCCCTTGGGACTGGTGGAGTGCAAGGTGGCGAAAGACGCCGCCGAATCGGAAGCCCTCTGGAAGGTGCGCCGGCTGGTATCGCCGTCCCTCCGTGACGTGAACCCGACCAAGTACAACGAGGATATCGTCGTTCCCCGCAGCAAGGTTCCGGACGTCATCCGAAAGATCGACGCCATTGCCCAGAAGTACGCCATTCCCATCGTCAACTTCGGCCACGCCGGCGACGGCAACATCCACGTCAACGTCATGATCGACAAGGAAATACCCGGCATGGAAGAGAAGGCCCACGAGGCCATCGCCGAGATCTTCAAGGCAGCCCTGGACCTCAACGGCACCATGTCAGGCGAGCACGGCGTGGGGCTGGCCAAGCAGCCTTACATCCCGCTTGAGCTGTCACCGGTCCAGATCGCCACCATGCAGGCGGTCAAAAAGGCGCTGGACCCCAACGGCATCCTGAATCCGGGGAAGATGTTCCCGACTTAAACTGGCAGGAGTAAGGGGTAAGGAGTAAAAACCTTAATCGCGATTTGTCTCCTCACTCCTCACCCCTCATTCCTCACAGGTATTGCAATGGACCCTCTCAAACGTGTCGAAAACGAACTAAAGAAATGCGTCAAATGCGGTGCCTGCCGTGCCCATTGCCCGGCCTTCACCGCCTTCCAGCGGGAGCCGGCGGTGGCCCGGGGCAAGGTGGCCCTGGCCCAGCATCTGCTGGAGGGTGACATCGAACTGGACGACGCCACCTACGCGGCCATGTCCAAGTGCCTGCTCTGCGGAAGCTGCGTGGAGAAGTGCCCCAACGACGTCCCCACCGACGAAATCGTCATGGTGGCCCGGGAGTCACTGGCCCAGAAACGCGGCCTCACCACCTTCCACAAGGCAGTGGGTCAGGTTCTCAAGAACCGTCGCCTGATGTCCTTCGGTGCCTTTGCCGCAACAATCCTTGGCCCCCTCTTCTTCCGCAAGGTGCCCCAGACCTCGGGGCTCAGGCTCCGCTTTCCCCTTCCCTTCGTAGGAAACAAGCGCCATATCCCCCAGATCGCCCGCAAGCCGTTCCTGACGCGCCACCCGGAGGTCATAGCGGGTGAGCCGGGCAAGCCGCGCATCGTCTTCTTCGTCGGCTGCATGACCAACTTCGTCTACACGGAGGTCGGTGAGGCGGCTCTGGCCCTCTTCCGGCACTTGGGGTGCACCGTCATCATCCCGAAGGAACAGCAGTGCTGCGGCCTCCCCGGCATGTCCGGCGGCGACCTGGAGACAGTTCGGCAGCTGGCGGAGCAGAACCTGGCCGCCTTGGAGAAGTACGAGGCAGACTACGTCATGACCGCCTGCGCCACCTGCGGCGGGGCACTTCACAAGTTCTACCCCGCCCTCATCGGCAAGCGGCACCCGGAACTGGCGGAGCGGATCAGGGCCATCGCCGACAAGACCGTGGACGCGGCCCAACTTCTCCAGCAGCTCGGCCTCCACCCCGAAGAGACCGGTGCCGGCGACGCCGTGAGAATAACCTACCACGACCCCTGCCACCTGAGGACCCGGGCCATCACCCGCCAGCCCCGGGAGCTTCTGAAAGGGTCCCCCGGCGTGGAACTGGTGGAAATGGAAGGGTCAGACAAGTGCTGCGGCCTCGGAGGCACCTTCAATGTCTACCACTACGAGACCTCCCTCCAGATCAACGAAGGGAAAAGCATCGCCATAGACAAGACCGGCGCCGAAGCAGTGGTCACCGGCTGTCCCGGCTGCATGATGCAGCTCTCCGACGGCCTCAAGCAGCGGGGCTCCCGCACCCGTGTCATGCACACCCTTGAAATACTCGCCCGCTCTCTTCGCTCGTAGAAACCGAAGCCGGCGGCACGGCTCCCGCAGCCGCCGGCTTCGGCCTCCACCGGAAAAATCGTTTTATTACCCATTTTCCCCCCTGCCCCTGCCCCTTATCCTCAACCACTCACCCCGTGCAAAACCTGACATCTTAAGTCAAGATAAAAATTATTTTATTGACATTACAACCCCCTTTGGGGTATCTACACCCTGAATAAAAATCAGTTTTATTTTTCTGTCCACGGGGAACCGGATGTCCGAATTCAACATCGGAGCAAAGATCAAGAAGCTCCGCTTGGCAAAAAAACTGACGCTCCAGGCGGTCGCCCGCGAGACCGGTTTCTCTCCCGCCCTTATCTCTCAGATTGAGAACAACAACGTCTCACCGCCCATAGCCACCCTGTCGAAGATTGCCAAGTTCTTCGATGTGAAGATCAGCCTTTTCTTCTCCGAGGACGAGGAGGAGTGCCGCTACGAAGTGGTGCGCAGGGCGGATCGCAAGGTCATCCCCCGAGTCATATCGCGGGCCGGCACCAGCCAGGGATATTCGTACGAATCCCTTTCCTTCCGCAAACAGAACAAGAAAATGGAGCCTTTTCTCCTCACCGTCACGGAAAAGGCCGCGGAGGAAAACACCTACAGCCATGACGGCGAGGAATTCCTCTTCGTCATGAAAGGAACGGCGGAAATGCTGCTCGATGACGAGCGGATTACCCTCGAGGAAGGCGACAGCGTCTACTTCGACTCCTCACTCAAGCATCGTCTCCTCTCAAAGGACGGTTCAGAGGTTCAGGTGCTCGCCGTAGTGACCCGCTGATCTCACAGCAGATGACACTGAGGGGCCAGGCTGGCGTATCTGGGCCTTTTTTTGTCTTTATGTCCGTATACAACAAACATCAATAGGGCTTGCCGGGCATTCCCCGGCTCATCAATGCCTACTAAAACGTTCTATGAGGTTATTTCCTGCAGAGGAGGAAGGTAATGACTGGCAACAAACAGATGTCGCTGCTGAAAAACTCCACATATCGGAAGGATGGCGAAAATGTCCAATAAAGCGATGAAACCATTACTGAAGAACCCCTTTGATCCCCCCGAGAAAATTGAATTTACCATCCCCGGCGAAATCTCCCGCGAGACCGGCGGGTATGAAGAGGCAATGAAGGAAGGGTACGACCTGATTCAGCGCCCCATCAAGTCGGTCAGCATCGACCAGATAGAAAAACAGCACTTCAAGAAGCGGATGACCGTCTGGGAACGACTTCAGGTCCTCTCCGACAAGGAGCCCAACGTCCTCTACCAGAACTGGGGCAAGAACCTTGACGGCGCCTCCCTGGTGACCGCCATCCTCAACATCAGCGGCCGCGACGTGGCGGTCTACGGCCATGACTTCACGGTCCGCGCAGGCTCCATCGACGCCACCAACGGCAGCAAGCTGGCCCGTCTCTTCAACATGGCCGGAGAGAAGGGAATCCCCCTCATCGGCATGAACGATTCCGCCGGCGCCTTCGTCCCGGCCGGGGTCGGCGGCCTTGACGGCTACGCCGAGGCGTTCACCGCCCTGCGCAAGATCAGCGGCGTCGTTCCCTCCATCATGTGCATGTTCGGCTTCAACGCCGGCGGCGGCAGCTACCTGCCGCGGCAGGGGAGCTTCGTCATCCAGCCCAACGACACGTTCTTCGGCCTCACCGGTCCGGGCGTCGTCAAGTCGGTCCTGGGTGAGGACATCACCCCCGAGGAGCTGGGAGGTCCCAAGGTGCACGGCAAGTCGGGCGTCGCCGACCTGACCGTGGCCGACGAGGTCGCCGCCCTGCGGACTGCCGTGCGGCTCCTCTCCTACATCCCCGACAACAACGGCATCATGTCCCCCTACCAGGAGACAAGCGATCCCCTTGACCGGAAGACCTGGGAGATCAACACCCTGCTGAAGAAGGCTTTCAACTCCCCCACCGGCTTCAACACGCCGTTCGACGTCTCCATCATCATCCAGCAGATCTGCGACCATGGCGACTACTTCGAGCTCCAGCCGGAGCGGGCCAGGGAAGTTGTCACCGCCTTCGGCCGCCTTGGCGGCAACGTCGTCGGTTTCGTCGCCAACAACAGCGCCGTGGCCTCCGGCCAGATCGACTGCGACTCGGCCGTGAAGATCGCCCGCTTTGTCCGCTTCTGCAACATCTACAACATCCCTATCATCTTCATGGAAGACACCACCGGCTTCCTGCCCGGGCGCGAGCAGGAGTCCCGCGGCATCGTCCAGGCCGGCCGCTCCATGCTCGATTCCATCGTCGACGTGCGGACCCCCCGGATTCTTCTGATTCTCCGCAACGCCTTCGGCGGCGCGTACGCCTCCTACAACAACTACCCCACCGGTGCCGACCTAGTGCTTGCCCTCCCCACCACTCGCCTGGCCGTCATGGGGCCGGCAGGGAAAGAATTCGTCTACAAGGATGAACTCCGCAAGATCCGCGGCGCCATCCCCGAGATGGTCAAGAAGGGGGCCCAGGAGCGGGTCACCGCCGGCATGGAAAGCTCGGAGGCCAAAAAGGACGCCGAGAAGGAAGCCGCTGACTGGCTGAAGGCTCAGGAGGCCGCTCTCAATCAACGCTACGAGAAAGAGCTTATGAACCCGAAAGAAGGTCTCAGCCTGGGTTCCATCTCCTCCATCGTCATGCCCACCGACCTGCGCAAGGTGCTTGGTGAAAACATGAACTTCCTCCTCAGGCACTACAAGCCCTCGCCGATGGGTGGCGTACAGCGCGAGTTCCACTAAATCACTATTCCGACGAATTGGAGATAGAGACCGATGACACAGACCGTTGACTATTACATGAACAATCCCCTGATCCATAAGGATCGCCGCCTGAGCCAGTCCACTTCGGAGTGGGTGCGTTCGTTCTCCTGCGAGGACCTCAAGCCGCTCATCGTCTGCCGCGGGCCCATCCGGAAGGAGGCCATGGATGTCTACGAAGAGATGGGGATCAGCCATTACGGCATCCTCCTCTCCGAAAAGGACTCCATTGTCTACCCGAACGCCCTGGCCCCGGAGTTGCGCCAACTTACCGACTCGACCCGCGTCCACCGCGTTCCCGACTACTCCGGAGCCTCCAAGGAAGAGCGTGTGGAGCGGATGCAGCAGATCGTCCAGATCGCACACGACAACGGGTACGACTCCATCTTCGCCGGTTACGGCTTCATGGCTGAAGACGAGGAGTTCGTCGCCACCATCGAAAACGCCGGTCTCAAGTTCATCGGCCCATGCGCAGCGACCCAGGCCAAAGCCGGGAAAAAGGACGAAGCCAAGCGTACCGCGCTGAGTGTCAATGTCAGCGTCACCCCCGGTATCAACAACGTCACGGCCCGCACGCTGGTCAAGAAACACCCCGACCGCAAGAAGCTCCTGGCCCTGGCTGAAGCAGAGGGACTCGACTGTGATGCGAATGTCCTCAAGGATGAAGCGATTTCCCTGGAGGAACTGGCGGATCACATCCTGATGGCATCCTACGCCAAGGGGATCGACCTCTTCTCCATCGAGGAACTCTGTGTCCAGGTCCAGGCCGATGTGGAAGAGCTGTTCCGGAAGCACCCCCGCAGCAGGTTCCGCCTCAAGGCCATTGGCGGCGGCGGCGGCAAGGGGCAGCGCATCCTCGGTGGTTCGCTCCTCACCGCCAAGAATGCCGACGAAAAGATGATCAAGGACGCTGCCGCCGAGGCCCCCGGCCTTGTGCGCGAAATCCTCAACGAGGTCAAGGCCAACGGCGTAGGCGACAACAAGAACGTCCTGATCGAACTCAACATCGAGCAGACCCGTCACAACGAAATCCAGATGCTCGGCAACGGCGACTGGTGCGTCACCCTCGGCGGCCGGGACTGCTCCCTGCAGATGCATGAGCAGAAGCTTCTGGAGGTTTCTGTTACCCAGGAAGGGCTCGCAACGGCCATTGCCCAGGCCAAGAAGGCAGGCAAGAAAGCCGAGGCAGCGGCGCTGGAGAGCGACCTGTCGGTGCTGAAAAGAATGGAGGACGACGCGTCGCGCTTCGGCATGGAAGTCGGTCTCGACTCCGCCTCCACCTTCGAGTGCATCGTAGACCGCGACAACTACTACTTCATGGAAGTGAACACCCGAATCCAGGTGGAGCACCGGGTATCGGAACTCTGCTACAGCCTTAAGTTCACCAACCCCAAGGACAAGAACGACTTTTTCATCGTCGAATCCCTCGTGGAAGCCATGGCCCTGCTGGCGCGGCACAAGAAGCGTCTCCCCAAGCCGGTGCGGATTCCGCGCTTCAACGCCTCCGCAGAGGCGCGCCTCAACGCCACCGACGCCTCCCTTTCTCCCCACGCCGGCGGCATGATTCGCTACTGGTCGAAACCGATCGAAGGCGAGATCCGCGATGACCAGGGAATCAGCCTGGTCAACCCCGACACGGGGATGTTCATGCGGTACAAGGTGGCGGGCGCCTATGACTCCAACATCGCCCTGCTCCTCACCAAAGGCGAGGACCGGCTTGACAGCTACCTGCACATGTCAAGGGTGCTTGGTCGCACCAGCCTGCGCGGCACCGACCTTGCCACCAACCTGGAGTTCCATTACGGCCTGGTGAACTGGTTCATCGGCCAGAACGTCATGGCAAAGCCGACGACCCGTTTCGTCGTTCCCTATCTGACCATGGTCGGCCTGCTGAAGGAGGAATCGAACAAACTCGATCCGGTATTTGCCTTCCTTCAGATGAAAAAGCACTATGCCAAGCGGATCGCCGAGCAGTTCCCCGACGATCCCAAGGTCGCCAAAGAAATGTCCGCCGTGCTCGACCGCAAGGGGACTCTGGTGACCCGCCCAATGGAGAAGCTCCTTGAAGACCCCCATATGCTCTCCGGCTGGCTCAGCATCAATAAGAAAAACTTCCGCCTCGAAAACGGTAAAGTGGTCTGGCTCAGAAATCCGCTCATGATACTCGATGAAACCTACGAGTATCTGAACATGTCCTACCAGCCCGGTGTCCCTTCGGCCGAAGTCATTTGGGGACACGACAACGACCTGCTCCAGAAGGCACTCCGCTTCTACGGCACCCTGTATGGCGCCTTCAAGCTCAAGACGGACGATTACTTCAAACTCAACGATATCCTGCAGAAAGAAAAACCCCAGGGTGGCTACGATGCGGACATGTGGTCACAGATTCGCTCGGCCCACTTCGGATTCGAGGCAGGCGTGGAGTTGCTCGGCATGCTGTTCCTGATTGCCGACAACATCAAGTTCTGGGAGTTCCGGGTCGAGGAAGACCTGGAAGTCACCATTCCCGAACACCTTAACGATCCCGAACTGCAGGCCAGGATGAAAAAGATCCTCGTGCCGCCCCCTTCAACGAAAGCCGACGAAATCGTAGCCGTCTGCGGTGGCATGTACTACGGCCAGGAAGCTCCGGGCATGCCCCCCTTCGTGACGGAAGGGATGCATTTCGATAAGGGGCAACCGCTCTACATCATCGAAGTCATGAAGATGTTCAACAAGATTACAGCTCCCTTCTCCGGCACCATCGACAAGATCCTCATGCAGGGTGCCGATGGGACCATCGTCCAGAAGGGGCAGCCGCTCTTCAAGGTAACGCCGGACGAGAAATTTGTTGAGGTGGACCCCACTGAAATCGAGCGGGAAAAACGTGAACGCACATCCGAGTATCTGAAGGCGGTACTCTAGCCGAGGGCGCACGAACAGAGGGCCCCGGACCTCGGTTCGGGGCCCTCGCCTCGCTGTCAAACCCCGCCTTTTCTGGCGGGGTTACTGATTTGGAAGGGCTATGCGTCGGCTAGACTGTAATCATCCCCTTCGACGCATTCGGATACCGCTTCGAGAAATGATTTTTCCTGGGGATCTTTCACGACTTCCGTAACGCCGTGATTCACCGACCAAACAGCTCCGCAGATGCGGCACTCCACGATATCTTCGTTGAAGCCGTCTGCATGCAGATCAATGTCGGTACTCTCATGGTTTTTACACACGGGGCATTTCATGGGCGTTCTCCTTTCGAAAAGCACATGTACCATCGTTTGTATTTTCTAATTATTATAGACCATCACAGAACATTTTCAACCTCTCAACAACAAAAAAAACGGCCTCCATCCCGCACCCTCAAGGCCAATCAAACACGCATCACATTAATAGCCGCTCACTTAACTGAAAACCAGGAGAGGACCATGAGCATTTCCGACAAGAAAAAAACGTGGCAGGACACCACCGTAGCCAAGAACATCGCCAAGGCCCCGGAGCGTAAAGCAGAGTTCCGCACAACCTCGAACATCGAACTCGAACGCTGCTTCACTCCAGACTTCGACTATCCCGCCCACGACGAGAGCCTCGGTTTTCCGGGCCAGTATCCCTTCACCCGCGGCGTGCAGCCGACCATGTACCGGGGCCGCTTCTGGACCATGCGCCAGTACGCCGGCTTCGGCACCGCCAAGGAATCCAACGAGCGGTACAAGTATCTGCTCCAGGCCGGACAGACCGGCCTCTCGGTAGCCTTCGACCTGCCGACCCAGATGGGGTACGACTCCGACGCCGCCATGGCCGCCGGCGAAGTGGGCAAGGTCGGTGTCGCCATCGACTCCCTGGCCGACATGGAAGTCCTCTTCGACGGCATCCCCCTTGACCAGGTCTCCACCTCCATGACTATCAACTCCACCGCCGCCATCCTCCTCGCCATGTACATTGCCGTGGCCGAGAAGCAGGGGGTCTCGCCGGACAAGATCTCGGGCACCATCCAGAACGACATCCTCAAGGAGTACATGGCCCGCGGCACCTACATATACCCCCCCCAGGAGTCGATGCGGATCATCACCGACATCTTTGCCTACTGCAAGGATTGCGTGCCCAAGTGGAACACCATCAGCATCTCCGGCTACCACATCCGCGAGGCCGGCTCCAGCGCCGTCCAGGAAGTGGCCTTCACCCTCGCCGATGGCATTGCCTACGTGGATGCGGCCGTCAAGGCCGGCCTTGCCGTTGACGAATTCGCGCCGCGACTCGCCTTCTTCTTCAACGCCCACAACAACCTGCTGGAAGAAGTGGCCAAGTTCCGGGCCGCCCGCCGCATGTGGTCCAAGATCATGAAAGAGCGCTTCGGGGCCAAAGACCCGCGCTCCATGATGCTCCGTTTCCACACCCAGACCGCCGGCTGCACCCTCACGGCCCAGCAGCCCGACAACAACATCATGCGGGTCACCATTCAGGCCCTGGCTGCGGTACTCGGCGGCACCCAGTCACTCCACACCAACTCCCGCGATGAAGCCCTGGCCCTGCCGACGGAGGATTCCGTCCGTATCGCCCTCCGCACCCAGCAGGTCATCGCCTACGAATCAGGCGCCGCCGACTCCATCGACCCCCTGGCAGGCAGCTTCCTCGTGGAATCCCTTACCGACCAGATCGAAGAGGCCGCCTCCGCCTACATCGAGAAGATCGACAAGCTCGGCGGCGCCGTGGAAGCCATCTCCCGCGGCTTCCAGCAGAAAGAGATTCAGGACTCGGCCTACGCCTACCAGCGCGCCATCGAGACCGAAGACCTCATCATCGTCGGGGTCAACAAATTCACCGTCAAGGGCGAAGCTGCGCCGGAACTCCTCAAGATCAAGGAAGAGGTGGAAATCGCCCAGCGCAAATCACTGGCGGAGATGAAAGCCGGAAGAGACAACGGCAAAGTCCAGGAGGCCCTCAAGGCCCTCGAAGCCGCCGCCAAGGGGACCGACAACCTCATGCCCCCCATCCTCGATGCCGTCAGGGCCTACGCCACCCTCGGCGAAATCGCCGACGTCATGCGCGGCGTCTTCGGTGTCCACCGGGAGACAGTCGTTCTGTAACCTGCACAGGGCGGCTCATCGCCGCCCTGCATATTCTCCAGAGGTAAGGTAATGCTCTCTAAAATCAGCCACATCGGCGTAGCCGTCGCCTCCCTCGACGAGGCAATCCCGTTCTACCGCGACAACCTCGGCATGACCTTCAAGGGAACAGAAGAAGTGGCCGAGCAAAAGGTCAGAGTCGCCTTCTTCCAGATCGGCGAATCAAAGATCGAGCTCCTGGAGCCCACCTCTCCCGAGAGTCCGGTGGCAAAGTTTCTGGAGAAGAACGGACCGGGCGTACACCATATCGCCTACGAGGTTCACGACATCGAGAAGGCTATCTCCGAGCTCGCAGGCCAGGGCGTACGAATGATCGACTCCGTCCCGCGTAACGGTGCCCACGGCACACGGATTGCATTCCTCCACCCCAAGAGCAGCCGCGGCGTACTGACTGAACTCTGCCAGGAAGGCCATTGATTCAGTATCGGCCCCGCTGACTGCCCCCTCGAGCATGCCACGGGGGGGGCGTGCCGGAGCAAAGGCAGCTCCGGTCAGGCTTTCAGGGAATTTTTTCTTGACTTTCGTTTGAAAATTACTATAGTGAGCCTAAATTTATAAAACGGCATTTTGCAAATTACCGGTTACGACGGAAATACGAGCACTCCTGCTGCGGAACTGTCCATCAAATCGCGGGAATCAGGAGGGGACCCTGCCTGAAAGTCTCGGAATTACTTGACAGCGCGCAGCAGATGCGTAAACTCTAACCCTTGATATGAAGATACAGGTGCCGATGCCAATGCCCATGTGCCACACTCACATCCATTTTACCCGAGGTTATCGCGGCAGCCAGCGACGCTGATCGAGAACCCTTTTCGGTCCCCCGGCCCATGGGGAGACGAAAAGGGTTTTGTGTTTTGGAGGGGGAATTTAACCAGCTGTGACTGGAAATTATCATGCGAGAAAGGTGGTGAGCAGCGGAAACAAACCAAACTTTCCATCAGCTACACGCAAGTATCTTGCAGTTTTTATCACAAATGAAGGAGGTAACAGATGAAAAAGAAGCTTTTGGCAGTAGCCGCCGCCGGCGCGCTGACTGCTGCAACCGCAGTTCCGGCCCTGGCGCTGGAGAACGAGTTCCACGGGATGTTCCGGTTGTTCGGAACCGTCGCCAACTATGGGCAGTCAAACAGCTCAACTGGTGCAACGTCCGGCTCCACGCTGACTGCCCCCGAACTGGCCGATAACGCCCCGACAAGAAACTTCGTCGAGCAGCGCGCCCGCCTCATGTACATCGCCAAGGCCAATGACGACCTGAAGCTGGTCACCCACTTCGAGATCGATTCCCGCTGGGGCGACAGCTCCTACACCAATGGCCGGAACGTTGGTGGTGCCATCGGGGCCGATACCGTCGACATCGAGACCAAGAACGTTTACCTTGACTTCAACATCCCCTCAACCCCCATGAACTTCAAGGTCGGTATCCAGCCCTTTATCGACTCCTACGGCGGGATCTTCGTTAACGCCGACATCGCCGGCGCCCAGGCCATCGCCAAGTATGCCGGGTTCACCAACACCCTCGGCTTCTTCCGTTTCACCGAAGCCGTCGGCACCCTCCCCGGCAAGGCCGACCGCGACCTATTCGTCGCGGACGTCAAGTACGACATCACGAAGGACATCAAACTGGGCGGCTCCTACTACCTCATGCACAGCGACCTCGTCGTCACCCCCGGCGTCGGCAACCCGAACGCCTATACCCACATGGTCGGCCTCAACTCCAGCATGAAGTTCGATCCGGTGACCCTGAACGTCTTCGGCCTCTACCAGTTCGGCGACAACCCGGGCCCGATCAGTTCCTCGAATACCGGCAACGCCATCAATACCCCGGCGACGAGAAACAGCAAGGTTGACGCCTATGCCCTCGGCGCCACCGCCAAGGCGAAGCTGGGCCCCGGCACCCTGAAGCTTGCCGGCATCTATGTCTCAGGCGAGCAGCAAACTCCGGCAGGCGCCGCCGGCAAGGACACCGGCGCATTCCAGGCCGTCGCGGGCGAGAGCAACTTCTTTGCCGCCGACATGTACATCCTGCTCCGCAACAAGTACAACATCAACTCCGACCGCGCCCTCGTGCATACCGTCTCCAACGTGACCGGCGGCTTCATCGGCTATGACGCCAACATCACGAGCAAGCTGTTCGCCAACGTGAACGTGGGCGCAGCCTGGGCAGCCCAGGTTACCAACAAGGGAACCGCTTCCGAGCCCGACAGCAACTACCTCGGCACCGAACTCAACGCCGAAGTGGGCTACAGGTTGTTCGACAACATGACCGCCAGCGTCCTGGGCGCCTATGTGATCCTTGGCGACTTCTACCAGAAAACCAAGGGCGGTACCGACAACAACTTTGACGACCCCTACAGGGCCAGCCTCATGCTGAACTATGCATTCTAATAAAAGATGCGGGCGGATAGACCGGCTTTATCCGCCCGCGCCGTTGACTTCTGAAGCTTTCCTGGTTTACTAGAAAGCACAGTTTCGAACTACCCGAATCGGAGGTTATCCCATGAAAAAGATGGCAGTTATGATCATGGCAGCTCTGATGATGTCGGCCACCGTGCCGGCTCTCGCTGCCGATATGACCAAGGAAGAGAAGGATCAGTGCCTGCTGGCGTCCAAGAACTGCGCCGCCGAGGTGGACTCCATCCAGAAGAAGATCAAGAAGCTCAATGCCGAGATCAAGAAGGGGAAGAAGGCCTATTCCGCCGAAGAAATCAAGAAGCTTGAGCAGAAGCTGGATGAGGCCGACAAGATGCTCGACCAGATCCTTTCCGGCCCTGGCGGCGGCAACTAAGCTGACAGATCGGCACATTGCATAAAAAAAGGGAGAGGCGACTCTCCCTTTTTTTATGCGTACTCTGTAGATTTCCCGCGCTGGATAATGCTTTGACAGGAGCCGTCCGCTTTGCGATAATCGCTCACTTGTCGGACCATGCACTCCCCCACCTTCACACGTGCGCACCGTCCGAATGATCTTTCACCGGCTGCACCCATCCCATGTGGCCAATCCGCCGCAACCATAATCCCAGGAGTTGTCATGAAGAACATGGTACGTTTCCTTCTCCTTGCCCTGATGCTCTTTTCCGCGACGGCGTCACACGCTGCGACGATCAAGGTCTTCGTCTCCGAATTCTCCGTCACCGGCGCACCAAACAAGGATGAATTGAAGTCCACCCTCCAGACGCTTCTGGCATCGCGCCTCACCAATGAGTCGGTCCTCTCCGTGGATTCACCCGTCGGGGCCGATGTGGTCGTCAAGGGAAGCTACATCGTCTTCGGCAAGGTCTTCAGCATCGATGCGGTGGCCAAGGACCAGGGAGGAAAGGTCCTTGCCCGGGCATTCCAGCAGGGAGAGAGCCAGAACGACCTGATTCCGGCCCTCGGCAAGCTCGGCCAGAGCCTGGCGGGCGACATCGCCGCAAAGGTGACCCCTGGAGCGCCCGAGCCGACCGTGACCCGTCCGACAGTCGCCCCCGCGCCCACCGACGTGGTTCGACCCGAGCCTACCACTCCCGACATTATCAGGGCGCAGGACCAGACAAGGACCGCCAGCGGCGGCTGGATGAGCCAGCGGCTCAGCGGTACGCTTTCGGGGATTGCCCCGGGAAGAATCCTCAGCAACGACAGTCGTGAGTACTTCATTGTCGACGCCAACGCCCTGCGCCTCTATCGCAAGGGCGATTCCCTGAAGCTCATCGCCGAGGTCACCTTCTCTCCGCGGGAGCGGGTCATCGGCATCGACTCGGCCGACCTGGACGGCGACGGCACCCCCGAGGCCTACCTGACCATGATGGACGGCGAGACGCTCGCCTCGCAGGTATGGGTTGTGGCCAATGACACCCTCAAGCGGGTCGCGAGCAAGCTCCCCTACTACTTCCGCGGTATCGCACTGGACGGCAAGGACTACCGCATCTACGCGCAGCAGACGAGCATCGGTCAGGACTTTTACGGCGACGTGTACGAACTGGTCAAAAAGGGTGACCGTTTCGAGATCAAGAGCCCGATCAAGCTGCCGCGGTTCGGCAACCTGTACAACTTCAACCGGTTCCGCGATGCGGCGGGCGCGAGCTACCCCGTGGTCATCAACGAAGACGGCTACATCATCGTCTACTCCGCCGCCGGCGAGGAGCTCTGGCGCAGCAGCGACAAGTTCGGCGGCACCGACACCTATTTCAAGAAAGACGACACCGCCAACGTCCGGACCACCGGCGACCCCTACCGCTGGATTTTCCTTCAGCAGCGCATTACGGTCACCCCAGCCGGAGACATCATCGTCCCCCAGAACGGTGGGCTCTTCGTGGTCGGCAACATGCGGTCATACAAGAAGAACTCTGTCTTTTCCTTTGCATGGAATGGATCAACTCTCGACGAAAAGTGGCATACGAAGCAAAGCCAGAGCTACCTTTCCGACTATTTCTACGACCATGACCGCAAGGAACTGGTCATACTTGAGGTCGTGAAGAAAGAGGGACTCATCGACAAGGGCGCCAGCACCGTGGTTGTGAAGAAAGTCGAATAACCCGTGCGTAGCGGCGCCGGGCAGTAACAGGGGGGGGGCTTCACGGGAAGCCCCCTTTTTCATTCAGGCTTAGCGGGATATAATCATTGACATCATCTCGACATACTGCTAGGATTTCTGGCGTTTTGCGCGCTTTTTCACTACCTTCCGGCACACCGGCCAGGGCATATCGTTGACAGGTTCCCTCTCCATAGAAGCAGCGCTCCCCAAGGGAGTCACCGACTTTCTGCCCGAAAAGGCCGACAAGATCGGCTACATCGAGACTCGAATCCGCAAGGTTTTCGAACTGTGGGGATTCAGGCGGATCATCACACCGCTCCTTGAGTTCGAGGATGTGATGGCTGCCGGCCTCGGTGAGGACCTCCGAGAGAAGACGTTCCGTTTCGACGACCGCCACTCCGGCAAACTCCTCGCCATTCCGTCCGACATAACCCCCCAGGTGGCGCGGATAGTGGCCACGCGCATGCGCGGCTACCCACTTCCCCACCGCCTTTCCTACAGCGGCAGGGTCCTGCGCCATGCCGAGCTCCAGTCGGGGCGAAGCCGCGAAGTATTTCAGGCGGGGGTCGAGCTCATCGGCCTGGACTCCCCCGAGGCCGACGCCGAGATGGTGGCAATGGCGATTGAGGTACTCAAGGGGCTCGGCTTCGCGGAGTTCAAGCTCGATCTGGGACATGTGGACTTCGCCCGCGGGATCATCGCCGGCTCGGGGCTTACCGGCGATGCCGTTGGGCGTCTCCGCGAGGCCATCGGCAAGAAGGACTCATCGGCAGTGCGGGGAATCCTGGAGTCCGAACCTGTACCCGACCCTGTCAAGGAAGAACTGGCAGCACTGCCGCGCCTGTTCGGTGGACGAGAGATTTTGGAAGAGGCCGGACGGATCGTGAACAACGACATCTCCCGCAAGGCACTCGACAACATCGCCCAGGTATTGGACATTCTCGCCATTCACGGCGTGACGGATCACCTCACCATTGATCTTGGCGAGATCCGCGGCCTTGGCTACCACAGCGGCCTCACCTTTGAAGGATTCGTGACGGGTGTCGGCGAAGCGGTCTGCAGCGGCGGACGATATGACAACCTGACTGCCCGCTACGGCTTTCCGGCGCCGGCCACAGGCTTCGCCTTCAACATCCTGACGCTGCTCAACGCACTGGAGAAGCGCCCCGAGATTGAGGCGTGCAAGACCCGTGATATTCTCATTTTCAACCTGAAGGACGACCGCCGGGAGGCCCTGGAGATTGCCCAACACCTGCGCAGCCGCGGCTATTCAACCGCCCGGGACATCATCCGCCGAAGCTTTGACGACTCACTCGACTACGCCAGGCGGATGAACATTGTGCGAATGATGGTGATCGGTGGCGAGCTGTGCGGCACGGATGAGATCTACGTCGTTCGCGTAGCGGACCGGCTTGGCATTGCGCTAAAGAAATTCGACCTTCTGAAGGACAACTTTTCTCTGGACACCCTCCCCTGACAAGGAGTCAACAATGGCAAACGTAGTAGTGGTAGGCGCCCAGTGGGGCGATGAAGGCAAAGGCAAGGTAGTCGACATCTACACCGAGCACGCGGACGACGTGGTGCGCTACCAGGGGGGCAACAATGCCGGACACACCCTGGTTGTGGGCGAGGAGAAAATCATCCTCCACCTGATCCCCTCGGGGATCCTCCACGAGGGGAAGCGCTGCTTCATCGGCAACGGCGTGGTCCTCGATCCCGAGGTCTTTATCATGGAGATAACGCGGCTCAAGGAAAAGGGGCGAATTTCGGACGACAGCGCCCTCCTGCTGAGCGAATCGCTCCATGTGATCATGCCCTATCACAAGCGGATCGATCTGGCCCGCGAGGCTAAAAGCGGCGACAAAAAAATCGGCACCACCGGTCGGGGGATCGGCCCTGCCTACGAGGACAAGATCGGTCGGCGCGGTATTCGCCTGATGGACCTCCTCGACCGTGAAGTCTTCGCCCGCAAGCTTCGGGACAACCTTGAGGAGAAGAACGTCATCCTGGAAAAACTTCTGGGCGACAAACCCTTCACGTTCGAAGAGATCTACGAGCAGTACTGCGGCTACGCGGAGATCCTCCGCAAGTACGTGGCCGATACCGCACTTATCCTCCACAATGATATCCAGGCGGGCAAGAAGCTCCTCTTTGAAGGGGCGCAGGGCACGCTCCTTGACGTGGACCACGGCACGTATCCGTTCGTGACCTCTTCCTCCACCTGCGCCGGGGGAGCCGCCACGGGAAGCGGTGTAAGCCCCAGGACCATCAACGAGATCATTGGCATCTCCAAGGCGTACGTGACGAGGGTCGGCAGCGGCCCCTTCCCGACCGAGCTCCTGGATGCCGAAGGCGAAAGGCTGCGCCAGGCCGGCAACGAATTCGGCTCCACCACCGGCAGACCGCGGCGGTGCGGCTGGTTCGACGCCATGGTGGTGCGCTACGCGGTTCGGGTCAACGGTCTCACCGGTGTGGCCATCACCAAACTGGATGTACTGAACGACTTCGACACCATCAGGATCTGCACCGGCTACACCCATGACGGCAAAACCCTCACGGACCTCCCCGCCAACCTTGCGGTCTTCGAAAAGTGCCAGCCGGTCTACGAGGAGATGCCCGGCTGGAAGAGCGATATCTGCGGTGCGCGCAGTTTCGACGAGCTGCCGGAAACGGCGAAGCAGTATGTCCGGCGCCTCGAAGAGCTGATCGGCTGCCCCATCGTCCTTGTGTCGGTGGGACCGCGTCGCGATCAGACGATCACGCTCCGGAACCCCTTCGCCTAAAAAAATCCGGCGGGCGCACAATTTTAGCTTGACGCGCCTGTCGTTGTTTGGTAATAATCGTTTTCTCTTTCGGGAGCCGCTAGCTCAGATGGTAGAGCACCTGACTTTTAATCAGGTGGTCGTTGGTTCGATCCCAACGCGGCTCACCAACCAAAAACAAAGGGTTACGCCAACTAGCCGTAACCCTTTTTCTTTCGCTGGCTGAAATATGTAGCAGATAGGTAGCATCAGCCGCGAAAGCAGACCTTGTCCCCTTCGTCTAGCCCGGCCCAGGACACCGCCCTTTCACGGCGGCGACGCCGGTTCAAATCCGGCAGGGGACGCCAACAATGAAGCCCTTCCACCTGCAAGCGGAAGGGCTTTTTTCTTCACTGCCGGCCAATGACGGCCCTCTTATTTACTCGGGCCTCCCTGGCCACTTTTCTGCAGAACATCCCCCTCAGATCGCCACCCCAGATCTTCTCCAGAGGTTTTCGCCGCCATATCGCATGCCTTGAGAAGGAACCTTGGTGGTGAACCTGACGCGCTGCGTCACCCAGCCAACTTTTTCCTTACCATGCTCTTGATTCCCTAGGGCAGACTGGACTCTCCGGCGCCCAATGACTGCGCTTTCGGTAGCACGAACCAGGAATCCATGCGCGGGATTTCGCACAAATTATCAATTAGTTTGGATAGTTGCAAGCTGCGCTTGATGGCTGTATAGTTGAGACAGGAAGCAAAACCATGCTGTTCAAGGGAGGAAAGCCATGGAAGGGACTCATAAGCATAGTCATGAGCATACCCACAAGCACCAGCACGAACACGAGCATCCCCACAGCCACGATGGAACAACTCACAGCCACCCCCACAGCCATCTGCACGAGCATCCCCACGGCCACGAGCACGAGCACGTACACAGCCACGGGGCAGGACACGCCGCCCATGACCATGAGCATGAGGCCGGCAAGCATGGCGCCCATGAGCACTCTCATCCTAGTCACGAGAAAGAACCTCACGAGCACCAGCACTGAACCATCCATCCTTTCGAATGAATCAAGGGCAGGCGCCCACAGCGCTCGCCCCCTCCATCAAAACAAACATTCACCAGTAGCTGGCATCACCAGTTTGCCATGCTTGCCACCCCTGACGCCGATCACCTCGTCGGCAATCGTTTTGACTTCACGCGCCACCACCAGGACCTCGAGACGGTTCATGTGGGGCACCTCGGCTCGATCAGTTTGTCGGATTATCATGCACACGAAAAGACGGCCCAAGATCTGTCCCGGGCCGTCTTTTCGTTCGTATGCGCTCGTTTCGCGCTTTATGCGTACTGGGCGTAGTAGTCCTTCACCTTGGCAAGATAATCACGGGTTTCCCGCGGCAGCAGATGGGGTTTGCGGTCGACGTTTCCCGGCCCCCAGTTGTAGGCAGCCAGGGCCTTATCCACATTTCCGCCGTAGCGGCCCAGGAGATCCTTGAGAAACCTGGTCCCCGCCATGACGTTCTGCTCGGGGTCAAAGGCATTGGTGACGCCAAGCCCCCTTGCGGTGGCAGGCATGAGCTGCATGAGCCCCTGGGCACCCACACGGGAGACGGCACTGGGGTTGAAGTTGCTCTCCGCCTTGATGACTGCCTTGATGAGACTGACCTCAACACCGTAGCGCCGGGAGGCACGGTTGACCAGATCCTCGAGCCCGGTGGCATCATTAGCCTCCAGGGGCCGAGCTACTGAAACCGGGGCAGCGGGCACGCTGGCGGACTGCGGTGCGGCGTCAGGGCTACGAACGTTGTCGGTGAAGCTCTTGATTACGAGCTCAGCGGCACGGCCCGTGACGGGCGGGCGGGACTCGGCGCCAGCCTCGTCAAAGGAGAGGGCGCTCCGCATCATGTCAAGTTTGAGGAGCTCGGCAGCGGCCATGGCTGTCGCACGTGCGTCTTCCACACGCCCGCTCCCGCGGCGGGTGGCAAGCAACGCGTCGAAGGCGGTGGCGCTTTCCGGGAAGGCGGGGGCAGTCCGCTCCTTCAGGGGCGAAGATTCGTTCGTGGGGGGACGTGTGGAAAGCGTATCGATAAGCATGACCACATCTTATGCAAAAGGTGTGGCAATCGAGTCGAGCTTTCTCTTTTTGAGTTTTTCGATGAGGGTGGTCCGCTTGAGATTCAGGAGCAATGCCGCTTCTTTCTTGTTGCCGCCGGTTTTCTTGAGGGCCTGAAGAATCAGGCCATTCTCGAATTCTTCAACGACGGTGTTGAGGCAGATGCCGGAATCGGGCAGCGCCAGACTCTCGGCTGGAGCGGCAAGCGTGACACCGGTGAACTTTTCGGGCAAATCCCTGACACCGATGGTGCCGAAGCCCTTGAGGATCACGAGGCGCTCCACGAGGTTTTCCAACTCGCGGACGTTGCCGGGCCACTCATAGCCACAGAGAAAATCCATGGCATCACTGTCGATCCCCTTGACCTTGCTCTTTTTGTTGCGGTTGAACCGCTCCAGGAAGGAATTGACCAGGAGCGGAATATCGTCCCTACGCTCGCGAAGGGGCGGAATGAAGACGGGGATGACCGAGAGGCGGTAGTAGAGATCCTCGCGGAACGCCTTGGTGGCGACGAGCTTTTCCAGGTTCTGGTGGGTGGCGGCGATGATCCGCACGTCGACCTTTTTGGAGCGGGTGGCGCCAACCGGCTCGAGTTCCCGGTTCTGAAGGACCCGCAGAAGTTTCACCTGGAGATTCGGCTTCATGTCGCCGATCTCGTCAAGGAACAAGGTACCCCGGTCGGCCATCTCGAACCGGCCGATCCGGTTGGCAATGGCACCGGTGAATGAGCCTTTCACATGGCCAAAGAGCTCACTCTCAAGGAGCTCGTCGGGAATGGCGGCGCAGTTGACCGGAACGAAATTGCGCGTCTTTCGAGTGCTGAGATCGTGAACGGCGCGGGCGACCAGTTCCTTTCCGGTCCCCGACTCTCCCTGAATGAGGACGGTGGCGTCGGATTCGGCCACTTTCTCGACGAGTTCGTAGAGTGACAGCATCTTGGCACTTTCACCAATGATGTTGGGAATGAGCGAGCGGTTCTTGATGGCGGGCTTGCTGCGGTAGGTCTGGCTCTGGAGCGACTGGTGCTCCAGACCTCGTTTTACGTGGGTTTCCAGTTCATCCAGGTTGAACGGCTTCTCCAGGTAGAAGAAGACTCCCGCCTTGAGGAGATTGGAGGCCATTTCATGGTTACCGAAGGCGCTGTATGCAATGATGACGGTACCTGGCCGCATGGCTTTCAGTTTTTTGACAAACTCAAGGCCGTTGACCCGCGGCATCATCAAATCGGTGATAACGAGGTGAACCTCCTCGGTCTCAAGCTTGTCGAGGGCGTCCTGTCCGTCACAGGCCTGGAGCACGTCGTACCCCTTGTACTTGAGAAACGCCGCAACAAAATCCCGCGTTTTTTTGTCGTCATCTGCAATGAGTAGTCTCGATGTCTCCATGGTCTCCCCTGGGCGCTCGAACAGCCCGGAACGTGGTGCTCCGGTGCGAGAAGCAATCTTAGTCATAATTATGACTGAAGTCAACAAAATGACGACGCCCCGTTTAATATTTTTGATCGGGCGCTGCCTTCTCCCCGACCACACCGCTATCGCCCTCCTCAGACAAGGGTACGTTGCCTGCTGACAGGTTTGACTGCCCGTGTCAATGGAATGCCGACTCTGTCAGAAACACCCTGAACACCATCCTTGCCAGCTGAGGCACAGACTCTCATCCTTCGCGACGGACAGGGCAATTTCTGCCCCCTGAAAAAAAAGTTAAAATTTTCCTCGCTTGCGCCGATTAATATAAATGCACAGCTACTGAAGTCTTGAGGCCCCGCTTTCCGCTGCCTCAGACAGCTTGAAAAGCGGCAGCCGACCCGGCGAGAACACTCTTTGCAACGGAGGGGTCCCTATCTTACCCTCTCATCAGGACAGGTCACTGAAACTTTTTCCGTTCATTCGGAACGCACAAGGAGGAAATGGACCATGGAGACAGCACTGCAGCCCAAGATGGAGGAATCGAGAAGCGAGTTGATCCAGCTGGTGAGCTTCAAGCTGGATCAGGAGGAGTATGGGGTGAACGTCCTGAAGGTCCGCGAGATCATCCGGATGCCCAGCATCACGCGCGTACCCAACACCCCTAACTATATTGAAGGGGTCATCAATCTGCGGGGGAAGGTCATTCCGATCATCTCCATGCGGATGCGCTTCGGACTGCCGGACGGGGAGACCACCAGCCAGACCCGGATCATGGTGATGGACATGGAGGGCGAACTCATGGGGTTCGTGGTGGATGCGGTCTCCGAGGTAATCCGAATCTCCGAGAGCGAGATCCAGCCTCCGCCGGCCGTTGTGAACAGCGCCGTGGAGCAGGAGTGCCTGTCGGGGGTCATCAACCAGACCGAACGGCTGCTCTTCTTCCTCGACCTGGAAAAACTGATCTCGAGAGAAGAACGTCAGATGTTTTCCGGCGTCATGTAACCATTGAGGCTTATAGAGCACTGTCGCGCCGGATGGACCCGGCGTGAAGCCGTACATTCTCGTGAGGAGTAGTGCCCATGGCGATTGAATGCGAAGACCAGGAACTCCTGGAAGGATTTTTGACCGAGACGACCGAGCTCCTCGAAAAGCTTGATGACGACTTGGTGGCCCTGGAGAAGACCCCGTCAGACACCGACCTGATGAACGGCATTTTCCGGTCGATCCACACGGTCAAGGGAGCGTCGAGCTTTCTCGGGTTCGAGCTGCTGGTGAAGGTGACCCACAAGACCGAGGATGTGCTCAACCGGCTGCGTCGTGGCGAGTTGGTGGTGACGCCGGAGATCATGGACGTGATCCTTGAGGCCGTGGATCTGGTCAAGCTTCTGGTGAGCGACATCAAGGGTGGCGACATCATTGACCGCGAGATCGACGACACCATAGCCAAGTTGCTCCCGTTCCTCTCGGAGAACGCCAAGGAGGCGACGGTACTGAAGCCCGCCAGCTCCGAGGTCTCCGCAGCAGTGCCGACACCGGAGCCTCCTTCTGCGGAGCCGGCGGCCCAAGCCGCACCAGAGACGCCGCCTGTCCAGGCATCGGCCCCGGTCAAGGCTTCTGAAGCAACGCCACAGGTCAAAAACGCGCCGGCCCCTCCAAAGGATGCCGACAAGAAGGTGGACGACCTGTCGGACAACTCCACGGTGCGAGTGGACGTGAAGCGGCTTGACGACCTGATGAACCAGGTGGGGGAACTGGTGCTCGAGCGCAACCGGATGATGCAGCTGAACACCGACTATCAGGGGCATGGGGAAAACACGAACGGCGGTGCCGTCTTCGGCGAGGAATTCAGCAAACTCTCGAAGCGGATCAGCTTTGTCACCTCGGAACTGCAGATGCAGGTCCTCAAGATGCGCATGATCCCGGTGGAAAAGGTCTTCAAGAAATTCCCCCGCATCGTCCGTAACATGGCCCGCGACCTGGGCAAGGAAGTGGACCTGGTGATCCTCGGCGAGGAGACCGAACTGGACCGTTCGGTGGTCGACGAGATCGGCGATCCGCTCATCCACCTGATCCGCAACGCCATGGATCACGGCCTGGAAACTCCCGACGAGCGGACAGCCACCGGCAAGACCCGCAAGGGAACGCTTGTTCTCTCGGCGGCCCACGAAGGGAACCAGATCGTCATCAGCATCAAGGACAACGGCCGGGGGATCGACCCGGACCGGATCGCGCGGAAGGCCCGGGAAAAGGGGCTCATCACCGATGAGCAGCTGGCCGCCATGGGACAGCGGGAAATTCTGGATCTCATCTTCCTGCCGGGCTTCTCAACGAAGGAGAAGGCCACCGACCTTTCGGGGCGCGGCGTCGGCATGGACGTGGTCCGGACCAACATCAAGAAGCTGAACGGGATCATCGACATCAAGAGCGAGCTGGGCCAGGGGTCAGAGTTCATCCTGAAGCTGCCGCTGACGCTGGCAATCATCCAGTCCCTGCTCGTTGAGGTGGAGGAGGAGACCTACTCTATACCGCTGGCGGCAGTACTGGAAACGCTGCGGGTGGAGGAGAGGGAGTTCCACACCATCGGCGGCCAGGAGGTGCTGAAGCTGCGGGACTCGGTCCTGCCGCTGATGCGCCTGCAGAAAGTCTTCAACGTTCAGCCAAGCGAACGGAGCCGCATCGCCTGCTACGTGGTGATCGTGGGGGTTGCCGAGAAGCGGGTGGGCCTGGTGGTTTCACGGCTCCTGGGACAGCAGGAAGTGGCGATCAAGTCCCTGGGCAAGTACCTTGCGAACCTTCCCGGCATCGCCGGTTCCACTATCCTGGGCGATGGCCGGGTAACCCTCATCATCGACCCGGCAGGACTCCTGGAAAGCAGCGACGGCGGCGGAAGGATTGCAGCGTGAGTCAACCGGAACAGCACAACCGATTTCACCAGATGAGGGGTACGCGTGAAACTCTCTGACAAAGATTTCGAGGTCCTCAGGGACTTCATATACAACCACTGTGGAATCTACTTCCACACGAGCAAGAAGTACTTCCTTGAAAGCCGCCTGGCTCGCCGTATCGAGGTGACCAAGGTAGCGGGGCTTACCGGCTACCTGGCTCTTCTGAAGAGTGGCGCAGGAAGGTCGGAGGAACTGACGCGGCTTCTGGACGAGGTCACCACCAATGAAACCTGCTTCTTCCGCAACCCTCCCCAGCTGAAGGCCCTGGAAACCGTGTTCCTGCCCGAGATCATAGCCACCAAGGGGAAAATAGGATTCCGCAAGCTCAGGATATGGAGCGCCGGGTCATCCTCAGGCGAAGAGGCCTACACCATGGCCATGATGCTTCTTGAGAAGCGGGCCACGGTCCTCAAGGACTGGATCATCGAGATCGTCGGCACCGACATCAACGAGACGGTGCTGGCCCAGGCCCGCGAAGGGGTCTACAACTCCTATGCGGTGCGCAACACTCCCGAATTCTACCTCAAAAAGTACTTCCGCGAGGAGGCGGGGGGCCGCTTCGTGCTCTCTCCCGAGGTGAAAAAGCTGGTCAGCTTCAACCACCTGAACCTCTATGAAGACGCCAAAATGGTCTTCATGAAGAGCTTCGATTTCATCTTCTGCGCCAACGTCCTGATCTACTTCGACCTGGCCTCCAAGACCAAGGTGGTGCAGCACTTCTACAACAACCTCCAGCCCTATGGCTATTTCTTCGTAGGGCAATCGGAATCCCTGCACGGCGTGAACGACAAGTTCAAGACGATCCATTTCCCCGGTGGATTCGCCTACAAAAAATGAAAGGTGGTGAGGATAGCGTGGAAACTACCAGCAAAATGGAAAGAGCGGCTGCGCTCATCAAGGGGATGGCCGACCTTCCCACCATCCCCGCCGTCGCCACCAAGGTCCTGTCGCTCCTGGACCAGCCTGACGTTGACGTCGACCAGGTGGCCGAGCTGATCCTCTCGGACCAGGTCATGGCTGCCCGGGTCCTGAAAATGGTCAACTCCCCCCTCTACCGACCCTCCCACGAGATCACGTCCCTCAAGGGGGCTCTGGTCTATCTGGGACTTCGCCACATACGGGAGTTCATCCTCACCTGTTCCTTCATCTCCGGGTTCGAGGGAAGGGACGGGGTCCTGGGGATAAAACCCTTCTGGGAACACTCCTTCGGAGTAGGTATCGTAGCCAAGATCATTGCCGAGAAGGTCGGGTACCACGACGCGGAGAAGGCCTATATCGGTGGGATCATCCACGATATCGGCGAGGTTTTTCTCAGCTACTACCTGAAGGACGAATTCCAGGCAATCGTCGACAGCATCAAGGACAAGCCCCTGAAGTTGGTTGATGCGGAGGAAGCGGCCCTCGGCACGACCCACAGCGAGATCGGTCTCTGCATCGCCCGGGAATGGCATTTCCCCGAGGACTATTGCGAGGTTATCGCCTGCCACCACAACCCCCAGGAGGCAAAGAACGCACCGCGTCTCACCGCCATCGTCAATCTGGCCGACCTCTTCTGCACCGTCCGTGAGCTGGACTACGGCGGAAAGGACTGGGCAAGCTTCTCACTGGCCGATGAGCCCGCCTGGGAAATGGTCCAGGGGGCGGGGGCAAAGCTGGCCAACTTCGACGTGGAACGATTCTGCTACGAACTGGATGACCGTGTGGAGGAGATCCAGGAACTAGTCAGGAACATTTTTAAGGACAGGTGACGGATGACTATGATTCCGAATCAGGCACGAAAACTGCGCGTCCTCGTCGTTGACGACTCGTCGTTCATGCGCATGGTAATCCGGAACGTGCTGGAGAAAGACCCGGGCATCGAGGTGGTCGGGGTGGCAGCGGACGGCGTGGAAGGGGTCGAAAAGGCCCACAATCTCAAGCCGGACCTGATCACCATGGACATCGAGATGCCCCGGCTGGACGGCATCTCGGCTCTGCGGCAGGTCATGGCCAAGTGCCCGACACGGGTGATTATGGTCTCCACCCTCACCTGCGAGGGAGCCAAGGCCACCTTCGACGCCCTGGACGCAGGAGCCATCGACTACATCCCGAAAAACGTCACCGACAGCGCCGATGCCCAGAGGGCATTCCGGGAGGACCTCCTGAGGAAAGTGAAAGGCTCGGCAGGTTCCTTTCTCGGCAGGAGCGTGGCTGCAGCGGCGAGCACTCCCCGCATCGTCGTCCCGTCCCGCCCCATTGCGCGGCCAGCCGGACAGAAGTTCCAGTACGTGGGAATCGGCGCCTCCACCGGCGGTCCCGTCGCCATCCAGGAGGTTTTGGGCCGTATACCGGGCACCTTCCCCCACGGCATCGTCGTGGCCATCCACATGCCCAAGGCGTTCACCGGTCCCTATGCGGAGCGCCTCAACACCAAATGCTCCCTCCAGGTCAAGGAGGCCAACGACGGCGACATCGTGCAGCCAGGGGTTGTTCTGGTAACCCCGGGCGGGAAACACACCGCCCTGGTGCGCCAGGGGAGCGGCATCGCCATCCGTACCATCTCCACCGCCGAATGTCCCCAGTACATCTACGTGCCGTCGGTGGACCACATGCTGACGAGCTTTGCCGACGTCGCCAACGGGTCACTCCTTGGAGTTATCCTCACCGGAATGGGAGCGGACGGGTTCAAGGGGATGAAGCACCTGAAAGAGAAAGGAGGAGGAACCATCGTCCAGGACGAGGCAACCTCCACCATCTACGGGATGCCCCGGGCCTGCATCGAAGGAAAGGTCGCCGACACCGTCCTGCCGCTCTCCCAGATCGGCCCCGAGATTGCCAGGATAGCGGGATGAGTCGGGCAGGTTTCAGCGCCGGGCCGTCAGGGCAAGCCCCTCCGGCAGGACGCGGACGCGGCAGCGGGAAAAACCGAGGCGCTTGAGGCGAAAAAGCAGGAATGGTGCGGCGAGGGCCGGGCAATGGGGGAAAAAGAGCGCAAGCTCGCCCCGGCAGTCAACAGCGCGGCCCGGCTCGGCGAGATAGCGGGAAACCTGGGACGGCTCAACCACCGTAAAGCCCGCCGGTGAAAAACTGAAAGACCGGACGACGGGCACGGGGATATTGTCATCCGTTTTGTTGGCCGGGAAAAGGGCGGATGCCGCTACCCTGGCAAAGAGCGTCACTCCCCTCATCCACTCCTCCAACGGGACCCGCCACCGAAGGCATGACGGGAAACCTCCCCTGGACAGCAGTCAAGACCGGCGCTAGAATCAGCGTGATATCTCCGCAACGTTCCTGGTCCGGCGGTCCAATGCATAGTCCCTGTCCCCCTCACACTGCTGACGCGCGCACCCTGCCGCGAACGTTCTCACACACACACCCCGTGACCGACGAGGCGGAAACACAGCGACACCTTGACGGCATCTTCACCGGTGGCCCCATCGTAGACAAAGACATCAACCGACGTGTCGAACTCCTCCATATGCAGTTCAGCACCTACGCCGCAACGGTACCCTTCGGCCTCTGGGGACCGGGCCTTGCCATCTCCCCTGAGATGCGGGGAATGACCGAGGCGTTGCTCCCCCTGCACGGGATCCGGCGGGCCTTCCGCCGCCTCCTCAGCCGCACTCTCCATCTCCCCTTCAGCTTCGATGGGACACCGCTCCAGACTTCCGCTTCCTGGCTCGACTGCCTGGAGCGGCTCGACTCGCCCTTCCAGGAGGTTAACCCCTCCCGGCTCCTGGCACGCCTGGCGGCCGATGGCAACCTCCGGCAACAGTTTCTCTTCTCTCTCCTCGTTCCCCGCCGCCACGGGGCAAGCTTCGACCGCTACCCCGGCCAGTCGGCATTCCTTCAGCGTTGGCTCAAAGAGCAACAGTTCTCCCGTCCTCTGCGCTGTCTCGATGCCGCCTGCGGCGCCGGCGAAGGGACCTACGGCCTCGCTCGACTCCTACTGAATGCCGGCTTCGCCCCCCAATCCTTCTGCATTCGCGGCACCAGCCGGGAGCCCCTGGAAATCTTCACCGCCGTCCACGGCTGCTTTCCCCACGACCCGCCCCGCCAGGAAACCTGCCGCCGCTTCAGGGCGGAACTCGGCACTGCCGGCGCACTCGACGCCATCTCCTTTGCCGTCGAAGACCTGACTGATGCCGGAACCGGCAAACGCTATGACATCATCATCTGCAACGGGATACTCGGCGGACCGTTCGTGAACAGGCGGGAAGCGCTGAGGAGGGTGGTGGCTGAACTGGCACACCGCCTCTCTCCGGGAGGGATGCTGCTGGCAGCGGACCGTTTCCACCATGGATGGAAACGGCTCGCGCCGCCGGAACTTCATGCGGAGATTCTCGCCGAAGCCGGCCTCTCAGTGATGCCGGCCGGCGAAGGACTTGCAGGGATCAAAAGCGGATGAGCGCCCCGCCCCAGGAAAGCCCGCCACCGAACCCCATGATGAGGATCAGGCTTCCCGGCTTGATGGTGCCGTTGCGGAGGTTCTCGTCCAGGGCCAGCCCCACCGAGGCAGCGGCAGTGTTGCCGTAGCGGTGCAGGTTGAGGAGGAACCGCTCCTTGCCCAGGCCGGTTTTCTTCGAGATGAAATCAATGATCCGCACATTCGCCTGGTGGGGAATGATGTAGTCGATCTCGTCGACCCCGACCCCGGCCGTGCTTGTCACATCCTCGATGATGCGGGGGATCACGTCGGTGGCGAAGACAAAAACCTGCTTTCCCGCCATGTAGAAAAAGTTTTCCCGCTGGGTGATGGTCTCGGCAGTGACCGGTTTCCTGGAGCCGGAGGAAGGGACCTGGATCAGCTCCCACCCCTTGCCGTCGCTTTTAATGACACTCTGGAGGATGCCCTTCTTCTCCCCGGTCCTGCCGAGGATGAGGGCGCCGGCACCGTCACCGAAGAGCGGGCACGTTCCCTTGTCCTGAAAGTCGAGAATCTTCGAGTAGGTGTCCGCACCGATCACCATGACCCGCTGGTACTTGCCGGAGCGGATGAAATTGTCGGCGGTTTCCACGGCGAAGATGAAGCCGCTGCAGACGGCGTTCATGTCGAAAGCCACGGCGTTCACCGCCCCGATGTTCTTCTGGACCACGCACGCCGTGGCGGGGAGACACATGTCAGGGGTTGAGGTGGCAACGATGATGCAATCGAGTTCGCCGGGCTCCATTCCCGCCATGGCGAGGGCATTACGGGCAGCTTCGGTGGCAAGGTCGGACGTGGCCACCTCGGGGGCGGCGAAGCGGCGTTCCCGAATCCCGGTGCGCGACTCGATCCAGGTGTGGGCGTCTTCCACCAGATAGCTGAAATAATCATTGGGGACGATCCGCTCGGGGACGCTCCCACCGGTTGCCAAGACTTCCGAATAGATCATGCGTTGCTCCATCCTTGAACAGATAAGCCCTTATTCCAAAGGGGGCCTGACTGTGTATTAACGCTGAGTTTCTCACACCGGACGCAATGCTGTCAAAACCAATTTCAGCTCCGGTTGCCCCGGCCAAAGAGAGCGTCGATGACGGCGTAACACCACAGTGCTGCAAAACAGGCCAGGAGCGTTTTCGCGGCGGGTGCGCCGGCAGCAAGCTTCTGTGACAGATTTATTGCATCGACTGTGCCATTCAGCTTGGCCTCCACCAGAACCGGCCCCATCCCCTTGAGGACCAAAAAGAGGGCTGCCAGGACGAAGAGGTTGGAAAGAACCAGAAGAATTCCCCCCTTCACCCGCTCCCCCCGCACAACCTGGCCGAGGCCCGGCAGGACGAACGCGGAGAGGAGAGCGGCTTTCACATTCAGCTTCATATGCTTCCTTTCTGGGCAGGCGGCATGGCAGCCGCCGCCGGAGACGGAGTCGGTTGTTGTTCCTGGCGAATTCTGCTACTAATGCCACAGCAATGCAGCTAATAGCAACGGTAAATCGGCGACTGTGACCCACTCCATGCCGCCGGCCCGGAGGAGATGACGCCTTGAAACACACCACCCTGTACGTATGCCAGAGTTGCGGCTACCAGTCGGCAAAATGGCTCGGCCGCTGCCCCGACTGTGCCGCCTGGAACAGCCTCGTGGAGGAAGTCAGAAGCCGATCAAAGGGGACGGTCGCAGCCTCCCATGCCGGCTCGGCGCCGGTTTCGATCTGCGATGTGGCATGCGAGGCCGAGGCGCGGCTCTCCTGCGGCATCTCCGAGTTCGACCGGGTTCTGGGGGGTGGCCTCGTGGCCGGTTCCGTTATCCTGATCGGTGGCGACCCCGGCATCGGGAAGTCTACCCTCCTGCTGCAAGTCATGGAACACCTTGCCCAAACTGCCGGACCAGCCCTCTACGTCTCCGGCGAGGAATCGGCCCGTCAGACCCGACTGCGGGGGGAACGACTCGGCATCCGGGCCAAGGAACTCCTGATTCTGGCCGAAACGGGACTTGAAGCGATTTTGGCCCAGATCGACGCAGTCCGTCCCCGTGCCGTGGTCATCGACTCCATCCAGACCATGTACGCCGCCGGCCTGGAGTCAGCCCCCGGAAGCGTGAGCCAGGTCCGGGAATCTGCGGGAAGGCTCATCGTTGCCGCCAAACGGAGCTCCATCCCCATCTTCATTGTCGGACATGTCACCAAGGACGGCTCCCTGGCAGGCCCCCGGGTACTCGAACACATGGTTGACACGGTCCTCTCCTTCGAGGGGGACCGGGGCCACGCCTTCCGCATCCTCAGGGCGGTCAAAAACCGCTTCGGCTCAACCAACGAAATCGGAGTCTTCGAGATGAAGGAGGGGGGGCTCTGCGAGGTGCGCAACCCCTCGGAACTCTTTCTCTCCGAGCGCCCTCTCGGGGTCTCCGGCTCCGCCGTGGTCACCACCATTGAAGGGAGCCGTCCCCTTCTGGTGGAACTTCAGGCCCTGGTGACCCCCTCTTCCCTGGGGGTACCGCGACGCACAACCCTGGGGGTCGATGCCAACCGACTCGCGCTCCTGGTGGCCGTCCTCGACAAAAAGGTCGGTCTGCACATGGCCGGCCAGGACATCTTCCTGAACGCCGCCGGTGGTGCCCGGGTCGGCGAGCCGGCAGCGGACCTCGGCATGGTGGCCGCCCTCGCCTCCAGCCACCTCGACAAGGCCATTGCCCCCCAGACCGTCATCATCGGCGAAGTGGGTCTGGCCGGAGAAGTTCGTGCCATAACCCAGCCCGAGATCCGGGTGAGGGAAGCGGCAAAGCTCGGCTTCACCCGTGCCATCATTCCCGCGGGAAGCCTCAAACAGGTAACAAAGGTAAAAGAGATGGATATTGTTGGGGTAACATCAGTGGCAGAAGCACTGGAGCAGCTTCTGTAGCCTCTTAAGGGTGTCCCTTGAGTACTTTTTTCTTTACTTGAACGCTTATTTTTCTTACTCTTTAACAGATTTACGTTCATAAGGGAGACCATGGCATGGACAAGGAGAAGCTCGAATACTTCAGAACCATCCTTAATGAGGAGATGCGCACCCTTCTGGACGAGGCGGGAAAGACTGTCTCCGAAATGACTGTGGACTCCACCAACTTTCCCGACCCCACCGACCGGGCCACCCAGGAGTCGGATCGCAGTTTCGAACTGCGCATCAGGGACCGGGAGCGCAAGTTGATCAACAAGATCCGGGAGGCCCTCGAGCGGATTGACGACGAGAGCTTCGGCACCTGCGAAGTGTGCGGCGAGGAAATCGGAGAGGGACGCCTCAAGGCCCGACCGGTCACCACCCTCTGCATCGACTGCAAGATGGACCAGGAGCGGAAGGAACGACATCCCTGACCCCCGCCCGATAAGTCCCCCCAAGTTGCCTTGGAGTCTGGATGTCTGTTCAAGATCACTACAGGATGGTGAGCAGTGGGGTTCGGATAGCCAACGCCACAGAGCAGACCCACCGGGTAAGGCTCAAGGCCCTCTCACAACTCATCGCTGAGGCATTCCGCAGTCTCACGGCCACCATCTATCTCGCCGACGACGAGGGTCGCTACCTCAAGGAAAAGATATCGACCCTGCTTCCGGACGATTCCCATGGCTGCAGGATTCCCTTCGGCAAGGGAATCGCCGGTCGATGTGCCAACCATGCCCGCCCCCTGCGACGGGGAATCACGTCCCTTCACCCCGATGAACCGTTTATCGGCAACGAACGTCAAATTGCCGCATTCCCCATCCTCGACCATGATCGCGTAGCCGCCATACTGACCCTCGGACTGCAGCGAAACGACCCCCTCGACGACAGAGAACGCGACCTGCTCCAGACCCTCCTGACGATATCCGCCAGCGTCATCCGCTGCATGCGACAGCTGGAAGTCACGTCAAAGCGGCTCAATGAACTCTCCTTCCTTCACCGCATCAGCAATGCGATGCTGTCCACCATCAAGCTCAACCGGCTCGTCCACCTGATTCTTTCCTCACTCACCAGCGAATCGACTCCGCTGTTCGACCGGGCAATGCTTTTCCTGCTCAACGAGCGAACCGGTGTTCTCCAGGGGATGACCGGACTGATCGGGGGAACCGGCGCCGACCAAGGCCACAGCAGTGCCCAGGATGGGGCAGAGATACATGACGATGCAATCGAACACCTGCAAGAGTCGGAGTTCTGCAAGCTCGTAAAGGCAACACGACTCCCCCTTGACCGCAGCAAAAACATCATATCCCGCGCAGTGCTCGACAAGCAGCTCATCCACGTCTCGGCTCCCCGGAAAGAGGTTCCCATTGACCGCAGCTTCATCAAACGCTTCGGTTCCCTGCCCTTTGCCGTTGCCCCCCTCATCGCCCAAGACCGGGTTGTGGGTGCCATCGTCGTGGACAACCATCCCAGTGGCCGCGCCCTTGACCCCTGCGACCTGGAAACTCTTCAGCTCTTCGCCAACCAGGCCGGCATGGCAATAGAGAACTCGATCCTCTTCAACAGACTTGAGGACTCCAGCAGAAACCTCCACGATGCCCAGGAGCGCCTCCTTCAGGGCGAGAAACTTGCCGCCATAGGCAAGATGGCCGCCGCCATAGCCCACGAGCTCAAGAACCCCCTCGTCTCCGTGGGCGGCTTTGCCGGTCGCCTCAAAAAGCGGCTCCCCGCCGACTCGGAGGAATGGGAGTACGCAGACCTCATTACCCGGGAAGTGCAGCACCTGGAAAGCATGCTGACCGACATCCTCTTTTTCTCGAAGAAGACCACCATCTGCTACGGCCGGTGCAGTGTCAACCAGATCGTAAGCGATGCCCTGGCCGTAGTGGCCATGACCCTCGAAGAGAAGAAAATCCGCATAGAGACGCAGTATGCGTCACGCCTTCCCTCCCTCCTCGGCGATTGCCAGCAGCTTCGACACGTTTTCATCAACCTTTTTTGCAACGCCCACGAGGTAATGGACGAGGGGGGAACCCTTTCCATCGAGACGAGACCCGGAACCCTAGAAGGACAGAATGCCGTGTCGGTATCTGTGGCAGACACGGGAAGCGGAATCTCCCCAGAGGTGATACCCTCCATCTTCACCCCCTTCTTCACCACAAAGGACACCGGAACCGGTCTCGGTCTCGCCATCGCCCACAAGATCATCACGAACCACTGCGGCAGAATCGAAGTCAGAAACCGCGAGGATAAAGGTGCCGAGTTCATTGTCACGATCCCCATCACCCCGCAATTTACCCCTTTTCAATAATTTCTGATTCATGTATATAGAGACTGCTAAATTACAGAGTTTCTGCCACACCGATACGGGGATGTAGCTCAGCTGGGAGAGCGACGCGTTCGCAACGCGTAGGTCGACGGTTCGATCCCGTTCATCTCCACCAAAACTCAAAAGGGCTTACGGTATTTGCCGTAGGCCCTTTTTGCGTTGGAACGCCATCATTGCTCACAGCAGGGACGCAAAAAAGGGGTGCCGGAAATCCGACACCCCTCTCAGTCATATCACGCGGATATGTATGATCAGTGAGATCCGCCAGAAAGGAACGCAAAGAGCATGAGAACAACGAGCATCAGCCCGATAGTGACAGCCGCAAAGCCAAAGGTCTTTACGATGAAGTCATAGGCAACGCCACTGGTCTTCTTAGCGGCAAACTTCTCGGTGATTCCCATCTCCTCGTAGCGCTTCCATTGGTCGCCACGCTCCTCGATGAATTCATGCTTCGGCATCTGACCGTTGAAGATTACGAAGTCCATGGGGAACTTCTCAGGCCGTCCGTGGGTGTTGAAGAAGTGGACGGTGAAGATGAAGCCGGTAGCGAGCAGCGCCTCGTCCGAGTGGACGATGGTAGCCACGTTGAACATCCAGCCGGGGAGGAAGCTGCCGAAGAACTCGGGGAACCAGAGCATCAGGCCCGAGCCGCCGATGGCGAACATACCCCAGAAGACCGCGATGAAGTCGAATTTCTCCCAGTAGGTCCACCGCTCGAAGGTCGGTTTCGGCCCCCGGAAGAGGAACCAGCGGACCATGCCGGCCACATCCTTGATGTCGCGGAAGTTCGGCATAAGCGAATCAGGGCCAAAGAGCCGCTGGAGGACGTTGCCCGGGAGATCCTTCCGGATGAAGAGGAAGTGGATACTCAGGATGATGGCACCGGCAAAATAGACGAAGGTAATGCCCGCGCCGATCCGGTGAACGAGAGCGGCATTGGCCGAGTGGCCGAAGATATGGTCCATCATGAACTTGGCCCAGTGCTGGTCGCTGAACTTGAGCGGTAGACCCGAGAGCGACAGCAGAAGGAAGCTGACGATGACCAGGAGATGCAGGAAGATGTGACGCTTGGTAAAGCGGCGATAAACCTTGTGGCCATCAGGGATGTGGTGCTCTACGTGACCATGGATAAGGGCCTGCTGCTTTTCGCGGTTCTCAACGAAGCCGCGGAACATCCAGAGCAGGGTGTGGATCCAGAACACGGCAAAGGTACTGATCAGCAATCCTGTCATGGCAATGAAGGTGTAGTAGAGAATCGGAAACTTCTCACGATCGCCATGTTCACCGTGGGAGTAATACTTGGTAAAGAGTGGTGTGGATTTCGGGTGGCACTTCGCGCAAGTTGCGGTCAGATTCTGCGGGTTGACGCTGGAGTTGGGATCCTTGGCCGGAAGAACGCCATGGGCGGTGTGGCAGTCGGCGCAACCCGCAACCTTTTCAGGGAAACCTAGCCTGTAGTTCTTGCCGTGATAGCTGTCCATGTAGGTCTTGACGGCAACGGTGAAGACGTTGTTCTTCTTCATCATCTTCTCGTCGGCGTGACACTTGAGGCAGACCTTGGTATGGAACTCACGGTTCTCGTGGGATTTGGGATCGCCGAGGGGCTTTATGGCGTGCAGGTTGTGGCAGTCGTTACAGGCTGCGGAATCCATGTTGCCGGCGGCCACGGACTTTCCGTGGATCGAGTTTCGGTAACCCGCCTCCTTGTCGTGGCACTGGATACACTTGGCGACGACTTTCCGCTTGTCCTTGTTCCAGTATGTGTGGGAATGGATGTCGGTGTGGCAGTCGGCGCACTTGACATCTTTCTGGGCATGAACGCTGGCGTAGTGCTCAGAGTTCTCCTTTTTGTGACAACGCTCGCATTGGACCCTGTGGACCTTGGTCTCGCCTTTCATGTGCTTTGCGAGGTCAGTGATCTCCACGTGACAGCTGGTGCAGGCGTTCTTGCCGTGGACGGACGCGGCAAAGGCGGAGGCGGAGATCTTGTTGCTGTGGCAGCCGAGACAGGTGGCCGGATCAATCGCCATGCCGCTCTCGGCAGCCGCCGGGCGCGTAACCGCCAGCAGCAGCAACAGGATGGGGAAAAGTCGAAAAAACTTCGGCAACATGCAATTCCTCCCGTGTATGGTTTGTGTATCCGCTGCAGACAGCATTCTAAAACGGGACTTTGCCGACAGGTGTCAACACAGCGGCGAAACCGCCTGCTTATGGATACGGTATTCCTGGATCTTGCCCAACAAACGAGAATTTGTGCAGAATTTATGCCACCTCGAAAAACAAAACGCCATTCTAAAAATAAACACTATCAAATGAAGAATATTCAATCTTAGTGATACTAATACAGGGCGTCGGGAAAATGCAACAAAATTGTATAATTTTTTTATACAGGTAGGCCAGCATCCGCAAGGTGTTAGGGGATTTTCTTCAGAGGGTGACAATGCCCTCGGCGAAGGCAAATTCAAGGAGAGAGGCAGCCTCCTCGGCCGGGACACCGAGGCGGTCGGCGAGCACTCCGGCCGGCACCGCCCCGTCAAGCCCTTCGAGAAGCAGGAAATGGGGCTCCATGAGCGACTCGGTATACACTTCACCGCCACGAGGATAGATGGCGGCGGCGGAACCGACAGGCTCGAAACAGGCACTGAATTCCCGCAGATCCACCTCGCCGGCTTCAAGGATGTCGATGATCTCGTAGGAGAAACGTGCAAGCCGCGCGGAGGGGCTCAGGACAAAAGGACGCCCGAGGAGGTCCATGCGTGCCAGGGCACTGTCGGTGGGAAGCTCAGGAGACGGGACGAGCAAGGCGGCGCTGAAATGGTAGTGGTAGTCCACCAGGTCAAGGGCCAGGGGAAGGAGTTTAACGGCGCGCCTGGTTGCAAAGACGCTCCGGAGGAACTCCCGCTGCAACTGCCAGATTTCTCCATCGGTAAGCCGGGATTCGGCGCCCACCACCACCGGCTGTCCGGCAAGCCATTCGGCAAAGGCGCCCAGGAACTCTGACGGCGGCATGCGGAGTGCCTCCACAACCCCGTTAAACCAGGCAACGGCCCTGCCCCGGGTATAAAACAGATCGCAGGCGACCACAAGGGTGGCGGCTCGCGCCATGTCGGCAGCCGGAAAAGTCGGTGAGCAGGTCAGGGTGTACGGTGGACGGCACAGGTGATCGAGACCCGACTCCCGCGCCCTGAGGGCAAGGGGCGTTCCCGGAAGGACGGCAAGGGGAAAGACATCAAGATGGTTCGGATAGAGGCCGAGGGCGAAGTCAAGGGAGCGCGCGAAGCCCTCGAACGAATCTCCAGGAAGCCCGTAGATAAGGTCGAAGCCGAAGACTGCACCGGTTTCGTTGAGCTGAGCGATTCTCCCCCGGAAGTCATGGGGGTCGAAATGGCGGCGAATCCCCTTCAACACTGCCGGATCGGCACTCTGAAGCCCGATCTGGAGCGAGCAGGTAATCTCGGCGAAAAGCCGGGCCATCTCCCGGTCTATAAATTCACTTCGTACTTCGAAATGGAAGTGGATATGGGGAGCACGGCGGCGGATCATCCTGAGCATCGTCTTGGCCCGCTTCGCATCCATGTTGAAGGTGGAGTCGAGGACGAACACTTGAAGGATGTCGTGACGGACCAGGAAGTCGAGTTCCGCATCGATCCGCTCGAGGGAAAACCGGCGTACTCCCCGTTCCCCACGGGAGTCGAAACAGTAGTCGCAGCTGAAATCACACCCGCGGGAAAGCTGCCAGAGGAATCCGTCGTAGCGACGGGGGTCGATCGTCCCCGCCAACAACGGAGAAGGTATGGTGTCCAGGAGACGCACCGGCCGCTGGGGGCCACTGACGAGCCGCCCCCCCTCAATCCAGGCGGTGCCGGCCGCTCCGCGAAGCGAGTTGCCGGCACAGACCCGGCCGAGCAGATCGAGAAACGGAATCTCCCCCTCACCGAGAATGAGGAGGTCATAGGGGGAGCCGACAAGCACACCCTCAGGGTCTGCCGTGGCCTCGGGCCCGCCAGCGAAGATGACAGTACCCGGGTACTCCTGCCGCAGGATAGCGGCGACCCGAGCCGCTACCTCACGGTTCCAGAGATAGAGGGAGAAACCAACCGCATCAGGGGCCAAGGCAAGGATCTCCTCGGCAGCCGCGGCAGGATCGAGCGGAAGATAGAAGTCGCACAACTCGACGTGAGCCCGTCCCGCAAGCCCCTCATCGGTTGCAAGGTACGCCTTAAGGAACGCATTGGCGAGGGGAACTGCCTGGGGGGAGCGCAAGGGATGGATGGCGGCAAGGACAACGTTCACGTATTTCTCCGTGCCGAGACAGGCAGAACGCAGGGCTCAGGCATCATGGGGTGCGGCGGGAACGGGCCTTGATCTTGGGCACACCGTTCTCGACAACCACGCGGAATTCCACCTGGTCAGTTCCATATCTGGCGATGATTGCCGGTTTCTGCTTCTCTATGGCGGCAGCGATCATCTCGCGGGTAATGGTTTCGACAGGGAGATTGCACGCCTTGCGCGCGTCGACGAATCTCTGGAAGAGTTCGTCTGCATCGCTTTTGGAGGGGGGCTGAGACTCCGGGGCTGTCTTTTCCCCGGCAAGGCCCTGCCTGGCCATGCGGAAACGGTCGCGCGAGTACTTCCCCTCCTCCATGAGCCGGACGATCCGGCCCCAGTACTGCTTGTAACTGTTAAGGCGCGCCACGAGGGAAGTGTACTTGAAATTGAGCATGGTGTTGACGATCTTGACGTTTGCGTATTTACGCGCCAAACGCTCGACATACTCCAAAAGGCGCACGGGCTCACGCTTCTCCAACCCCAGAAAGTACTGTTCATACTTGATGATCAGCTCGTTAAGGCTCTGCTCGAACTGGGCTATGTCCTCATGTATCCCCATGCTCCGCTCCCGACTCCAGACTATAGCAGAACGAACCCGCAAGTAAAGGTGAAAGCTGGCCGTTTACGGACGCTTATCACTTGACGCCCACGCAGGGCATCGTTTAAGATAAGCCCTTTCAAATTCATCATTTTCCCTGTGAAGGGGGGTTCGCACATGGCCGATCTTGCGGCTATAATCCTTGCCGCCGGCAAGGGAACACGGATGAAATCGGACCTGGTCAAGGTTATGCACCCCCTGGCCGGATCGCCGATGGTTGCATGGCCGATAGATGCGGCACGCGAAGCGGGAACATCCCACATTGTGACAGTAGTGGGACATCAGGCGGAGAAAATCCGCGACCACTTCGCAGGACAGGACGACATCACCTTTGCGCTGCAGGGAGAACAGCTGGGCACCGGCCACGCGGTGGCAAGCGCCGCCGACGCCCTGGCCGGCTTCACGGGAAAGGTGCTGATCCTCTGTGGCGATGTCCCGCTTATCCGGCCCGAGTCATTGCGGTCCATGGTCGAGGCCCACGATGCAACGGGAGCCACCCTCACCATCCTGACAACGCGCCTGGCAAACCCCTTCGGCTACGGCAGGATCGTTCGCGGCTACGACGGCCGCGTCATCCGGATCGTGGAGGAAAAGGACGCTTCCTCCGAGATACGGAGCTGCACCGAGGTCAACGCGGGAATTTACTGCGCCGACGCGGACTTTCTCTTCGATGCGGTACGGCGGATCGGCAACGACAACGCCCAGGGGGAGTACTACCTGACCGACATCGTCATCATGGCGGCGGAGCGGGGACTGCGCTGTTCAGCCTTTCCCGTGGCCAATGCCATGGAGGTGATGGGAGTCAATGACCGCGTCCATCTGGCGGCAGCTGGAGCCGTCACGCGCCACCGGATCAACGAGGCTCTCATGCTCGACGGGGTCACCATCATCGACCCTGCCACCACCTACATCGACCGGGGGGTGACCGTGGGGCGCGACACCACCATCCACCCGGGAGTCCACCTCTCCGGCAGGACGGAGATCGGCGAAGGATGCACCATCGAGCAGGGGGCCGTTATCAAGGGGAGCACCCTCGGCGACGGCTGCGTCGTGGAGCCAGGGGCGGTCATCCGGAGCTGCCGCCTCGGAAGCCGCGTGGCAGTAAAGGCAGGCACCGTCATGGAGGATGCGACCATCCACGACCATACGGCCATCGGCCCCATGGCGCACCTGAGGCCCGGCACCGAGCTCATGGCCCACGTGAAGATCGGCAACTTCGTGGAAACCAAGAAGATCACCATGGGCGAAGGCTCCAAGGCGTCCCACCTCACCTACCTGGGGGACGCCTCCATCGGCAGCAACGTCAATGTCGGCTGCGGCACCATCACCTGCAACTATGACGGGGTTCGCAAGCACCGCACCGTCATCGAAGACGACGTCTTCGTGGGAAGCGACGTCCAGTTCGTGGCGCCGGTGACCATCGGACGCAACTCCCTCATCGCCGCCGGCACCACGGTGACCCAGGACGTCCCCCCCGACTCCCTGGCCATTGCCCGGGCCCCCCAGGTGAACAAGGATGGCTGGAAACTCAAAAAACGGGACTAGGGACCGGGCACGCGCTGTTTTCCCTGACCCCCAACCTCCTTACTCTATTCAAACGGAGAATTGATATATGTGCGGAATTGTCGGCTACATCGGCGCCCAGGAGGCGACCCCCATCATCCTCGACGGACTCAAGCGCCTTGAATACCGGGGATATGACTCCGCCGGGGTCTGCACCCTCGCCGGCGGCCGGGCCGAGGTGCGGCGGAGCGAAGGAAAGCTCATCAACCTTGAGCGTCTCGTGGCGGACCAGCCCCTCCTGGGACAGATCGGCATCGGCCACACCCGCTGGGCCACCCACGGCAGGCCCTCGGAGATCAACGCCCACCCTCACCAGTCGGGCTCCGTCATCGTGGTCCACAACGGGATCATCGAGAACTACCTGGAGCTGCGGGAGCGGCTCCGGGGAAGCGGCCGGGAGTTCCTGAGCGAGACCGACACGGAGGTCATCTCCCACCTCATCGACGAAAAATACACCGCCTGCGGCGACTTCGAGCGGGCCACCCGGGAGGCCCTGGGGGAGCTGCGGGGGGCCTACGCCGTCTGCGTCCTCAGCGAGAAGGAGCCGGGGGTCCTCATCGCCGCCAAGCAGGGGTCCCCCATGGTGGTGGGGCTCGGGGCGAAGGAATTCTTCGTCGCCTCGGACATCCCCGCCATTCTCTCCCACACCCGGGAGATGGTTTTCCTCGAGGACGGCGAGATGGTCGTCTTCCGCGACGCCACCCCCGCCTTCAGCCGGGTGAGCGGCAAGCCTCTCCAGAAGACGTCGCGCCACATCGACTGGTCCCCCCTCATGGCCGAGAAGGGTGGGTACAAGCACTTCATGCTCAAGGAGATCTTCGAGCAGCCCCGGGCGGTGCGGGACACCATCGCCGGACGGCTCCGGGAGGAGCAGGGTGACGTCTATCTGGAGGACCTGCAGCTCACCGACGAGGAGCTCAGGGGGATCGACCGGATCAGCATCGTCGCCTGCGGCACCTCGTGGCACGCGGCCCTGGTGGGGAAATTCCTCCTGGAGGAGCACTGCCGCCTTCCCGTGGAGGTGGACATCGCCTCCGAGTTCCGCTACCGCAACCCGGTGGTGAACGACCGGACCCTCATGGTCCTCATATCCCAGTCGGGAGAGACCGCTGACACCCTGGCCGCCATGCGGGAGGGGAAGGCCCGGGGGGCACGAAACGTCGCCATCTGCAACGTGGTCGACTCCTCCATCGCCCGTGAGGCCGCGGGGGTGGTCTACACCCACGCGGGCCCCGAGATCGGCGTCGCCTCCACCAAGGCCTTCGTCACCCAGCTGGTGGCCCTCTACCTCTTCACCATCCGGCTCGGCCGGGCCCTGGGAACCCTTGACCAGGCAAAGGGGCGCGCCATGATCGCAGCGCTCGTCAAGATCCCCGGGCTCATCGAGAAGACCCTGGAGATAAACGACCAGGTGGAGAAGGTGGCCCGACACTACATGAACGCCCGGGACTTCCTCTACCTGGGGCGCGGCATCTGCTACCCCATCGCCTTGGAAGGGGCCCTCAAGCTCAAGGAGATCTCCTACATCCACGCCGAGGGGTACCCGGCGGGAGAGATGAAGCACGGCCCCATCGCCCTCATCGACGAGAACATGCCGGTGGTGGTCCTCGTGCCGAAGAACGCCACCTACGAAAAGGTTCTCTCCAACATGGAGGAGGTCATCGCCCGAGGCGGAAGGGTCATCGCCGTCTGCTCCGCCGGCGATGACGGCGTGGCCCAGAAGGCCGAGGAAACCCTCGAAGTCCCCACCGACGGCGAGGAACTGACCACGATCCTCCTCTCGGTCCCTCTCCAGCTCCTGGCCTACCACGTGGCAGTCCTCAAGGGGACCGACGTGGACCAGCCCCGGAACCTGGCGAAGTCTGTCACCGTTGAATAGCGCACGCTGAATGTTGAACGCACCGATACGGTTTCACGGAGTACATACGCGCGCCACCCCACTGTTCCCATTGGTCTGCCTGGCGCTACTTATCCTCTTCGCGACAGGCTGCGCGTCGTCCCCCAGGCCACAAATCACCTTCAATCCCGGCGCCACGGTGGAGACTCTCTCTTCGGGGGTTTCCCTCTCGGTGACGTCACCCCAGGGGAACACCGGCGGCACCGGCTACCTCCTCTACCGGCGCCCCGACCGCTTCCATCTGGTGATGCTCACCCCCTTCGGCACCACCGCCCTGGAGTTCTTCGCCCGGGACGACCGGGTCACGGTCCTTCTCCCCTCCAAGGGGGTCGCCTACGTGGGCTCCTTCTCGGACCTGCCGGCCAGGGGGGGACTCCAGGGGTGGCGGATGCTGCGGTGGGTGGTGGAGGGGGACCCCTTCTTCCGCCCCGGCGCCCCCGGGACCGTCGAGCGGACCGATGTCGAGGGGCGGAGAACCGTGGCCGTCTACGACGGGGACGGGCTTCTGGCGCGCAAGAGCTCCGGGGACGGCGAGGCCGTCTACCGGGACTACCAGTCGGTGGGGGGGGTGCCCCTTCCCGAAACCATCGAATTCACCGACCCCCAGGGAGTCCGGGTGAAGATCACCTTCGACGAGCCGGAGGTGAACGGCCCGGTGGACGATCCCCTCCTCACCCCGAAGCTGGAGGGAGTGACCCTGTTGCCGCTTTCGAGCCTGGCGGGGTCGTAGAAACGAGAAAAGGGCCGGCACCGTGCCGACCCTTTTCTGCTGTTCGCCCAATAATTGTTGTTTTCAGGATGCCGCTTCGTCGAGGGTGATGATCCGAACTTCAGTCACCCCCCTGCCAAGGAAGCCGAGTTTCCTGGCCGCCGCCCGGGAGAGGTCGATGAAATGGGACACTCTCTGCCGGCAGCGATCGGTTATGGTGACCGTCACCTCCCGGTTGTTGGCCACGTTGACCACCTTCACCTTCGTTCCGAGAGGGAGAGTGGGGTGCGCGGCGGTGAGCTTCTGTGGATCGTGCCGCTGCCCCGATGACATTCTTCTTCCGTTGTACCGCTTTGCGTAGTACGAGGCGGTCCCCATGACCCCCTCATCCGCTTTCGTGGCCGCTGACGCGACCCCCTCCGTTGTTGCCTTTGCTGCAATTTCATCTGCTTGCAAGGACAGTGTCTGGATCTGGAAGAACGCTTGGCAGAGTATGATCAGGATGGCCAGGCGCCCTATCCGGCGTGCAGATACCAATAGGCACCTCCTTCTGGGCGAGGTGTTTTGGTACCACAAACCGGATGTTCAGGTCAAGCAAAAAGAGGAGCAAACGAGGGCAATTCTCAGGCCATTCAAATAGTTACAGCACTTCAAAGAGGGGTGCGGTGGAGCGGGGAATGACCCTTGCAGCCTCGGCCCGCTGGAGGAGGGTGATCACCGCCGCCTCCCCTTCGGGACCCAGCTGGAGGGAAAAGTCGTTCACATAGAGATCGATGTGGGCGGCGCAGACCTCGTCGCTCATCTCCTGGGAGTGGGCACGGATGTAACCGTTGGCTACGCCTGGGTTGGCCCGGGCGTGGGCCACGCTCTCCCGCAGGGCGGTGTCGATGGCGGCCACGACCTCCCGACCCAGGGAGCGCCGGGCCACGATCCCCCCCAAGGGAATGGGGCAGCCGGTCTCCCCCTCCCACCATTCCCCCAGGTCCAGGAGCTTTGAGAGGCCATATTCCGGGAAGGTGAAGCGGGACTCGTGGATGATGACCCCGGCGGCCACCTCCCCCCGGGCCACGGCCCCCATGATCTCGTGGAACGGCATATGGACGAGGGTGTCCAGGGAGGGATCGAAGAGGCGCAGAAGAAGCGCGGCGGTGGTGTAGCGACCGGGGACGGCGATGGGCTTTCCGCGCAGCTCCGCCATGGAGGCGGCCCCCCTGGTCACCACCAGGGGCCCGCACCCCCGCCCCAGGGCGCCCCCCGACCGGAGGAGCACGTAGTCGTCCCGGAGAAAGCCAAGGGCGTGGCAGGAGACCTTGCTAACGTCTAGCGCCACCTCCAGGGCGAGCCGGTTCAGGGTCTCCACGTCCTCAAGCCGTTCATGGAAGGCGAGCCCCTCGGCGGGCACGATGCCATGGATCAGGGCGTAGAAGATAAAGGTATCGTTGGGACAGGGGGAAAAACCAAGGGAAAGGGAACGCACGGGTTACTCCTCCGCGAAGGCTTCGAGGAACTTGAGAATGAAGCGCTGGGCCTTCTCCACAGCCAGCGGGATGTTCCAGCGGGTGAGGTCCCGGTCCTCAACCAGGTTGCTGATGCCACGGACCTCCAGACAGTCAATCCCGTAGAGAAGCGACATGTGGGCAGCTGAGGCCCCCTCCATGTTCTCGCAGATGGCATCGAAGCGCTGCGCCAGCTCGTCCCCGCGGGTGGCGGTTCCGCTGCAGGTGGAGACCGTAACGAACTTTCCGCGCCGGAGGGTGATCCCCAGGGCCGAACCAAGCTGCATGGCCCGCTGGGCAGGCAGAAGCGCCAGGGGGAATTCGTTGAAGTACCGACCCCCTTTGCGTTCCAGCGAAGGAATGCCAATGACTTCCAACGATTCCCAACCCGCCGGAGTCTGCACCCCTTCGTCGCCGTAAACCTCAGCCGAGGCGACGGCCAGGTCTCCCACCCTGAGGCCGCTCCCGCCATAGGCACCGGCGCAACCGGTATCAATAAGAAGCCGGGGCGTGAAGCTCTCAAGGAGCACCGTAAGGGCCGACGCGGTGTTCGCCTTGCCGATGCCGGTGACGGCCAGGATGACCTTGGCAGGGCCGATCTCCCCCACGTAGGTCTCACGGGTTCCCCCGGCCTGCTGCTCATGGGCGCCAATGCTCCGGATCAGGAGCGCCAGCTCCAGGCGGGTGGCGGCGGCAATGACTATCGGTTCCATGGGGCGAAGCTCCTGTTCAGGCCGACGTGTGCAGCGGCAGGTAGACGGTGAAGACGCTCCCCTTTCCCACCTCGCTCACCACCTCGATCCTGCCGCCATGGGCCTCGGTAAAGAGACGGGCCAGGGAAAGCCCGAGCCCGCAACCGCCATCGGCCCTGTTGCGGGCCTTATCGACCCGATAAAAGCGCTCGAAGATGTGGGAAAGGTCGTCGGAGGGAATGCCGCTGCCGCTGTCCACAACCATCACGCGGGCGTAACCATTGCAGCTATCCAGAACGACGGATACCTCGCCACCGGCCGACGTGTATTTGACGGCGTTGTCCAACAGATTCATGAACACCTGCCTGAGCCGGAGCCAGTCGCCCCTGATGGCAACGGGCTCGTGGGCAGTAAAGGTGATCCTGAGCCCCTTTTCGGGCTCGATAAGGCGAGACTGCTGGACGAGTTCCGCAAGGTGCCCGTCCAGGTCGAGCTCCGCCAGCTCAAGCCTGAGCCCTCCTTCCTCGGCCCGGGAGAGCTCCAGGAGGGCCTCGATGATCTGCGACATCCGGTTGATCTCTTCCAGGTTGCTCCGGAAGAGCTCCCGAAACTCATCGGGCTCACGGGCCCAGCGCAGGCCCACTTCGGTCTCTCCGCGGAGTATGGTGAGGGGGGTACGCAGTTCGTGGGAGACATCGGCTGAGAACCGTCGAACGCGGGTAAACGCATTCTCCAGCCGCTCCAGGGTGTCGTTGAAGGTCTGGGCAAGGCGCCCGATTTCGTCCTGAGGATTGGCAACCTCAAGCCGGTGGCTCAGGTTTTCGGCGGTAATCTTCCGGGCACTGCGGGTGATGAGATCAACCGGCTTCAGGGCGCGGCCGGCCAGGAACCACCCCCCGACGCTCCAGAGCAGGAGCGAGAGGGGGATGGAAACCGCAAAAACAAGGATAACCTTCTCAAGGGTCTCGGCCACCCCCTTGAGGGAAGTGCCCACTTGGACAACCTGCGCCAGCCTCCCCCCATCCATCATCGGATAGGTGATGGTCCGCACCGGGTAAAGGCCAAGGTTGACCTTGGTCTCATAGGTGACCTTGCCTTCTGCTGCCCGGCGGGAGGCCGACGACCCGTAGGGAATCCTCAATTCCTCCACGCTCTTGGACGAGGCGGTAACCCGGCCTGAGCCGTCCATCACCTGGACGTACTTGCCGCTCAGGCGGGTGCCGATGAAGTCTTCGAGCACCTGATCGAATACCGAGGGGCCGGCCCGCCGGAACGGCTCCAGGGTCGGGCTCGCCACCGCCTCGGCAACGGTCAGAAGCTCCCGGTCAAAGTCCTTGGTGAGCTGGTTCCGGAGAATCAGGAAGATGAACGAGCTAAACAGGACCAGGATGACCGCCAGGGTAACCGCATACCACAGAGTCAGGGAAAAGCGGATCGACCTGAAGAACAACGGGTCACTCCTCTTCCTTCAGGATGTAACCTACCCCCCGCACGGTGTGGATCAGCTTCTTGTCGGCCTCGCGGTCGATCTTCTTGCGCAGGTAATTGACGTAGACATCGATAATGTTGGTGAAGCTGTCAAAGGTGTAGTCCCACACATGCTCGGCAATCATGGTCCGTGTAAGCACCTGGTTCGGGTTCCGCATGAAGTACTCGAGCAGCGCGTACTCCTTGGCGGTGAGATCGATCTCCTTGTCCTTGCGCCAAACCTTGTGAGTTACCGGATCGAGCCGCAGGTCGGCGAAGCGGATCTCGGCGCCCCGGTCCTGCTCGCTGCGCCGCACCAGTGCCCGCACCCGGGCCAGCAGCTCGGCGAAGGCGAAGGGCTTGGTGAGGTAATCGTCGGAGCCCGAATCGAGGCCGGCAACGATGTCTTCCACCGAGTCCTTGGCGGTCAGCATCAGAACCGGGATCGCATTCCTCCGCTCCCGCAGGTCCCGCACGACGCTCAGCCCGTCCTTCTTGGGAAGCATGACGTCGAGGATGACCAGGTCGTACCCTTTTTCGAGGGCCATCTTGAGACCCTCCTCGCCATTGAACGCGGTATCCACTTCGTACCGCTCCTCCTCGAGCCCGCGCTTGATGAAGCTCGATACCTTCTTCTCATCCTCTACCACGAGAATTCTCATGTGTGCGTCCCTCCTCTCTCTGTTGTCCGATGTTCAGGTGCTATGACTCACTGCCAAGCTTCTGGATGATCTCTGACGCCGATTCCTCCACCGACTTCCTTGTCACATCGATGACGAGCCACTCGGGGTGGCGCCGGTAAAGCTGGCGGCAGTAATCGAGCTCTTCCTCTATCTTCTCCTGGTCGGCGTAGGTGCCCCGGGGAACATTTCCCAGGTTCCGCAGCCGGGCTGTCCGTATCTCCAGCAGTCGCCGCGCGTCGATGAGCAGGCCCACGACCCGGTGCTGGTCGGCCTTGAAGAGCTCCGGAGGCGGTTCGATCCCCTTGACGAGGGGGACGTTGGCCACCTTGTATCCCTTGTGGGCCAGGTACATGGATAGGGGCGTCTTCGACGACCGCGACACCCCCACCAGGATGAAATCGGCCTTGCGCAACCCCCGCGGGTCCTGGCCGTCGTCGTGCTTCACCGTGAAGTCCACTGCCTCGACGCGCTTGTGGTACTCGGAGTTTATCTGGTACAGCAGCCCTGGCTCCTTCTGGGGAGGAACGCCGAAGATGTCGGACAGCTTGAAGAGCAGCGGGCTGATGAGATCCACTGCCTCCAGGCCGTGGGCCTCAGCCTCGTCCCGCAGCAGCTGGGCCAGTTCCGTGTCGACCAGGGTGTAGACGATAATACCCGGCACCTTGAGCACCTCCTCAAGGGCAAAGAGGACATCCTCGCGGGTTCTTATCCTGCTCATCCGGTGGAAGCGCGCTTCCACGTCACGAAACTGGGAGAGTGCTGCCCGGAGCACCCGCTCAACGGTCTCCCCGGTGGCGTCGGAAAAGAGATAGATGTGCCTCATACTCCCAATCACGGGCGGTCCGCCTTCCACACAAAATAATTTTTCATTAACTAATATATACCACGGTTTTGTCCTATGGCAAAGGGTGTTTTCTCATGAACTAAACTCGCGAACTATTTCCTCACGGATTTCAGGCCGGGCGACCAGCTCCGCCGCGGTCAGCGCCAGGGCCGTTGCACCCTCGACCACAGCGGCCCGCCCCTGTTCGGAAACCGTGGCTCGGGCAAATGCCTCGCTGTGGATATTGATGCCGTCGCCGACCGGCACGTGGGGGTGGATGGTCGGCACGATCTGGGAAACGTTGCCAATGTCCGACGACCCCTTGTTCTTATCGGCACGGGACTCCGACTCCTGAAGCCCCAACCAGGCAAGTTGGGCCGAGTAGAGGGAAGAAAACGCCCGGTTGACCTTGAGGGGCGCAAGAACCCGCGGATCCGCATCCACCTGGAGCCGGCAGCCGGTGGCAAGGGCCGCCCCTTCGGCGCAGGCGATGACGCGGGCCTTCACCCGCTCCAGTTCCTCCAGGTCATCGGCCCTCACGTAAAACGAGGCGGCAGCCCGCTCCGGGATAATGTTCGGAGCGACTCCCCCCTCCGTGATGATCCCGTGGACCCGCACGTCCTGGCGAAGCTGCTGGCGCAGGGCGCTGATGCCGTTAAAGGTCTGGATCACCCCGTCAAGGGCGTTGATTCCATCTTCCGGATAGGCCGCGGCGTGAGCTGGTTTGCCGAAGAAGGTGAAACAGACCCGTGCAAGCCCCAGATAGTGCTTGATCACGTAGCGCCGCGACGACGGGTGGACCATCAGGGCGAACTCCACGCCGGCAAAGGTACCGTGGTTGATCATCTCAACCTTGCCGATTCCCAGCTCCTCGGCCGGAGTGCCGAGGACAACGATCCTGGCCGCTGCCGGCGGCAGCAGGCGCCGCAGAGCCGTGGCCGCGCCGATGGCCGCCGCGGCAATGACGTTGTGACCGCAGGCGTGACCCATGACCGGCAGGGCGTCCATCTCGGCGATGAGGGCAATGACCGGCCCCCCCTCCCCCGTCTCCGCCCGAAAGGCCGTGGGGAGACCGGCAAGACCACGGTCCACCCGAAATCCTTCCCGTTCGAGAAAACCGGTCAAGAGCGCCGCGCTCCTCACTTCGTTCAGGCCGGTTTCGGGGTTGCGGTACAACGCCTCTGCGATGGCGATGAAATCATCCCTGCGCTCTTCCACGCAGGCCACTATCTCGCGCTTTATCTGCTCCAGCTCCATGCAACCACTCTGAGGTAAATTTTAATGAGAATTAAACTCCCGGCTGAAATTTTTGTCAAGGTTTTTTTGTTTGATAAGAGCCCTTTTGTTCTGCTACGTTAGCTCACCCCGGGCGCAGCCCGGCAACGAATGCGTACGGAATACACAAGGAGCCATCATGGATAAAAGCTGGGCTGAGGTCGTCTGTGACGTCCCTGCGGAAATGGTCGACCTGCTGGCCGATTTTCTGGTGGAACTCTCCGGCAACGGCGTAAGCGTCGACAACCGGGAGCTGGACACCTTCTCCCTCGACGGACTGGAGGAGCCGCCGGTCAAGACCCTGCGGGCCTACTTCACCCCGGACGACTCCCTGGACGCAAAGCTTGCGGAACTGGAGCGGTTCATCGGGGACCACGCCCCCGCCTTTGGCGACCCCCCTCCTGCCCGTCCCACCGTCACCCTGATCCGGGAGGAGGACTGGGCCACCGGCTGGCGCCAGCACTTCGCCCCGGCCCGGATCGGCCGGCACCTGGTGATCAAGCCCACCTGGGAGCCGTTCACCCCGGAGGCCGGCGACCTGATCATCGAGCTTGACCCGGGAATGGCCTTCGGCACCGGCACCCACCCCACCACGAAACTCTGCTTGGAGGCCTTGGAGAAACTCGGCCACCCCGGGGATGTCCTGGACGTGGGGACCGGCTCGGGGATCCTCGCCATCGCCGCCGCGAAGCTCGGCGCCCCGCGAGTGGTCGGCACAGACATCGATCCCGACGCCGTGGAGGTTGCACGGGACAACTGCACCCTGAATCAGGTGACCGTGGAACTGTGCACAACGCCGCTCGCCGCGATTCCGGGTCGCTTCCAGGTGGTTCTGGCAAACATCCTTGCCGAGGATCTTGTCCGGATGGCCGGGGACCTGACGGCAATGGTCGCTTCCGGCGGCCACCTGATCCTGTCGGGAATCCTCGTGGAGCGCGAACCCTTTGTGATCGACGGTTTCGCCCGGACCGGCCTTTCCCACATCGAAACAACCCGTGAAGGGGAATGGTGCTGCCTCCTCTATCGGGCAAACGGATGACCGCGCGCCGCTTCATCGCCACCGGCCTCGACCTCTCGGGAACAACCGTGGAGGTGCGGGGAGACCTTTTCCGTCACATGGCAACGGTCCTGCGTCTGAAAATTGACACCCGCGTCATCCTGACAGACGGATGCGGCACGGAGTGTGGAGGGATCATACGGGAATTGGGCCGGGATCATCTTGTCGTGGACATCATGGAGCGGAGCACGCCGGCAATGCAGGGGAAAAACCTCCGGATCACCCTCTACCAGGGACTCCCGAAGGGGGAAAAGATGGAACTCATCTTGCAGAAAGCTACTGAACTCGGGGTGAGCGCGGTGGTCCCCTTTCCGGCAGAGCGCTCCATCACCCGCATTCCGTCTGACCGGCAGGAGGAGCGGCTGCGCCGCTGGCGGAGGATCGTGGAAGAGGCGGCACGACAGTCGGGTCGGGCAGATGTTCCCAACGTTCGGCTGGCCGGCGGCATGGTCGAACTGGGCCGGGAAGCGGGGCACCAGATGAAACTGCTTCTCTGGGAGGCCGAGCAGGCCACCTCCCTCAGGGAAACCCTGGCGGCACAGCCACAGCTGACAGACATCGCCGTCATAGTCGGTCCCGAGGGAGGCATAACCTCCGGAGAGGCGGAGATCGCCCGCAAGGGCGGGTTCATCCCGGTCACCCTCGGCCGCCGCATCCTCAGGACGGAAACCGCGGGGATCGCCCTGGTTGCCATTCTCCAGTACCTCTATGGAGACCTGGGAGAGCGGGGAGAGCCGTCCTAGAAACCACAGCGGACTGCAGGCGAATCTGCACCGCGCAAGGAGACGTAACCATGAAGTGTCCCAAGTGCGGGTACAACAGCTTCGAGTTTCTCGACTCGTGCAAGAAGTGCAGTAACGATCTGACGTCCTTTAAGCAGTCCCACGGCATCCGCGCCATTGTGATCCCCTTCCCAGGCCCCTCGGCAACGGCCACCGCCGTGCCGGCAGCAGCTGTCGGGATAGCGGCGGTCGCGGCGGTGGCCGCAGCAGCCCCCGCCGCCGCGGAGGAGTCGTTTAGCTGGGAACCACCGACGCCAGTTGCCCAGATCAAGCCCGGCGACGACATCTTCCCCGACCTGGACCTGCGCTTTGCAGCCCCTCCCGCAGCGGAACCAGCCCCGGAACCCTTTTCCTTCGACCTGGAGCAGACCACCACGGCGGCCTCGGCTCCGGTGTCAGTCCCTGACGAACCGGAGCTTGCCGATTTCTCCTTCGACGAACCGGCCGGAGCAACCCCTTCGCCCTTCGACGCGGCACCGGCGGAAGAGGACGGTTTCGCATCACTTCTGGAAACAGGCGACAGCAGCGAAGAGACGGCGGCCGCCCCGGCAGTGGCACCCGCATCCGAACTCGAAAGCCCATGGGAATCCCCGGCCAACGCTTTCGGCGGATTGGACGAGGCGGTGGCACCGGCAGTGACGGTTGCACAAAGCTCAAACGACGACTTCGACCTGGAGAGCTTCAGTTGGGGTGAGGAGAGGAAGAAGGAGCCGTCCCCACAGCCCGGCCCCCAGGTAGAGCTCAACACCTTTTCGACCGACGAGTTCGACTCCCTGTTCGGGGAATCGGAGGACTCCCAGAAAAAATAAGGCCCTGCACCGCAAAGGGGGCAGAGCCTGGCAGGTAACACGGCGCGGTCAGGCGGGATTCTCCTGCCGAACCGTGCCGTTTCGTTTATTAAAGACTAACGGCAGGACTCGACGGCCGCAACCATCTCCGCGCCAAACTCCCGCTTCTGCCACTCCCGGAGAGCGGCGATGCCGTCCAAAGCCTCCATCGTTCGGGGGGCCGTCAGGGCCACCTGCTCCAGAAGAGCGTTATTAGCCAGGAAACCCGGTTCGATGCCGAGCCGGCGCGCCCGCTCCTCGCGCCACCCCTTGAGGGCTTTCAGGCACCGCTCCTCGTCACCCCCCATCTTCCGCCGCTCGTCCCGGGGGAAGATCGGAAGCGCTCGCTCCGGCACCGCCATCCCCGCCTCCACCGCCCGCAGAATCCCCTCGCCGCTCCGCTCCATGACCCGCTCCGTAAGCCCGGGAATACCGGCACAATCGGCCACTGTCCGCGGTTTCTTCTCGGCCAGCTCCCGCACTGTCTCGGTGCCGAGCACCTTGAACGGCGGCACATCCGCCTGACGGGCCCGCCGGTCACGGAAGCGGAGGATCTCCTCCAGCACCGCCAGGGTCCGGGAAGAAAGCCGCGAGGCCCCCTTGAACCTGAGGAAGAGCGGCACGTCTTCAGCGCGCTGTGTCATCCGGACCTGGGCCAGAAGCGCGCACTCCTCCTCCACCCACCCAAGCCGCCCCTTGGCCCGCAACTCCCCCTCCAACTGCCCGCAGAGCTCGATGAGAAGGGTTGTATCCTTCACGGCATAATCGATCATACCGGCCGTCAGGGGACGCCGGCTCCAGTCGGCCCGCTGGTACTGCTTGTCGAGCTCAACGCCGAAACGCTTCTTCAGCACCGCCGCCAGGCCGAACTCCCGCTCCCCCAGGAACTGGCAGGCGATCATGGTGTCGAAGAGGTTCGTCATGCCGATGCCGAAATCCCGGTGAAGAGACCTGACATCGTAATCGGCGCCATGGAATACCTTGCGGATGGACCTGTCGGCAAAGAGCGGCGCCAGCGGCGAGAGGTCGGCAACGACAAGGGGGTCGACGATGGCCGCCAGCCCCGGCACCGCGAACTGGACCAGGCAGACCTTCTCCTGGTAGTGGTGCATGGAGTCGGCCTCCAGGTCGCAGGCAACAAGGGGCTCGGGGGAGAGGCGATCGGCAAGGCGACGGACGCCGTCCGCCGTGGTAATCATTTCAGGTGCGTGAAAAGGTGCTGACAAAGGATTCTCCGATCGGAAGGTGAGTAACAGAAGACGCCGTAGATCTAAAACTCGCGGACAGTGCGGTACAGGGTCGTCCGCTGGGCTGGGCGGAAACCGGCCTCGCGGATCAACTCCACCATCTCGTCGAGGCTCATGCGGAAGGTGCAGCCGGCGGCGGCCACCACGTTCTCCTCCAGCATGGTCCCCCCCAGGTCGTTGGCGCCGAAGAAGAGGGCCACCTGGGCCATGGCGGCCCCCTGGGTCACCCAGCTCGCCTGAATGTTGGGGACGTTGTCAAGGACGATGCGGGCGAGGGCCAGTACCTTCAGGTACTCCACGCCGGTGGCGCTCCGCCCCCCCAGCTCCGTGTTTCCCGGCTGGTAGGTCCAGGGAATGAAGGCCGTGAAGGAGCCTCCCGCGGCCTGGAGTTCCCGGACGCGGAACAGGTGCTCCACGATGTCCTCGGGCTTCTCGCGGCTGCCGAACATCATGGTGGCGGTGGTCGCCATCCCCTGCCGTGCCGCCTCGCGCATCACCGCGGCCCACCCCTCCCAGCCGATCTTCCTGGGTGATATGGCCTGTCGCACGCTGTCCACGAGGATCTCGGCACCGCCACCGGGGATCGAGTCGAGTCCCGCCTCCCGCAGGCGCCGGATCGTCTCCGGGATCTCAAGCTTCGAGACCGCGGCGATCTGGGTTATCTCCGCCGGCGAGAGGGAATGGTTCTGGACCTGGGGGAACCGTGCCTTGATCCCCCGAAAGAGTTTCTCGAACCACTCGATGCCGAGGCCGGGGTGGAGCCCACCCTGCATCAGAAGCTGGGTGCCGCCATGGGCCACAAGTTCGTCGATCTTGGCGTAGATCGCCTCCTCGGCCAGCAGGTAGGCGTCCGCCGCCCCCTCGTCCCGGTAGAACGCGCAGAATGTGCACTTCGACTCGCAGACGTTGGTGTAGTTCACGTTGCGGTCCACCACGAAGGTGACACACTCCCCGGGGTGCAGCCGGCGGCGGATGCCGGCGGCGAGACGGCCCAGGGTGAGGAGATCGGCTTCCGTGAGGAGGCGCAGGGCCTCGGCGCGGGTGAGCGGTTCGTTCCGCTCGATTTTAATCATGATCTGTTTCATCCTCAGTACACCCGCAGTTCGTTGTAGAGCGTATCACGTTCCACCGGCACCCGTCCTGCTTTGCGGATCAGGTCGGCGATCTCTTCCCGCCGCATGGTCTGGGGGGATGCGGCGCCGGCGTCGTGGCCGATCTTCTCCTCCACCACGGTGCCGTCCAGATCGTTCACCCCGAAGGCCAGGGAGACCTGGGCGGTCTTCACCCCGAGCATCACCCAGTAGGCCTTGATGTTGGCGAAGTTATCGAGGTAAATCCGGGCGATGGCCAGGGTCTTGAGGGCGTCGACTCCGCCAGGGCCGGGACGCTTGAGGTGGCCCAGAGGGTTGTTCTCCCTCTGGAACGCCAGGGGAATGAAGACCTGGAACCCGCCGGTCCGATCCTGGAGCTCCCGCAGCCGGCGCATGTGGTCAATGCGGTCGGCGAAGCTCTCCACGTGGCCGAAAAGCATGGTGGCGTTGGACTTCAGCCCCGCACGGTGGACCTCCTCCATGATGGCGAGCCACCGCTCGCCGGAGATCTTCTCGGGGCAGAGCTTCTGCCGCACAGCCTCGCCCAGGATCTCGGCCCCACCGCCGGGGAGCGACCCGAGCCCGGCCCCCTTCAGTTCTTGCAAGGTCTCGGCAAGAGAGAGACCGGCAAGCTGCGCCAAGTAGTCGATCTCCACGGCGGTGAAGGCCTTCACGTGGAGGTCGAGAGAAACCTCCTTAACGGTCCGGAGCATCGCCAGGTAGAAGTCGAAGGGAAGGTCCGGATGGAGCCCGCCGACGATGTGGATCTCGGTGGCACCCTGGGCGTGGGCCTCGGTGGCCCGGTTGCGGATCTCGTCCAGGTCGTAGCAGTAGGCACCGGACTCGTCGGCGGTGCGGGAGAAGGCGCAGAAGGCGCAGCGATTAACGCAGATGTTGGTGTGGTTGATGTGGCGATTGACGTTGAAGAAAACGCGGTCGCCGTTTCGGCGTCGGTTCACGGCGGCGGCCAGTTCTCCCACGGCAATGAGGTCCCGGGAGTTGAAGAGAAAGAGTGCCTCGTCGTCGGTTATCCGCTTGCCGGCGTGAACTTTTTCTGCGATGGACGCGAGTGAGATCATGGGGTCCCCCAACGGGTGAAGAGTTCATGGGGAACGCCGAGGGTGTCGAGCACCTTGCCGACCACAAAATCCACCAGGTCGTCGAGAGAGCGGGGCCGATGGTAGAAGGCGGGCATGGCCGGCACGACCCGCACCCCGAGCCGGGCCAGCTTCAGCATGTTCTCCAGGTGAATGGCGGACAGGGGGGTCTCCCGGGGGACGATCACCAGGGGGCGCCCCTCCTTGAGCATGACGTCGGCGCACCGCTCCAGGAGCGTGCCGGAGAGGCCGGCGGAGATGCGGGCAAGGGTCCCCATGCTGCATGGGGCCACCACCATGGCGTGCGGCGCCGCCGAGCCGCTGGCAGGCGGCGCGAAGAGATTGTCGGCGCCATGGAAGGCAAGCCGATCCGGGTCAGCCTCGAAGAGCTCCCGCAGCCGGGCGGTCACCTCCCCCTCGCCGCCGGAAAGGTCGAGTCCCGTCTCTTCCCGCACCACGCCGATGCCAGCATTGCTGGCGGTGACCAACACCCGCTGTCCTGCCTTGAGAAGCTCCTCGCAGAGCCGCAGTCCGTAGACGGAGCCGGAGGCGCCGGTGATGCCGACGAGAATCGTGCCGCTCACACGCCCCCCCTTCGCGCCAGGACATCCACCAGCGTGGCGACGAAGAGCGTGATGCTGATGTAGCCGTTCATGGTGAAGAAGGCGGCGTCCAGCTTGGAGAGGTCCCCGGCGCGGAGCAGCCAGTGCTCGTAGAGGAGCATGGCGCAGCAGACCGCGAACCCGGCCAGGAACCAGGGGCCAAGACCGGCACTGGCGGCAAGCCCCGCGAGAAGCGCCACCATCGCCACGTGGAAGAGACGGGCGGTCCAGAGGGAGCCGTTCACCCCGAGCCGCGACGGGATGGAGTGGAGACCGCTCGCCTGGTCGAATTCAAGGTCCTGGAGGGCATAGAGGATGTCGAACCCGGCCACCCAGAAGAGGACCGCGAGCCCCAGAAACACCGCCGGCAGTTCCACCGCCCCCCGGATGGCGATCCAGGCCCCCAGCGGCGCGGCGGCCAGGCAGATGCCGAGGACCACGTGGGCCAGGGCCGTGAACCGCTTGCAATAGGAGTAGAGGACTAGAAAGAAGAGGGCCACCGGCGAAAGATAGAGGCAGAGCGGATTGAGCATGGAGGCGGCGAAGAGCATGAGCGCCACCGAAAGGACGATGAAAAGGAGGACCGTCCCCCTGCCGATTAGTCCGGCCGGAATGGCGCGGCCGGCGGTGCGGGGATTGCGGGCGTCGATCTCGGCGTCGATGAGGCGGTTCATCCCCATGGCCGCGGTCCGGGCCCCCACCATCGCCATCAGGATCCAGAACGCCTGGGCGGGCGTCGGCAGCCCCCGGGCCGCCAGCACCGCCCCCGTAAAGGCAAAGGGGAGGGCAAAGACCGTGTGGGAGAACTTGATCATCTCCAGGAATACTCTTATCTTGCCCACCGGCCCCATCGTCATTCTATCCTCACTGACCACGCCTGCCCCCACCCCGCAGGGAACTCTCCAGATACCCCTTCATCCGGTCCAGCTCCCAGTTCACCGACGAAAGGTCGAACATGCCGGGATAGTGCTCATAGGGGTAGCGCTTCTTGAAGGAGAGGACCTTGCCCCCCTCGTCGTAGACATAGCTGGAGCGGATCTCCAGGGCTACGGACTCCAGCACCACCGCGGCCCCCTCGTCGCCTCCCTCCACTGTCACCCTGAGCTTGTGGTAGTAGAGGCGCCCGCCCTCCGGCTGGGTCACCCCGCCGGCGCGGGTCGAGAAGTGCCGGAAATCGGTCAGAATGGTCCGATCCCGCGGATCCTCCTGCTCGATTATGTAGCCGTCCTGCAGCAGCAGGTTCCTCACCGTGCCGAAGACCTCGTCAACAGGCTTTACCGTCACAAACCGCGGCTTCTGCAGGGGCGCAGCAGCCAGCCGGAAATAGTAGCATCCCGGCATAACCGCGAAACAGAGAAGCAGCAGCAATCCCCAGGTCAAACGTCTGATCATCGGAACCCGTACTCCCTCCAACGCGCTTCGACGAGACGGCCTATATCTCCATCCATTGCAAGCTCCTCAGTGACAGAGCGAAAACGCTCCTTGCGGGTGGCGTCGATACCCAGCCTCGCGCCGAGCCACGGCAGCGGCGGCGTCCCGCTCCCCTGCTCGACGAACAGGTCGCTCCGCCAGTCGGTCGCGTTCATGACCCGCCACGCCACCTGGCCGAGGTCGCGGACGTCGGTATCGCCGTCAACCGCCACCACGAGCCGCGCCGTCCCCAGCATCCCCGAGGCCCACAGCTCGCCGACGAGCTGCCGGACGCGGCCGGGTTCCGGCTCCCGCACCGCAACGATGGCACCGCCGTGGAAAATCCATTCGAGGGGGAGGTTCACGTCGACAATGTCCGGCCACCGCTGGCGCAGGAGCGGCACGAAAAGCCGCTCCGCCGCCTTGGCCATGAAGCAGTCCTCCATGGGAGGCTGTCCCACCACCGTCGCGGGATAGATGCAGTCCCGCCGCCGGGTGACGCAGGTGACGCGCAAGACCGGCACCTCGGCCGGCGGCGCGTAGAAGCCGGTATGGTTGCCGAAGGCACCGTCAAGGGCCGTCTCCCCCGGCTCCACATACCCCTCGATGACCATCTCCGCCGCAGCGGGGACCAGAAGCTCGCTCGTTCGGCAGCGGACCAGCTCCATGGGCGCACCGCGCAGCCAGCCGGAGAACTGCATCTCGTCCACCGTCTCGGGAAGCGGCAGGGTTGCGGCGAGGATCGCCGCCGGGTCTCCCCCCAAGGCCACCGCCACCGGCATTCGCTCGCCCCGGCCGTGGTACTTCTGGCAATGGAGCTCTCCGCCCCTTCCGGCGCCCCAGCGGATGCCGACACGGCGGCCATCGAAGACCCTGACCCGGTACATGCCGCAGTTGGGGATGCCGGACTCGGGATCGCGGGTAAACACCAAGGGGAGGGTAATGAAGCGTCCGTCGGCATCGGGCTTCCCGTCACCGGGCCAGCAGTGAAGGAAGGGGTAAAGCGCGAGATCGGGCGGATCCTCGACAACCTCCTGGCAGGCCCCCCATGCAACGGCAACCGGGAGAAAGCGCCGGAACTCCTCCATGTCGGGGAGCGCCGCAAGCCCGCGAGAGAACCGGTCGGGCGGCACCAGCGCCAGAAGCGCCTCCATCCGGCCGGTCAGATCATCGAGAGATTCGACCCCGAGAGCCGTCGCCATGCGTCCCGGCGAACCGAACAGGTTGGTGGCGACCGGCATGTCACCGCCCTTCACTCGCTCGAAGAGGAGCGCCTTGCCGCCGGGGGTCTTGCTCACCCTGTCGGTAATGGCAGCCACCTCCAGGCGCGGATCAACCTCCGCCGTAACCCGGTGCAGCTCGCCGAGCCGTTCCAGTTCGGCCAGAAAGTCCTGCAGGCTCCCGAACATCGTCACCTTTCAGCCGCTAACATGCCGTGCCAAATGTAGATTTGTAGCATTTTCAACCAGATGGTGACAACCATTTTCTCCCGCAGTCAGCCTGTGCGAGCGTTGTCACCACACGCAGAAAAAACAAAGGGGAGGCCCACCGCGATGGTGGCCTCCCCTTGTGGGTCGGGAAAAATGGTCGGGGCGAGAAGATTCGAACTTCCGACCCCCTGCTCCCGAAGCAGGTGCGCTACCAGGCTGCGCTACGCCCCGACACAGAAGGAACCTATATACCACGCAAGACTTCCCCGTGCAAGATTTTTTTACCCCTCACTAACCCCTCTAACCGCAAGGAGATTGTGGTAAGGCGAAGTGGCACCACGTAAATTGGGACTCTGAGCGCCATTAGCAAAGACCTTCCGCCGTGAACAAAACGGACCGGTGAGGGACCGTAGAGCTCCCCGGAGGCGTTGTTTGCCATGCCGTCGCGAAAACCGTACCCTCGACAACCACACCGAAATGCGCTAATGTCGCTCCCTGACTTCGTTTTTGCCATGCCATGACCTCTGGGGGGACCATGCCCGAAGCACCCGCCACCTCCGCCGCCGTCGCCGACTTCCTCCGCCGCTGGGAGGCCTCCGGCGCGGCCGAGCGCGCCAACTACCAGCTGTTCCTCTCCGAGCTGTGCGACCTCCTGGAGGTCCCGCGCCCCGAACCGACCCAGCCCGACGACCGGAACAACGCCTACGTCTTCGAGCGGGCCGTCACCTTCCGCCACGGCACCGGGCTCACGAGCACTGGCCGGATCGACCTGTACAAGCGGGACTGTTTCGTGCTGGAGGCCAAGCAGGGGAGCGACCGCCCCGGCGAGAACCAGCCGCTCCTGGTGCGGGAGGAGGAAACCCCGTGGCTGTCGGGCCGCCGGGGGACCGCCGTGCGGGGGACCCGGGGGTGGGACGTGGCCATGCTCAAGGCCAAGGGGCAGGCGGAGCAGTACGCCCGCGCCCTCCCTGTGGAAGAGGGATGGCCGCCGTTTCTGGTCGTGGTAGACGTGGGACACGCTATCGAGCTCTACAGCGAATTCTCCCGCACCGGCAAGGCCTACCTCCCCTTCCCCGACCCCAGCTCCTACCGCATCCTCCTGGCGGACCTGGAGGCCCCCGAGATCCGGGAGCGCCTCCGTCTCGTCTGGAACGAGCCCCACCGCCTCGACCCGGCCCGGCAGAGCGCCCGGGCGACCCGGGAGGTGGCCGACCGGCTGGCCCTCCTGGCCAAGTCCCTGGAGCAGGCCGGGCACCAGCCCGAGAAGGTGGGGAACTTCCTCAAACGCTGCCTCTTCACCATGTTCGCCGAGGACGTGGGGCTGATCCCCAACGCCAGCTTCACCGGCCTGCTGGAGAGCCTGAAGGGCGAAGCGGACAAATTCGCCCCCATGGCCGAGTCTCTCTGGATAACCATGAAGGACGGCGGTTTCTCCCCGGTCCTGCGGGAGAAACTCCTCCGCTTCAACGGCGGCCTCTTCGAGGAAGCCGAGGCGCTCCCCATCGGCGAGGAGCAGCTTTCTCTCCTCATCCGGGCCGGCAAGGCCGACTGGCGGGACGTGGAGCCGGCCATCTTCGGGACGCTTCTGGAGCGCGCCCTCGACCCGGAGGAGCGGCACCACCTGGGCGCCCACTACACCCCCCGGGAGTACGTGGAGCGGCTGGTGCTCCCCACCGTGGTGGAGCCGCTCCGCTCCGACTGGGAGGCGGTCCTGGCCGCCGCCGTCACCCTGGACCGGCAGGGGGACCAGGCCGGGGCCGCGTCGCTGGTCAAGGAGTTCCACCGCGCCCTCTGCGCCCTCCGCATCCTCGACCCGGCGTGCGGCAGCGGCAACTTCCTCTACGTCACCTTCGAGCACCTGAAACGACTGGAGGGGGAGGTGCTGAACGCCCTGGCGGGGTTCGGCGAAAGCCAGGCCCTTCTCGATCTGGCCGGCACCACCGTGGACCCCCACCAGCTCCTGGGGATCGAGGTCAATCCCCGGGCCGCCGCCATCACCGACATGGTCCTCTGGATCGGGTACCTCCAGTGGCACTTCCGCACCCGGGGACACGTCCTGCCGCCGGAGCCGGTCATCAGGAAGTTCCGCAACATCGAGTGCCGCGACGCGGTGCTGGCCTACGACGGCGTGGAGCCGGTGGTGGACCAGCAGGGAGAGCCGGTCACCCGCTGGGATGGCCGCACCACCAGGGCCCACCCGGTCACCGGGGAGCAGGTGCCCGACGAGACGGCCCGGGTGCCGGTGGTCCGCTACCTGAACCCGCGCCAGGCCCAGTGGCCCGAGGCCGATTTCGTGGTGGGGAATCCGCCGTTCCTGGGGGCCGCCACCATGCGCCGCTCCCTGGGGGACGGCTACGTGGAGGCCCTCCGGGCGGGATGGAAGGAGGTGCCCGACTCGGCGGACTTCGTCATGTACTGGTGGCAGCAGGCGGCCGGGCTGACCCGCCAAGGGAAGCTGCGCCGCTTCGGCTTCATCACCACCAACAGCATCCGGCAGTCCTTCAACCGGCGGGTGATCGAGCAGCACCTTGCCGGAGCTCCTCCCCTCTCCCTGGCCTTCGCCATCCCCGACCACCCCTGGGTGGACTCCACCGACGGGGCCGCCGTCCGGATCGCCATGACCGTGGGGAGACCGGCCACGGAGGGGAGCGAGGGGAAGCTGGTCACGGTTACCGCCGAGCGGGAAGGGGACGGTGAAGGGATAGGCGTAGAGTTGGCCGTGCGGCATGGAGTGCTCCACGCAGACTTAACTGTGGGGGCCAACGTTGCAGGGACAAAGCAACTGTATGCAAACTCCTGTATCGCTATTAAGGGTTTTGAATTAGGGAGTCAGGGTTTTCTCGTTACAAAGCCTGAAGCTCTTGAATTGCTAAACGAAGATGCAAGCTTTAGCAGTATCTTGCGTCCTTATATGAATGGTAGTGATCTCGTAAAGGGGCGATACGAGAGATACGTAGTAGACTTCTATGGCAAATCCATAGATGAGGCCAGAAAATATCCTCGGCTGTTTCAGCATGTTATAGACCATGTTCTCCCTGAACGTAGTGTTAATCGCGAAGAAAGAACAGCTACTAACTGGTGGCTCTTCAGAAGATCAGGTGAGGCACTTCGCAGTGCTGTTCATGGATTAGAGCGCATTATCGCTACTACTCGAACAGCTAAGTTCCGTATCTTTCAATTCTTGCCAAGCGAGATGGTAGCCGAGAGCAAGATCGTCGTGATTGCCAGCGATAACGCCTACGTTCTCGGTGCTCTGTCCAGCCGAATTCATGTGGTCTGGTCGCTGGCCACTGGCGGCTGGCTGGGAGTCGGAAACGATCCGACATACAATCACACTGACTGCTTCAACAAATTCCCCTTCCCCGACTGCGACGGGACGACGAAAGAGCGCATCCGCGCCCTGGCCGAACAACTGGACCTCCACCGCAAGCGGCAACAGGCCCTCCACCCCGACCTGACCCTGACCGGCATGTACAACGTGCTGGAGAAGCTGCGCGAAATTGATGCTTGTAGGGGCGGCATTCATGACGCCCTCGACGTCGACGCCACCTCCCAGGGCGCGATGAATCGCGCCCCTACACTCACCCTGACGGCGAAGGAAAAAACCATCCACGAGCAGGGGCTCGTTGCGGTCCTGCGGCAGCTCCACGACGAGCTGGACGCCGCCGTGGCCGAGGCCTACGGCTGGCCGGCGGATTTGTCTGACGAGGAGATCCTAGAACGGTTGGTGGCCCTGAACCGGAAACGGGCCAGGGAGGAGGAACAGGGATTGGTGCGCTGGCTGCGGCCCGAGTACCAGCGACAGCAGGGGGAAGAGGTTCCCCCTCACCCGGCCTTCGGCCACCCTCTCCCGGGGGGAGAGGGGTTGCAAATCTCCCTCTCCCTGGGGGAGAGGGCCGGGGTGAGGGGTAAAGGGGAAAAGCTCCCCTGGCCCAAGACCCTCCCCGAGCAGGTCCAGGCTGTCCGCGCCGCCCTGGCTGCCACCGGCGGCCCCGTCACCGCAGAGGCCCTGGCCCGTACCTTCCAGCGCGCCCGCACCGATAAGGTGGCGGAGTTGCTGGCGACTCTCGCCGCCATCGGCCAGGCCCGGGAAGTGGAGCCGAGGACCTACAGCGGCTGACAGAAAAATCGATGTTGTTCGCCGCTGTGACGCTACGGCAAAGAACAATCCCCCTCCATCTTATCAACGGCAGGGGGATTGTTCTTTGCGAGACAGCTTGCCCTGATGCTACTTGCCAAAGAACGCCGACAGCAGAATCCGAAGCGCATGCTTCTGTTGCGGAGTGGCATCCGCGAGCCTCCCCATCACCGCCTGACGGCGGTCGGCATCGGCCTTGCGCAGGGCGAGGCGTTCGGTCATGGAAAGGGGCCGCTGTTTCAGCACGTAAGCCCGATCTTCGGCATCCCGCCACTCCCGTGACATGATCCGGTCGCACAGCGAAAGGTCGTAGCGAAGCTGGAAGATGTCCCGATAGGGGGATGAGAAGAAGGAAAAGTCCGGCGGAGGAGGCACCTCGTCACCGAGGGCAAGAAGCTTGTCAGCCAGGGTCGGGTCGGGAGAATAGACCAGCGGCGATGAGGGATCAACCCAGCTGAAGGCTGCGAGGTACCGGGAATTGAGGGGGACTGCGCCGGATTCCTGGAGCAGCGCGGGAGTCATGTTTGCCATGATGCCGCCCATTGACGCCATCTTTGAGGCGAGGAGGGTAAGATCGAGGTGGCTGTCAGGAATGCATAATTCCAATGCCACCTTCAGGTAGAACAGATCGTTGCTTGCTTCGGTGTTGAACTGCATCATGATGAGATTATTCGGGTCAGCAAGGAGGTTTGGGGCTGAGAGTGTCTTTTCCAGTGCAACAAGCTCTCCGGCCAGTGCCGGCCCATACCACACAAACCCGATCCTCTGGGCGTAGTATGTTATCAACGAGGGGTCAGTGCCGAGAGTTGCCATGGCATCAAAGGGTTCCGTCATGACCACGGCCCGCCTGCTAACCTGATGGATGCTGTTCAGCAGCAGAAGTGATATCAGCTTGCGATCCTCAAGGGAGAGGGCTTTGGCCAGCGGCGGCCTCTCCAGGGAGTTCTCCACCGCCGCTGCCGCCTGGAGAAGGGCCATGTCCACTTCTTCGGGATGGATTTTCGCCTTCCTGGCGACCTCAATAATGCCGGACAAGAGCCGATCCATGGCAGTGCCCCGCGCTTCTGCCCCGGCGAGCCCTTCGGCGGCCCTTGCCATATCTGTGTTGTATGCTGCCAGCAGCGGCTTCAGATTGCGGGAGAATCGATGGAGGCGTCTGTCGTGGCCAAGCGCATCGCTGAATGCTTCGGCCCCGGCATGGATGGCGGGGAGCAGAGTCTTGCTGTGGGAGCCGTAGGTAATGCCGGGTCGGGTGGTCAAGGCAAGGAGAAGCTGCTGAAGCGGGCGCTCCTCATGGTGTCTGGCTGTTTCGGAGTGGGGGAAGCGGCACGGCGGCTCTCCCCTTTCGGCACGGCAGGGCACTGTTGCCGCGAGGAGCGTCAGGAAAAGAACAACGGCACAAGCAGGTCGAAGCATGGGAACCCTCCATGACAGAGAAGATTTCCAGCATCCTAAACGCCCCGCCTGTGCCGGTCAATTGTTAAATTGAGCCAATTTATAAAAACGGCCAGTTTTTCCCGAAAGTTACATCACAGCATTTCATCCGTGACAATGACGGTATTCCCTACTGCCCCGGCTTCTCCGCCAGATACTGCTCGAACTGCTTCTTGTCCTGGGCGCAGCGGTAGGCCTCCTCTGCAGTGATCCGCTTGGTCTTGAAGAGGTCCAGCAGGTGCTGGTCCATGAGCTGCATCCCGTCCCGCTTGGCGGTCTGGATGATGGAGGGGATCTGGAAGGTCTTCCCCTCCCGGATCAGGTTGGCAATGGCCGGGGTGCCGAGCATGATCTCCAGGGCCGCGACCCGCCCCTTGCCGTCGGCGGTCTTGAGGAGCTGCTGGCAGACGACCCCCTTGAGGGATTCGGAGAGCATGGCCCGGGTCTGCTCCTGCTGGTCGGTGGGGAAGACGTCGATGATCCGGTCGATGGTCTTGGACGCCGAGTTGGTGTGGAGGGTCCCGAAGACCAGGTGCCCGGTCTCGGCGGCGCTCATGGCGAGGCTGATGGTCTCCAGGTCCCGCATCTCCCCCACGAGGATCACGTCGGGGTCTTCCCGAAGCGCTGCCCGGAGGGCGGCGGTGAAGGTCAGGGAGTGCTCGCCGATCTGCCGCTGGTTCAGGAGCGACATCTTGTTCTCGTGGATGAATTCCAGGGGATCCTCAAGGGTGAGGATGTGCTCCTTGCGGGTGGCGTTGATGAGGTCGATCATGGCCGCCAGGGTCGTGGATTTGCCCGACCCCGTGGGGCCGGTGACGAGCACGAGCCCCTTCTTGAACATGGTCATCCGCCGGACCCCGTCGGGGAGGCTGAGATCATCGGCCGAGAGAATCTTGCTGGGGATGATCCGGAAGACCGCGGCGATCCCCCGGTGGGTCAGCATGTAGTTCCCCCGGAACCGGGCCAGGCCGGGGATGGCGTAGGCGAAGTCCAGGTCGTGGCGCTCCTCGAAGTCGGCCTTCTGCTTGTCGGTGAGGATTTCGTAGAGGATGACCGTCAGCTCCTCATGGGTGAGGGGCTTGAAGTTCTGGCGGGCCATCTCGCCGTGGAGCCGGAAGATGGGGGGAGCCCCGGAGGAGAGGTGGAGGTCCGAGGCCCCCTGTTCCTTGAGCATTTTAAAGAGAGTGTCTATGCGTGCCATTGACTGTCTCCGTCAGGTGAGTAGGGAGGTTACGTACTCCTCCAGGGAGATTGTTCCCTCTGCCAGCAGGTCTTTACCTTCTTCGGCGATTCCCCGCCAGCCGAGCTCCCGCATATGTTCCAGCACCTCGGTGCCGTCGCGGTCCGTCTCGAAGCGCTCCCGCATCCCCAGATCGAAGGGTATAACGTCAAGCAGATAGCGTCTGCCGTTATAGCCGGTCTGGTCACAGGCCGGGCACCCCACGGCCCGCTGGCAGGAGCTGGTCGTTTCATCGAGGCCGAGCCCCGCCCGCTCCTCTGGAGGGAGCGGCTCGCTCCGCCGGCATTCGGGGCAGAGGGTTCGGACTCCTCTGCAGACGATGAGGCCCCGCAGGTGGGCCGGGATGATCAGGTGCATGTCGCGGAAGGCGATGAGTTGCTTCAGGGCGCCACCGGCATCGCCAAAACCGATCCCCGCCACCACCAGCTTGCCGCGGATGGCGGCACGGCAGGCTGCGGAAAAAACCTGGCCTTCGGTCACATCTTCCAGGACAAGGATATCCGGATCATGCTCGAGAGCAGCCATGACCACGGCCCCCATCTCCGCGTCCGGCGGCAGAGGCACCCGGGGGAAGCGCTTGTCGCCCTGACCTGGCCCGTTCCCGAGAATGATGACTGTCTTGCCGGCGGTATCGTACTCCTGGAGATAGAGGTCAATAACCCGGCTGCGGACCTCGCTGTCACGGGCGGAGGCAAGAACCATCCCGCGGCCGGCGGCGGCCAGCTCCGAAAAGCGCAGTACCGTCTCCTCCGACAGCCCCATATCGGCCACAGAGGTGGGGAACGGCGCGACGATATGCATCCGGAAGGTGAGGTGATCGCCACCTTCGCCCCGGAGGAGCGCCACCTGGAACGGGACCGACCGACCCTTCCAGCCGAAACCGATGCTGCCCCGCGCGGCAAAGTCGGCGCCGCCGATTTTTGCCAGCTTCCTGACCCGCATGACGATGTCGGGGTAATGGGCAGAAGAGAGTTTCCCCACCTCGCGGGTTGCCCCGCCGCGCCGGCAGACGACCGACACCGCATCGCCCAGGGGTTGGAGCGAGAGGGAGGCAAGTTTCTGTTGCAGGATGAAGAGCAGGAGATAATCGACGAGCTTCGCGCCGGTCAGATCCTGATTGATGGCTGCTAAGATGTTCACCGGGAAGTGCGCCGACGTGAAGCCGAGGCTCTCCGCCGACTCGGAGGGGCCGTAGAAGAGTTCCTGCATCTCGCGGATCTCGCGCAGGAGCGCCACCGACACCGACACGCCACAGCCGGTCGCCTTCTCCACCGCGGCTGTGGCGGTGAGGTTCAGGGGGTCGGCAATGGCAATGCTGATCTCGTCCCCGGCCCGGATGAGAGGTATCAGGTTGAACTGGCGGGCCAGGGCCGCTGGCACCAGGTCCACCGCCCCCCGGTCGACCATGGCCGGCTTGAGCCGGACATAGGGGATATTGAGCTGGTTCGAGAGGGCCCAGTCGATGTCCTCCTGGGTCACAACCCCCAGCTTCACCAGGGCTTCGCCGATACGGGCGCCCGTCGCCTTCTGCTCATCCAGGGCTGCCCTGATGTCGTCCTCGCTGATGATCTGGCACTTGAAGAGAATGTCCCCGAGGGACCCTTCTTTGACGATACTGTCCATGGCGCTCCTCCCTTTAGATTCCATCGGTCGTTTGCACCGTTTTCTTGAGGAATATTTTCACCTTGCCGCGTTCACGCCCCTTTACACCACGAACGGCCCTGTGCTAGTCTCATGAAAATTTCGGCCCTGTACCGGACACGGCCCTGCCCACCGTCCGCTATGGCGCCCCAGGAGCGTTCCATGAAAAGAAAAGCCCTCGCCCTCCTCTCGGGAGGACTCGACTCTACCCTTGCGGTCAAGGTAATGCTTGATCAGGGGATCGAGGTCGAGGCCCTCAACTTCACCTCCCCCTTCTGCACCTGTACCAGCAAGAACGCCGGCTGCAAATCCGAAGCGGTCCGCGTGGCAGAGGAATTCGGCATTCCCATCAAGGTCATGCACAAGGGCGCCGAGTACCTGGAGGTGGTCCGCAACCCCCGCCACGGCTACGGCAAGGGGATGAACCCCTGCATCGACTGCCGCATCTTCCTGCTGCGCAAGGCAAAGGAGTATATGGCCGAGAGCGGCGCCCAGTTCGTCATCACCGGCGAGGTCCTGGGCCAGCGCCCCATGAGCCAGCGCCGCCACACCCTCCAGATCATCGAACGGGAAAGCGGGCTTGAAGGACTGCTGCTTCGCCCCCTCTCCGCCAAGCACTTCGAGCCGACCATTCCCGAGCAGGAAGGGTGGGTCGACCGGGAGAAGCTCCTCGCCATCCAGGGGCGCTCCCGCAAGGAGCAGATGCTGCTTGCCGAAGAGCTGGACGTGAAGAACTACCCCTGCCCCGCAGGCGGCTGCCTTCTCACCGAGGTCTCCTTCGTCTCCAAGGTAAGGGATGTCTTTGACCACTCAGACCAGTTGAACCTCCGGGATTTCCGCCTGCTCAAGACGGCTCGCCACTTCCGTCTGGGCTCGCGGACCAAGGCCCTGATCGGCCGCAACGAGGCGGAGAACGACCTTCTCTCTCACAGCATCCAGCCGGGCGAGGCGTCTCTGCGGTGGGTCGAGGGGAGTAGCCCCCTCGGGGTTGTCATGGGAAAGGTTGACGATAGCGCTCTGGAGAGTGCGGCAAAGATTCTGCTCCGCTACACCCGGGCCGAGGTTGGCCACCAGTGCACAGTCAAGGTGGTTGTGGACGGAGACGAGCGACTGATGGCCGTGGAGAACGGCTTTACAGAGGAGAGCATCGAGCAGTACCGGGTGTAGATATACCTTCGACTCACTCAGCGTGCAGTGACTTTCCAAAAAAAAAGGGCGGGTAATCCCGCCCTTACTTTTTGTCCGTTTCCTGAGGCACCTGATCTGCGCCGCCCCCGCCGCCGGCTTTTGGGGAACTTTCACCTGACTCGGAAGGCTGCGCCGGAACCGCCTCACCCTGTGGCGAAACCTCCGCCTCCCGGGGCACGCCGCCATCCACCGGAACAGTCACGCTGCTGGCGTTGGTGAAGACAGCCTCCTCCTTCTTGATGCTCTCATCCACCTTGCGCTGGAGACCGGCAATGTTCGGCAGCTGGGCCAGAGCCTGTTGATACTCATCCTCCGAAAGCACCCTCTTGTTGCGCAAAAGCCGCAGGATCATGTCCGACCGCTTCACCACCTTGTCCAGGTTCTTGTAGGGGTTGTAGGCCACCCGCGGCCCCGGCAGCATGGCCGCAAGGAAGGCGCACTCCCGGGGGGTCAGGGCAGAGGCAGGCTTGCCGAAGTAGTAACGGGCACCGTGGCCGATGCCGTAGACCATGGGCCCCAACTCAACCACGTTCAGATAGAGCTCGATGATCCGCCCCTTGGTCAGTTCGTCTTCCATCCGCTTGGCGAGGATGATCTCCTTGACCTTGCGGGTGATGGTTTTCTCCCGGGAAAGGAACAGGTTCTTGGCCACCTGCTGGGTGATGGTCGAGGCCCCCCGCGCGAAGCTCTTCTTTTCGAGGTCATACTTGATGGCGTTCTTGATCGCTTTCACGTCGACCCCTTCATGCTTATAGAAGTTGGCGTCCTCCGCAAGGATGACCGCCCACTTCATCTCCGCCGGGATGCTCCCCGACGGGGTCCAGTTGCGGTTCTTCGGCCCAACCGTCAAGGGATGGTAATCCCCTTGCCAGTCCTTCACCTGGATGGTCATATTCGTCCGCCGGTCCTTGAGCCCCGACACCGGCGGCAGGAACATGAGCGACACGGCGATGTACCCCGCGTAGACGACCACAACCCCTATGCACAGATACAGCAACTTCCTGATGCTCACGGTGTACGTCCCTCCAATCCCCTGATCCGCGCCATTTCAGCCGCCATCAGTATGGCGGCCTTCATGCTCTCCGCTGACGCCGTGCCAGTCCCCGCAAGGTCGTAGGCGGTGCCATGATCAACGGAGGTACGGATGATCGGAAGCCCGAGGGTCACATTCACGCCATCATCGAAATGAAGGAGTTTCAGCGGGATAAGACCCTGGTCATGGTACATGCAGACCACCGCGTCATAGGCCCCCTGGACGGCGAAGTGAAAGAGCGTGTCGGCGGAAAGGGGTCCGACCGCATCGATCCCGTCCCTGCGCGCCGCCTCAATGGCGGGGGCGATGATCCGCGACTCCTCATCCCCAAACATACCCCCCTCGCCGCAATGGGGATTGAGGGCGAGGACCGCGATGCGCGGATTCCGTACAAAATAGCGGTGGACATCCCGGTGGGTAATCCGGATGGTCTCCAGCACCCTGTCGAACGTCACCAGCCGCGGCACATCCACCAGGGCCTCGTGGATGGTGACCAGGGATACCCGCAGCCTGGACCCTGCCAGCATCATGACGACCCTCTCCGCGCCCGCAAGTTCCGCCAGAAGTTCCGTGTGGCCAGGATAGTGATACCCGGCACAGTTCATGGCTTCCTTGCTTATGGGGGCGGTCGCCATGCCGTCAGCGTCGCCATTCATACAGATCCCGGCAGCCTCACGGATGTAACGATACATGGCATCGCCACTGGCAACGGTGGGCTGTGCGAATCGCATATCCTTGGGAGTGAGGCTTGTAACCGTCCGAATGCAGAGCACCCCCTCAGCGGGAGCCCTCGACGGAAAGTCACCTCGCTGTTCGAGCCTGAGACCGGCAGCCGTGACGGCAATGGCCCGTTCCATGGCGGAAGCGTCGCCGATGACGAGATGATGGCAGCTCCCCCTGACCGCCGGATCAGCCAGTGCCCTGGCGATGATCTCCGGTCCAACGCCGGTCGGGTCTCCCATGGTTATAACGATACGTGGCTTTACTTCAGGCATGGTCGGATCATAACAGAAAACAATTTCCCGCTTCAGTGAAAAAAAAAGAGCGGCAGAGCCGCTCTTTTCGGTGGATTGTGAATGATTGCTACTTTCTAGCAGCCTTTCCAGCCACCTGCATACGGATAAGCGCCCTCTCGAGAGCCGCCTCCTGAATGCGGTACTCTTTGTCCTCGGCACTGAGACGCTTCAACGCCTCCTCTGCGCGACCCAGTGCCGCCTTGGCGCGCTCCAGGTCGATCTCGTCAGCCCGCTCGGCGGTTTCCACGAGCACCGTGACCTTGTCATCCTCTATCTCGAAATATCCCCAGTTGAGTGCCAGATGGAATATCTGTCCGCCCTTCTTATAGGCCAGCTCGCCGATCTTCAGGGAGGAGAGGAACGGAGCATGCCCCGGAAGGACGCAGAATTCACCAAGCGCCCCTGTGGCCGTGAGCTCGTCAACCTCTTCAGACAGAATCTTCTTGTAGGGAGTTACCAGATCGACTTTCAGTTTTTCAGCCATCTATCTTCATCCTTTTTGCAGGGGAAGCCGAGTGCTCACCCCTGCGACGAGGTCGTGTGAATCCTAGGCAGCGAGTTTCTTGGCTTTTTCCAGGGCCTCTTCGATGGTGCCGACCATGTAGAAGGCCTGCTCGGGGATGTCGTCGTGCTTGCCGGCAACGATCTCCTGGAAGCCCTTGATGGTGTCCTTCAGCTCCACGTACTTACCGGGGCTGCCGGTGAAGGCCTCGGCCACGTGGAACGGCTGGGAGAGGAAGCGCTGGATTTTCCGGGCACGGGCAACGACCAGCTTGTCCTCCTCGGAGAGTTCGTCCATACCGAGAATGGCGATGATGTCCTGGAGATCCTTGTACTTCTGGAGCACGTACTGGACCTGACGGGCGATGGCGTAGTGCTCCTCGCCGATGACCTGGGGATCAAGAATCCGCGACGTGGAGTCGAGGGGGTCAACGGCCGGGTAGATGCCGAGCTCGGCGATCTGACGGGAAAGAACGGTCGTTGCATCCAGGTGGGCAAAGGCCGTTGCCGGAGCCGGGTCGGTAAGGTCGTCGGCCGGAACGTAGATGGCCTGAACCGAGGTAATGGAGCCCTTGGTGGTGGAGGTGATCCGCTCCTGGAGCTCACCCATTTCGGTGGCCAGCGTGGGCTGGTAACCGACGGCGGAGGGGATCCGCCCGAGGAGCGCGGAAACCTCGGAACCCGCCTGGGTGAAGCGGAAGATGTTGTCAACGAAGAGAAGAACGTTCTGCCCTTCCTCGTCACGGAAGTACTCAGCGATGGAGAGGGCGGAGAGGGCGACCCGGGCGCGGGCTCCCGGCGGCTCGTTCATCTGGCCGTACACGAGGGCTGCCTTGTCGAGAACGCCGGACTCCTTCATTTCCATCCAGAGGTCGTTCCCTTCACGGGTACGCTCGCCGACGCCGGCGAACACAGAGAAACCGCCGTGCTGCTTGGCGATGTTGTTAATCAGCTCCATGATGAGAACGGTCTTGCCGACGCCGGCGCCGCCGAAGAGACCGATCTTGCCACCCCGGGCATAGGGAGCGAGGAGGTCAACAACCTTGATACCGGTGGTGAACGCCTCAACCTTGGTGGACTGGTCCACGAAGGCGGGGGCGTCGCGGTGGATGCCGTACTCCTTCTCGGCGTTGACCGGACCCATTTCGTCCACAGGCTCGCCGATGACGTTGAGGATGCGGCCCAGGGTCTTGCGGCCGACCGGCACCGAGATCTGCTTGCCGGTGTCGAGGACTGCCTGGCCGCGGACGAGACCGTCGGTGGAGTCCATGGCGATGGTCCGGACGGAGTTCTCTCCAAGGTGCTGGGCGACTTCGAGCACCAGATTGTTTTCCTTATCATCAATGGCCGGGTTGGTAACCCGAAGGGCGTTGTAGATGGGAGGCAGTTTGCCCGGCTCGAACTCGACGTCGATAACCGCGCCGATGACCTGCGAAATTTTACCGATGTTCTGACTCATGGTGCCTCTTCCTCCTGCGGCCCGTGCCGGGCCTCTATTTTATAATCCTTAGATTGCTTATCCCTTGATAGACTCGGCGCCGGAGATGATCTCCATGAGCTCCGTCGTGATGGCGGCCTGGCGGGCCCTGTTGTACTGCAGGGTCAGCTTGCCGATCATCTCGGTGGCGTTTTTGGACGCACTGTCCATGGCGGTCATCCGCGCGCCGTGCTCGGACGCGACCGACTCCAGCAGCGCCTTGAACATCTGCACCTCGATGTGCTTGGGGAGTAGCTCCGCAAGAAGCTCGCCTTTCGAGGGCTCGTAGATATATTCAGGAGCGTACTCCTCTTCAGCAGTCACTTCGGGAACAATCGGCAGCAGTTGCTGGAGGGTGATATCCTGGGACATGACGCTTCTGAAGGCATTGAAGAGGAGGAAAACCTCGTCGTACTCCTCCGCCAGGTACCCTTCAATCACTTCCTGTGCCAGCAGCGCAGCGGCCGGGTAGTTGAGATTGGAAAGGACGTTTCCGTAGTTTTTGCGGATCTTCTGGCGGTTTTTCAGGAACTCGAATCCTTTTCTGCCGATGGTCATCAGGGAGATTTCGGCGTAGTCGCCCTTTTTCTCCTTGACGAAGCGCTCCGCAGCCTTGCAGATATTGGCGTTGAAACCGCCGCACAGACCCCGGTCAGAGGTTACCAGGATCAGCAGGGCCTTCTGGCTGACGCGCTTTTGCAAAAGCGGATTTGCGTTTTCATCCTGGCTCCTCGCCAGACGCTCCAGAACCTCCCCGAGCTTTTTTGCATAGGGACGCGCTGCCACTACGTTTTCCTGCGCACGACGCAACTTGGCGGCCGAGACCATCTTCATGGCCTTGGTTATCTGTCTGGTGTTTTTTACCGAGACAATACGCTTTTTAATGCTTTTCAGGCTTGCCATAGGTGGAGGACCGTCCTTAGATTACGCAGTAAATTCCTTCTTGAATTCTTCAAGGGCGGCAACGATCTTGCCCTTGAGGTCGTCGTCGATTGCCTTCTTGTCGCGCAGTTCGGCAAGGATGTCTGCCTTTCTGCCGTCAAAGAAGGAATAGAGTTCGCTCTCGTAACGACGCAGGGAGGAAACCGGGTACTCATCCACAAAGCCGTTGTTGGCGGCAAAGATGATGAGAACCTGCTTCTCGTTCGGAATCGGCCGGTACTGTGGTTGCTTGAGGATTTCAACCAGTCGCTCGCCGCGGGCAAGCTGCATCTGGGTCGCCTTGTCCAGGTCGGAACCGAACTGGGCAAAGGCCGCCATCTCGCGATACTGGGCGAGGTTCAGACGGAGCGTACCGGCAACCTGCTTCATTGCTTTCACCTGGGCGGACCCGCCGACGCGGGAGACCGAGAGGCCGACGTTGATGGCCGGACGGACGCCGGAGTAGAACAGGTCGCTCTCCAGATAGATCTGACCGTCGGTAATGGAGATGACGTTCGTCGGGATGTAAGCGGACACGTCGCCGGCCTGGGTCTCGATGATCGGCAGCGCGGTGAGCGAACCGGCGCCGCAGTCGTCGGAGAGCTTCGCGGCACGCTCAAGGAGGCGGCTGTGGAGATAGAAGACGTCGCCGGGATAGGCTTCACGTCCCGGCGGACGGCGGAGAAGCAGGGAAAGCTGACGATAGGCAACGGCCTGCTTGGAAAGGTCATCGTAGATGATCAGGGCATGCTTGCCGTTGTCCCTGAAGTACTCTCCCATGGTGACGCCGGTGTACGGTGCGATGAACTGGAGCGGTGCGGGCTCGGAGGCGGAAGCGGAAACAATGATGGTGTAATCCATTGCCCCGTGCTCCTGGAGCTTGCTCACAACCTGGGCAACGGTGGAACGCTTCTGCCCGATGGCGACGTAGATGCAGATGAGGTCGCCACCCTTCTGGTTGATGATGGTGTCGATGGCAACGGCAGTCTTGCCGGTCTGGCGGTCGCCGATGATGAGCTCCCGCTGGCCGCGGCCTACGGGAACCATGGCGTCGATGGCCTTGAGGCCGGTCTGCATCGGCTGATGGACCGACTTCCGCTTGACGATGCCGGGAGCCTTGACTTCGACCTTGCTGAACGTGGAGGTGTTAATGGGGCCCTTGCCGTCGATGGGCTGGCCGATGGCGTTGACAACGCGGCCGATGAGGGCCTCACCCACCGGAACCTCGACGATCCTGCCGGTCCGCTTGACGGTGGTGCCTTCCTTGATGTTCTCGTTGTCTTCACCAAGGATCGCCGCACCGACGTTGTCCTCTTCGAGGTTGAGAACCATGCCGGAGATCCCGCCGGGGAACTCCAGGAGCTCGCCGGCCATGGCCTTGTCCAGGCCGTGGATGCGGGCGATACCGTCACCGACGGAGATGATGGTGCCGGTCTCGGCAACCTCGACCTCCTTGCCGTACTCCTTGATCTGCTTGCGGATAATTTCGCTGATTTCTTCGGCTCTGATTTCCATGGAACCTCTCACCCCTTCTGTAATATATCCTGAATCCTGTTCAACTGGGTCCGTACGCTTCCGTCAAATACCTTATCTCCGATCTTGGTGACCACCCCGCCGATCAGCGAGGAATCCACCGTGACCGAAAGCTTCACCTGCTTGCCGGTTGCCTTCGTCAACGCCGTTCTCATCCCTTCCACCTGGGCATCGTCCAGGGAGAACGCCGACGTGAGAACCGGGCGGATAACCCCGGAGAGTTCATCGGCGAAAGTGGCATAGCTGTGGACAATCTGGGACAGAAAACCGATTCTTCCCCGGTCGAGGAGCACTTGGAGAAAGTTTGCAACCGTTCCGGAGAGGTTCAGCTTCGCAAGGACGTCCTTGAGGATCTCCCTCTTGGCTTCAATACGGTATGAAGGGCTCTTCAGAATGGAGCTCAGGTCAGCATTTCCGTCAAGCAGTGCAGCGAACTGCCCCAGCTCAGCGCCGAACCGGTCGACCGCTCCTTCCTCTGCTCCAAGCTGCACCAGCGCCTTGGCGTAGCGACGTGCAATAGCGTTCGAGATCAATGTAAGTTCTCCACCTTCGTAAGATAGTCGTTAACCAGGCGATCCTGATCGTCTTTTTTGATGGTTTCGCGCAGGGACTGTTCAGCCATCTGCACTGAGAGACGGGCTGCCTCCTCCCGTAGCTCGGCCCGGGCCTTGAGAACTTCCTGTGAGGCGGTCGTGGCGGCCTGCTCGCGAATCTTGTCAGCGGTTACCCTGGCCTCGGCGATGATCCGCTCCTTCTCCAACTCACCTTCCTTGCGGATGGCGGCATAGATCTCGTCGATCTCCTGATTGGCCTTCTCAAGCTTCCCGCTGTATTCGGCGAACTTCTTTTCTGCAGCGGCCCGCGCCTCCTCCGCTTCGCGCAGAGCCTTCTCCACGTTGGCGGTGCGGTCGGCAAGGGCACCTTTGGCGTTGGCCTTCTTGAGAGCCCAGACGATGACGCCGGCCAAGGCCGCGAAGTCGATGACCCGCCACATGAAGTCTTTCATCTGCTTGCCGGTATCGACGTGATGGGCGCCCTCGCCCCCCTCCGAGGCGTAGCCGAGAGCCGCCATGCCGGCCAGCACGAGGCAGACCGCCGCGGTCGACACAAAAGGCTTCAGGAGCCCTTTTTCCTTGAACACAGTTGCCATTGTTACAGACTCCTCCCGAGGACTTTCTCGCAGATTTCCAGGGACAGGGAACGGGCCTGCTCCTTAAGATACTCCTTGGCATCGGCAGCCTCTTTCGCCACCCTGCTCTTGATGGAGGAGAGAGAATCGGCAGCTTCCTTGCGAGCCTTCTCGATCAAAGCAGCCTCTTCCTGGAGAGCTTCCTTCCGAAGGACTTCGCGCTCCGCACCGGCCTTCGCCTTTACTTCACGCAGACGAGCCTCATAGAGAGCCATCTTCTCCTGCACGTCCTTGTCAACCGAGGCGGCGCGCTCCCGGGCACCGTCGATCTGCGCCTTCCGGTCTGCGATAACCTTCCTGATCGGCTTGAAAAGAAAGACGTTCAGGACGATCATCAGCACCAGGAAATTCACTAACTGAAAGACAAAGGCTAAATCCAAACTTATCACGCTGTCACCCCGTCACGATTCACTGCAGGAATTTTGTATACAGTATGCATATATAACCGTATCAAAAAAAAATACGGTCATCAGGCCGCAAAATAGACCTTAGCTATCACGGCCCCTCTTCGGTGTCAAGTCTTTTTCTGAAATTTACACAATTTGCGCATCTTCACCGCGCGTGGCCTGCACTATCTAACCAATCAGAATATCGACAATTCTTGTGAGTTCATCCTGGCTTCCGTAGGCAATCTCCACCTTCCCTCCCTTGCCGCTTTTCCGTATCGCCACCTTGGCCATGAAGCGGCGCTGGAGTTGTTCGACCAGGTCGGCAGAGTGAAGCTCAGCGGTTTTGGGCTTCGCCTTCGGCTTCTGCCCGGACTTCAGGCGCCTGACGAGATTTTCCGCATCACGTACCGTGAGATTTCCCTTGATGATGGCATCCCGCGCCTCCCTAACCTGTACGTCGGATTCAAGGGAAAGGAGCGCACGGGCGTGTCCCATGGCGAGCCGCTCCTCGACGATGTCCTTCTTGAGCTCGGGGGGAAGCTTGAGCAGCCGCAAGGAGTTGGCAACGGTGGAACGGTCCTTGCCGACCCGCTTCGCCAGCTCTTCCTGGGTGAGGCTGAAGTTTTCCATCAGGGAGTGATAGGCCTCGGCCTCCTCGACGGCGTTCAGATCCTCCCGCTGGATGTTCTCGATGAGAGCCATCTCGAGGGCGGTTGCCTCGGAGACGTCCTGAATGACGACCGGCACCTCGTGCAGACCGGCCTTCTGGGCGGCCCGCCAGCGGCGTTCACCGGCTATGAGCTCGTAGTGGTCACCCTTCTTGCGGACGACAAGGGGCTGGATGATTCCCTTCTCGCGGATGGAGGCGGCGAGTTCTTCGAGCTTCTCCGGAGTAAAGGTCTTGCGCGGCTGGCCCCGGTTGGGTCGGATATCCTCGATGGGACAGGAGAAGTAACGCTTCCCTTCCTCCTCGACGACCGGCAGAAGCGCCGCCATTCCTTTGCCGAGGCCGGTTTTCTTAACCATGGCGCGCCTCCTTCTCCATGAGTTCTTTTGCCAGCTCCAGGTAGGTGACAGCCCCCCGGGAGGTGATGTCGTAGAGGATGATGGGCCGGCCGTGGCTTGGCGCCTCGGAAAGCCGGACGTTGCGGGGGATGACGGTTTGGAAGGCAAGGTCTCCGAAGTGGGCCCGTATCTCTTCACTCACCTGACGGGAGAGATTGATCCGACCATCGTACATGGTAAGGAGTATTCCCTCGATGGCGAGCCTGGGGTTGAGCCCCTTTTGTACCAGCTTGATGGTTTTCATGATCTGGGAAAGCCCCTCCATGGCGTAAAACTCGCATTGGAGCGGGATCAGGACCGAATCGGCGGCGGTCATGGCGTTGACCGTGAGAAGGCCCAGGGACGGCGGGCAGTCAATGATGATGTAGTCGTAGTGGTCATTGAGGCGGGTCAGGGCCTCCTTGAGCTTCCACTCGCGCCCTTCCGTGGCCACCAGCTCCAGCTCGGCGCCGGCCAGGTCGGTGGTGGAGGGGAGAAGGTCCAGGCCGGGAAGGTCGGTTTTGACGATGAGTCCGGTCGGGTCGGCATCGTTGATAAGGGCATCGTAGACCGATTCCTCAAGGCTTTCCTTGTCGAGTCCCACACCGCTGCCGGCGTTGCCCTGGGGGTCCATGTCCACGAGCAGGGTCCGCTTCTCTGCCGCGGCAAGCGATGCGGCGAGGTTCACGGCGGTGGTGGTCTTGCCGACCCCACCTTTCTGGTTCGCTATGCAGATTTTCTTGGCCATGGCGGGTACCGATCGCGGGAAAGCTACAGTGGAAACGTCTCGGAAACTTGAGATAGTTACCATACTCTCCCCATCTTTGGGAAGGTATTTTTCCGGCCGCCGGGCACACCCGCACCGGCAGGGTCCGGCGGGGGCATGGCCTATTGCCTCCCTTTGACTTCAGTCAAACGCCTGATGGCGGCAGAAGGGATAGGATAGAGAAAACTTTTTATCGGAGAGGATTGATCATGGGACGTTTTGTCGTTGTGCTCGCACTGTTCGTGTGGTGTGCCGCTGTCGGCACATCATGGGGAGGGACCTTCGAGTGCAAGGTTTGTCACAGCAAGAAACCGGGCATGGTGAAAATGCATGAGGCGGTGCGGGGAAGGGGCTGCTTCGGCTGTCACAAGGTCGGGGAGAAACTCATGGGAAAGGGGGAGCCGAAGGATACGGGGTCGCTCATGAAACGACGGGCAGCGGACCCTCTCTGCGTGGAATGCCACGGGAAGGTTTCGGCGCCAGCAAGCGGCTCCCCCCGCCACCCTGGCGTCTCGCCGGTGGTCAACCAGTAAGTGGCGCCTCCTTCATGAGCCCGGCCTTCGTCAGCACCTCTACGATCTCCCGCCCGTCCACCGGCTTTGCCAGGTAGTCCAGAACTCCCAGAGCCCGGCAGCGGCACACGTCCGCCTCTTCGCGGGATGAGCTCATGATGATGACGGGAATGAGGCGGGTGTGGTCCTCATCCCGCAGGGCCTGCAGGACGTCGATGCCGTTCAGCTTGGGCAACTTCAGGTCCAGCAGGATGAACCATGGTGAGAGGGCAGATCCCCCCTCGACTCCGGTGCCAAAGAGGCGGGCCAAGGCCTCTTCGCCGTCACGGGCTACGACCACCTGCCCCATGCCCTGCCTGCGCAGGGCCCGGACAGCAAGAAACTCGTCGTCGGGGCTGTCCTCCACCAGTAGTATCGGCCCTCCCACCATGCGCCCCCCTTCACTCACTCCTGCAGCGTAAAGTAGAATGTTGCCCCCCCGTCCACCTCGCCCTCTGCCCAGGCCCTCCCCCCATGGCGCTGCACAATGCGCTGGACGGTGGCAAGACCGATCCCGAGCCCCTCGAACTCAGCCGGGCCGTGGAGCCGCTGGAACGGCTGAAAGAGCCGTCCGGCGTACCGCATGTCGAATCCCGCACCGTTGTCCCGAACGAAGCAGGCTCTCATGCCGTGCAGGGTCGTCACCCCGAATTGGATATCGGCGCAGGTCCTTTGGCTGGTGAACTTCCAGGCGTTCTCCAGCAGGTGGCGAACGACCATGGCCAGGAGCTTCGGATCGCCCTTGACGATCACATCGGGCGCAATGTCAACCTTGACACTGCGCCGGGGCTGCACGGCATGGAGTTCGTCGGCCACCGCGCTGGCAATGTCGCTCAGATTCACCGGCCTCACGACGAGATCGCAACGGGTGTACCGGGAAAGATCCAGAAGAGCGTCGATAACCCGGCGCAGGTCGATGCTGATCCGGCAGATCCGCTCCACATAGCTCCGCGAGGGGCCATCGAACCGCTCCCCGAAATCCTCCAGAAGCCCCCGCCCGAACCCCTCAAGGCGTGCCAGATGGGCACGGAGATCGTGAGAAACGGCGTAACAGAACCCCTCCAGCTCCCGGTTCGAGAGTTCCAGCTGAGTGGTGCGGTGACGTACCCGCTCCTCCAGCGCCCGATTGAACGAGACCATCTCCTGCTCGGCCCGCTTGACTTCAGTAATGCTCTCGTGGGCCATGACAACGCACGCCGGCTCCAGCCATTCGAGGCAGGTGGCGCGCATCTGGAACCACCGTTTTTCATCGGGGCTGTGACACTGATATTCCAGATGAAGCGCTGCGCTGCGCCCGGCCAGAAGATCGCGAATCCCGCGGGCGGCAGCCCGGGCGACTTCCGCGTCGTCCCCCGTGGCGCTGTCGCAGACCGCCAGATAGCTGGAGCCGATGCCGTAATTCTCACCCCGGAAGCCGTTTTCATCGGCAAACTGCCGCCATGCCCGGTTGACCGCCATGATCGTCCCGTTGCAGTCAAGGATGGCGATGTTGGCGGTAAGGGCATCGATGGCGGCATGGAAGAGCCTCTCGGAGCGCACCAGGGCCTCCTCGGTCTTCCGATGCTGCTCTATCTCCCGCTCCAGAAGCGCGTTGGCAGAGGCAAGTTCCGCGGATGCCCTGTTCGTGAGGCTGGCGCACTCGACGCAAACTCCGGTCTCGACCCGATCGAAGAATCGTTCCACGAAGGTCAGGCTGGCCTCTTCCTCCCCGGCGGGTAAGCGCTGCTCCCTGACCAGGTCAAGGTAGCTCTGCCGGCTGCATTTCATGATCTCGAGGGAACTGCCCGGCGGTTCCCCGCGGGCCCGTTGGCGACGGGCCTCCTCGGCGCCGAAGGCGGTTGCGGGGTCTGCTGGACGGCCAGGGCCGGAAGTGCGGCCGGCGCGTTCATCGAGTGCCGAAAAATCCAGGAGCAGCGCCTGCGAGAGGCCGGCAATGGCGAGCCGCCACACCTCCTCGCTGGCCGCCGTGCAGTGAGAGTCGAGGCCGCGCTCCCGCGCATACTCCATTGCCCTGCGGGCAAGAAGCTCCCCCTTGGCGGCAATGATGCGTTCGAGGTTCGAAGGAACCATAACCCTCACCCTTCATGCCCCTGCCACCGCTCGGGACGATTCTCCACGGCGGTGGGAGGTCCGGCATGCTGCCGCCCGTTACAATGAACAAATCAGACACATTAAGGATACTTCAGACCCTCCGCCATTGCAAATAGGGAAAAACCCGAGGCTGACGGCTACCCCTTCCGCAGAACCCGCTTATCTCCTACCCGGATGGTGACCTTTTCCTGGTCGAAGTATTCCAGCAGCGGGATCATGAACTTGCGCGAAAGCCCCGTGAGCTCGCGGAACTCGGGAGGGGTGATCTCTTTTTTCTCCCGAAGGCATGCGACGAGCTGTTCCTTCAGGGCGGCCACCGGCGCCGGGGCATAGAAAACGTCGCCCTTGACCCTCACCGCCCGCCCGTCCCGGGCAAGGATGTTCAGGTGCTCCACCAGGACTTTTTCGGCGCAGCGGAGTGAATCGCACAACTCCTTCAGGGTGGGCGGCTCCGTGCCGCCCCGGACAAGGGCCGCTTCGATCCGACTCTGGAGGTCCGCCTGGTCAACAGTCGGTTTGCCCTTGCGGCCGGGGAGCTTCACGAGCTCACGGTCCACCATAATCTTCGCCTCTTTTTCAAGAGAGATGAGGAGCGGCGTGAAATAGCGGGCGTCGCTCCGCTTCGGCAGGCGCGTTTTTAGCTCCTCTTTGCCGATACCCTCCTTGAGGGGGTTGTCGCGGAGATACCCCTCCACCTGGGCCAGAAGAGCCTCCTTGAGGGAGGCAAAAGCCGCCGCCGAGAGAAACAGGCGCGGCTCGCGAACCATCTGCACCACCTCGCCGGCGGAGAGGAGCGGCGCCAGGGCCGCCTCGGCCTTCTTGGCGGTGAGGCCGCTGCGGACGGCGATCTCGTCGAGGGGAATTCCGGAGAGGAGGCTTCCGGCCACCAGAAGGCGGACGGTGTCGGTTTCGGCATGGTCGCCAAGGGCGCTGAGGAGCGCCAGGGCCTCGTCGGAGCGGCGCCGGCGGCGGGGGGGCATCGGATCGAGAACCCGGCCGCCGCCGACGGTCATCTGCGGTGAATAGGACCGGAGCACGAAGGGGTCGCCCGGGAGCAGGAGCACCGGATGCCTGAGCCGGAGCTGGACAAAGGCGGACTCCCCCGGCGCGAGAACGTCGCGGTCCAGGAGGATCACCTGGGCCGGGACCTCGTAGGTGGCGGAGTGGAGCCGGAGCGTGGCCCGGTGCCGAAGCTCCTTGGGCGACGAGGGGAGGTAGTCGAGGCGGGCGTCCACGGCCCGCGTGGTCCGGTAGACGTCCCGCGGCACGACGATGTCTCCCCGCACCACCTCCGTGTGCTCCACCCCTTGGAGGTTCACGGCCACCCGCTGACCGGCCCCGGCAGCCTCATCCTTTTTCCCGTGGGTCTGGACCCCGCGCACCCGGGCAAACCGGCCGGAGGGGAGAATCTCCACCTCGTCCCCCACCCGGATCTCGCCGGCGAGCAGCGTGCCGGTCACCACCGTGCCGAAACCGGTAACGGTGAAAACCCTGTCCACGGGCAGGCGAAACGCCCCTTCGCTCTTCTTTTCCGCCACGGTTCCGGCAAGCCGTGCCAGTTCGTCCTTGAGCTCCCCGATTCCCGCGCCGGTCCGGGACGACACCGGCACCACCGGCGCCTCTTCCAGAAAGCTCCCGGCCAGATAGTCTCGTATCTCCTCGGCCACGAGGTCGAGCCAATCGGGGTCCACCATGTCGCTCTTGGTCAGAGCCACGAGCCCCTTCTTCACCCCCAGAAGCTGGCAGATCTCCAGGTGCTCCCGGGTCTGGGGCATGACCCCCTCGTCCGCGGCGATGACCAGCATCACCATGTCCATGCCGCCAACCCCGGCCACCATGGTCCGGACGAATCGCTCGTGACCCGGCACGTCCACGATGCCGAACCGGACCCCTCCGGGAAGCTCCAGATGGGCAAAACCCAGTTCGATGGTGATGCCGCGCTTCTTCTCCTCCGGGAGCCGGTCGGTGTCGATGCCGGTGAGGGCGCGGACGAGGGAGGTCTTGCCGTGGTCGATGTGGCCGGCGGTGCCGAGGATGAGATGCTTCATGAATTCTCCTGATCCCGGAATTGCAGTTGATGCAGCCGTGCGTAGACCCCGCCGGCGGCCAGGAGCTCACGGTGGGTCCCCTCCTCCACCTTCTCTCCCCGGTGGATGACGCAGATCCGGTCGGCGTCCTGGATGGTGGAGAGGCGGTGGGCCACCACCAGCGAGGTCCGCCCGGCCATAAGCGCCCGGAGTCCTTCCTGGATGAGCCGCTCGGATTCGCTGTCGACGCTGGAGGTGGCCTCGTCCAGGACGAGGATCTCCGGGTCGAAGGCCACGGCCCGGGCAAAGGAGATGAGCTGTCGCTCGCCGGCGGAAAAATTCACCCCCCGTTCCCGAACCTCCTCGTCGTACCCCTTGGGGAGCAGCCGGATGAAGCGGTCCGCCCCCACGAGCCGGGCCGCCTCCTCCATCCGCTCCGCCGCCGCCGGATCACCCAGGGTGATGTTGAAGCCGATGGTGCCGGTGAAGAGGTACGGCTCCTGGAGCACCACGCCGATCCGGCGGCGCAGACCGTTCAGGGGCAGCTCGCGGATGTCGGTGCCGTCAAAGCGGATGCTGCCGCGGGTCACGTCGTAGAAGCGGGAGAGAAGCCGGGTAACCGTGGTCTTGCCGCCGCCGGTCTCCCCCACGAGCGCCACCTTCTCCCCCCGCCGGATGGTGAGGTCGAAGCTCCGCAGCACGTGTTCCGCCTCCCGGTAGGCGAACCAGACGTCGCGGAACTCGATGGTTTCAACCGCCCCTTCAGCCGGCCTTCGGCCATCCTCTTCCACCGGGTGTGGGGCAGGGGGCGGGGGGAAAGACTCCCCCTCCATGTCCAGCAGGTTATAGATCCGCTCCAGGGCCGCCATGGCCCCCTGCATGATGGAGTATTTTGCCGACAGGTCCCGTATCGGGCCGAAGAATTTCTCGATGTACTGGATAAAGGCAACCAGTGCCCCGAAGGTGAGCGCCCCGGCGACGATCTCCCCCCCGCCGTACCAGACGATGAGACCCACCGCCACCGAGGAGAGGGTCTCCACCAGGGCGTAGAGGGAGGCGTCCCAGGTGATAACCGGCAGGTTGGCGTCGCGGTAGGCGGCGTTGAGCCGCGTGAACTCGCGGCGTTCGTGGGCCTGGCGGTTGAAGAGCTGGATGATCGCCATGCCGCCGACCCCCTCGGCCAGGAACGTGTTCAGGTTCGCCAGCCGGGAGCGGACCTCGCGGAAGGCCTTGCGCATCCTGACCCGGAAGGTGAAGGCGACCCAGATGAGTACCGGCAGGACCGAGAACGTGACCAGCGACAGTTTCAGGTTCATCCAGAGCATGACCCCGACGATGCCGGCCAGGAAGAGGATGTCCCCAACCACCGTGATGATGCCGGCGGCGAACATCTCGCCAAGGACTTCCACGTCGCTGGTGAGACGGGTCACGAGGCTGCCGGTGGGGGTCCGGTCGAAAAAGGAGACCGGCAGCCGCTGGATGTGGGCGAAGAGCTCCATCCGCAGGTCGAACATAACCCGTTGCCCCAGGTACTGGAGGAGCAAGACCTCCAGGAACGTGACAAGTGACTCCACGAGGATCAGGGCGAGGAAGCCGGCGGCCACGGCGGGGAGTCCCTCCATCCGGCCGGTGACGATGTGTTCGTCGATAGCGACCTTCAATAGCAATGGCTGGGCCAGACGGGCCGCGGCCGACAGGGGAAGGAGGCAGAGCGCCCCCACCGCCAGCCAGCGGTAGGGGAGGACGTGCCGGAGAAACCGCCCCATGAGCCGGCGGTCGTAGGCCTTGCCGACTATTTCGTCATCGTAGACGTTACCGTAGTGCATGTGGTCCTTCTATCCCTTCGCGCTACACCGGCAGCACCCCAAAGCCTCCACAGGGCTACCTGGCCCTCACGTACGATGCCTTCGAGCGAAACATGTCCCAGGTTCCGTAGGTTGTGTTCTGGAGCTTCACCCCGCAGCGGAGTTCGGTTCCAACACCCGCCTCCTCCTTCACCCTGAAGGCGACCGTGTAATCCCGCGCCTGTCCCGGCTCGATGCTGACGTTGTCCATGACAAGCGTGCCGCCCCCCGCGTTCCTGAAGCCGCCTGTCCCCTGAGCAACCACCTCGTACCCGTTGTCGGGAAAGGTCAGTCTCACAACCACTCCCTCAGCCTTGGCCGAACCCACATTGAGAAGGGTAACCACGTACTCGATCCGCTCCCCGGCTCGAATGTCCGTTTTCTCGGGATTGACCACCGCCCGCAGGAGGGGAGCGGAAGCGACCAGCACCACATCGCGGGAGCTGGTGGTAGCCGGCGCCCGTTGGGAGACGGCCCTGACCGGGTAGGTGTAGAGCTGGCCGTCGATCCCTCCACCCGGCATGACGACCGTGAATATTCCCGAGAACCGCTCGCCGGGGGCCAGCGGAGGCGTTTTCCCGATGGCGGTGCCGGGGCTTGCGCGGGAGATGAAGACCGGCTGGAATGCAGACGGAAATCCGGTATGCAGGGTGAAGCTGTCCGAGACACTACCACGATTGATAACCTCGAAGGGGATCGAGACTTTCATCCCCGCCACGTGGTTCTCGCCGGCAGGGCCCACCACGAAGTCGAACGCCGGCGACCGGCCAGTCCCCTGGCTCTTACCCTGAACGGCGGGCACTACCGGCGACGCAGCCGACGCCCCCCCCTTCGCAACGGGTCCGGCGGAAACCAGAAGCGACGAAAGGGCAGCTTCAGCCGTATCCGTGCCTTGGCGCTTCTGCTCGACCCGCTCCCTGGTCAGCCTTTTCTGCTCGGCCTTCTCCCTGGCCAGCCGCTCTTCGGTGGCCTTCACCTGGGCGAGCCGTTCTTTTTCCGCCTTCTCGGCGGCTGCACGCTCGGCGGCCTGCCGTTGCTGTTCCGCCTCTTCCCGGGACTGCTGCTCCCGCGCGGCCTTCACCAGGGCAAGCCGCTCCTTCTCCGCCTTCTCAGCGGCTTCACGTTCGGCGGCCAGCCGTTGCCTTTCCGCCTCTTCCCGGGCCTGTTGCTCCCGCGCGGCCTTCTCCAGCCGGGCCTTCTCGGCCGCCAGGCGCTCCTGCTCCGCACGTTCCCTGGCCAGACGTTCCTGCTCGGCCTTCTCCCGGGCCTGCCGGTCACGGGCACTGCGATCCTTCCCCGTGGACGATTCCGGCGGCTTGGCTGATTCCTTTTCGGCGGCGCTAACGGCAGCAAGCTCGCTTGTGGGCACGACGGCACGCTCCAACTCATCGTCACCGGCCGGCAGCTTCTCTCCCTTCCGGTAGCGGGCCACGAGCCCCATGAGTTCCACTTCCGTCTTCGTGAGGACCGTGGCTGGGTACTCCCTGACAAGCCGGTCCATGGCCTGGGCCGCCCCCTGCAGGTTTCCCCCCCTGAGTTGTGCCCGGGCAAGGAAGAAGAGGGAAAGCTCACGAAGCGGCGAATGGGGGTAGGTTTCGAGCAACTGGCTGAGCACCCGCACGGTGGTTCGGGTGTCGCCGCGATTGAACGCGGAAAAGCCCGCGTCGAAGAGCTCCGAATCGGTGGCATCATAGGCTGGCGCTCCGGCCGGCACAAGGAGCGCAGCGAGCAGAGCCCCCATCAGAAGCAGTCCCGTTACCCTGCGGAACCGTTGCAGCATCGTCATTTCGCCGCTCCTTTCAACCTCGTCTATCACATGCCCGCTGAACGCTTACGGTCTCTCAGCCCCAGAGCAGATCCCTCAACCCCGAACTCCTCCCGACCCGCCGGCTCGCCGCCTCCACGAAGAGCTCCTCCCGTCCCCAGATTTCGACCCCGTGCCGCGCCCGGGTGACGGCGGTGTAGATCAGTTCGCGGGTGACGATCTCCGAGGTGCGGTCGGGGAGGACCACGAGGATACGGTCGAACTCAGAGCCCTGGCTCTTGTGGACCGTCATGGCGAAGACGGTCCCGTGGCCAGGAAGCCGAAGGGGAAGATGCCTGCGAACCCCGCCGGCGGCATCGGGGAAGAAGGCATAGAGCCGTTCGCTCCCGTCCGGGTCGGGGAGGATAATCCCGGTGTCGCCGTTGAAGAGGCCGATGGTGTAGTCGTTTTCCGCCACCATGACCGGCCTGCCGGGGTACCAGTCGCCGCCCGTCGCCGCTTGGCAGCCGAGGATCTGCTCGGTCGCGGCATTGAGCCCCGTGACGCCGTAGGGGCCATGGCGGTGGGCGCACAGGATGCGGAAGCGGCCGAGGGCCTCCAGCGCCTGCGCCGGTTCGTCGGCAGCCCGGAACTCCCCGTAGCCGGCGACGACCGGTCCGCGCAGCCGCTCCGCCATCTCCGTTTCTGTGGGGAGGCCATGCCAGCGGATGTCGCCGAACGCTTCCCCCTTCAGCAGGGCCAGGGCATCCTCGCCCCGCCCCTCGTTCACCAGCCGGGCCAGCTCGCCGATGCCACTGCCGCCGCCGAAGCGGTAGCTGCGCGTGAGCACCACGAGGGAATCGGAGAGGGAAGCCGTTTTCTCCGCATCCACCACGGGAAGCCGTTCGCCGGAGAGCCGTTCGACCCGTTCCCGGAAGGGGGCGGAAAAGGCATGGACCTGCCCGGTGTCGCAGATATCACCCAGGACCGCTCCCGCCTCCACCGAGGCGAGCTGGTCCTTGTCCCCCAGGAGGATGAGCCGCCCACCGGCGGGCAGGGCATCCACCAGCCTGGCCATGAGGGGGAGGTCCACCATGGAGGCCTCGTCCACCACCACGGCGTCCACGGGGAGCGGGTTTTCCCGGCTGTGGCGAAAGCCGCCGCTGCGGGGATTGTAGCCAAGGAGCCGGTGGATGGTCGCCACCTCCTCGGGGATCCGGTCACGGATGGCGGGGGAGGTGGCGAGTCCCTCCTTCGCCGCGCGGATCGATTCGCGGAGGCGGGCGGCGGCCTTCCCCGTGGGTGCGGCGAGGGCCACATGGAGCCTCTCCCCTGCCGCCTGCTCCACCAGGAGGGCGAGGACCTTCACCACGGTGGAGGTCTTGCCGGTGCCGGGACCGCCGGATATGACGGCGAACCGCCGGCAGACCGCCACCAGGGCAGCGATCCGCTGCCAGTCCACCTCGGCGATCGGCGGATGGGGGAAGAGGCGGCGAACTCCTTCGCGCAGCAGTTCCTCGTCCACGGCGCACTCCTCCCTCCCCAGGGCCAGGAGGGCCGCCGCCAGCCGCGCCTCGTACTCCCAGTAGCGGTGAAGGTAAAGCCTCCCCGCCCGGTCGAGGATCAGGGGGGCAGCAGCGCCGGGCGAACCGATCACCGGGAAGGAGCGGAGACGCTCCAGTTCCGTCGCTGTTCCCTCTTCGTCCCGAGCGGTGGCCAGATCGAGGCAGACGTTTCCCCGGCCTGTTGCATTGCTCACCGAGGCGGCAGCGTTCCAGAGGAACTGGTCGCGGCTGTCGGCCAGCCGACAGACGAAGTCGGCGAAGTGGCGGTCCATGTCGGTCAGTTCCAGGTCGGTCGTATCCATAACTAGTCCCGATCACTCTCGATCAGCAGTCTCTCCAGCTCCTCCACCAGCTCCCGGGGCGGCCGGTCGGCAAAGACGCCGGTCTCCGCCCCCCGCGCCGGGTCGATGCCCCGGAGGAAGAGGTAGAAGACCCCGCCGAAGTGGCGGTCGTACCGGTAGCCGGGAAGCCGCGTCGCCAGGTGCCGGTGGAGGGCCAGGGAGTAGAGGAGGTACTGGAGCGGGTAGAGGTTCCGCTCCATGGCCTCCCGCAGCCGCGAAGGGGCGTAGTCGGCCGCGCTGTTCCCCAGGTGGTTCGACTTCCAGTCCATAAGATAGTACCGCCCATCGTGCTCGCAGACAAGGTCAATGAAGCCGCGCACCATTCCCTTCACCGGACGGAAACGGAGCGCTCCCAGGACGTCCGCCAGGTTCGCCGGCTGCTCCTCTCCGGACCACTGGCAGGCCAGATCCCGGAGCGCCTCGGCGGTAACGAACCGCAAGGGGAAGTAGAACTCCAGCTCCGTCCGCCATCCCCCCGGCTTCAGATCAGCCAGGGCAAAACTCCCCGCCGGCGCCGGCAGGGGAAGACGCAGGACGTTGGCCACCATCCCCGCCACCGCCGGAAGCCACTGGCGACCGAAGCCATGGCGCCGGAGCGCCTCCTCCACGGCCGGTGCCACGTCGGCAGCGGGGCCGGCGGCAAAGTCGAGCCGCTCGAGGATCTCGTGGAGGAAAATCCCCGCCCGGGCTCCCCGCGGAAAGGAGAAGATGCTGAACGGATCGGCGGCGGGCTGCTCGCCACCCGACCCCGCTGCTGTGTCGTCCCGGTCGGGAAGTTCGGCAATCCCCGCCGGATGGGAGGCGAAGGAGGTGAAGCTCGCCACCCGCCAGTCGCCATCGATCCGGCCGGTGAACTCCCGGCAACGGAAATCCCCGGCCACGGCCTTGCTCGGAGCCGCCGGAGCCACGGCGGCCACGGGGAGCGGCTCCACGGCGATCGCTCCCCCCGACGCCGTCGCCAGCCGCGCCAGATCAGCCATGATGGCACCGTCGTCCAGGGCCACCTGCCCCTTCACCGCAGCGGCCTCCGGGTGGAGCAGGTAGTGGAGGGCCGAGCGGCCGGCGTCCTTGAAGGCCCCCCAGACCAGGTAGCAGCGGTTTCTGGCCCGGGTCACCGCCACGTAAAGGAGACGCAGCGCCTCGGCGAGCCCCTCCTCCTGGGCCCGCTCCCGGTGGAGGGGCAGCTCGGGGGAGCCGATGTCGATCACCAGCCGCCGGTCGCCATCGTGAAAGACCGCCGTCTGGTCCCGCGACACCGTCTCCTCCCAGGCAAAGGGGCAGAAGACGATGGGATATTCGAGCCCCTTGCTCTTGTGGACCGTGACGAGTTGCACCGCCGCCTCGTCGGTCTCCAGCCGGATCTCGTGTTCCTCCCGCTTGGGTTCCTCGGCAATCCGCGCGGCGAGCCAGGCGATGGTCCCCTCCATCCCAAGGTTCCCGGCCACGGCCGCCTGGTGGATGGTCTCGACGCAGTGGAGGATGTTGGTGAGGCGCCGCTCCCCGCCGGCACAGGCCAGGAGACGGCTCCGGACCCGGCGGCGGGCCAGGAGCGCAGAGGTCATGGCCATGCAGCCGCCCGTTTCCCAGAGCCCGTGGTAGCCCCGGAACTCCTCCAGAACCTCCTCCCAGGCAGGTTCGTCCTCGATCAGCCGCGCCAGGCCGTCGCCGGTCACCCCCACGAGTTCGGTCACCAGGGCCGTCCGGATGAGCCGCCCGTTCCCCGGTTCCGCCACCGCTGCCAGGAGTTGCAGGACCTCCTCCGCCTCAATCGACTCGAAGAGGTTGCCGGCCCCCCGCAGGACCGCCGGAATCCCCAGGCTGGCCAGCTCCCGCCGGACAAGGCGCGCCTGGCGGTTCTTCCGGACCAGGACCGCCATGTCCCCCGGCTGCACCGGCCGGCCGCCGATCCGGAGCCGCCCCTCGTTCCCCTCGGCGAGGAGCCGGGCGATCTCCACCGCCACCGCCCGGGGGAGGATCTCCCAGGCATCCCCCTTGTTGATCGGCTTGCCCGCCTCCAGTCGCCCCATCTGCCAGAGCCGGAAGGGAGAGGGGTCGGGCACGCCGTCCACAGTGAGCAGCTCCCGTTCCCGCTCCGCCGGAGTGACGGGGCTGAAGCCGATCTCGCGGAAGAGGAACGGTTCGGCACGGAAGGCGAAGAGGGCGTTCACCCCCCGGATGAGCGCCGGCTCCGAACGCCAGTTCTCTCCCAGGGTGTGGCGCTGCTCCGTCCCCTCGGCCGCCTCCAGGTAGGCGAAGATGTCGGCCCCCCGGAAGCTGTAGATGGCCTGCTTCGGGTCGCCGATGAGAAAGAGTGGGGTCTCCGGATCATCCGTGGGGAAGAGGGTGTCGAAGATCCGGAACTGGAGCGGGTCGGTGTCCTGGAACTCGTCGATGAGGGCCGCCCGGTACCGCTCCCCCACCGCCTCGGCCAGAAGAGCGCCGTCGGGACCGCTGAGCGCCCGGTGGAGATCCAGGAGGAGATCCTCGAAGAACCGGACGTTGGCCCGCCTCTTGCGTCGGGGGAGCTCCTCCGCGAGATAGGCGAAGAACGCGCGCCGAAGCCAGAGGAGCCAGACGTCAAGGGTGGCGTCGTCGATCGCTCCCGTCGCCGGCAGCTCGGGCCGGGAGAGATTGGGGATCACCGCGAGGAACGGATCGCTCCCCCGCTTTCCGGCCAGCTTAAGGAGCGCCGCCGGCGACAGCCCCGCCGCCACCGCCCGCGCCACGGCCGCCGGCGGCGCCGTGTAGAGATGGAGCCGCCAGAAGTCGCCGGCCACCTCCCGCAGGAGCCCCTCCTGCTCGGTCACCAGTTCCGTATCGAACAGAGAGCCGCTCTCGAAGGGGCTCTCCTGGAGGACCCGCTGGCAGAAGCCGTGGATGGTGAAGATAGCCGCCTCATCGAAGGAGCGGAGCGCCGCCGTCAGGAGCCGCACCGCCTCGCCTCGTTCGGTCACCGCCGCCAGCAGGCCGGCCAGGAGGGGATCATCACTGGCGCCCGCCGCGAAGGCGTCCTGGGCCTCCCGGAGCCGCCGCCTGATCCGGACCCGCAGCTCTTCGGTGGCCGCCTCGGTGAAGGTCACCACGAGGATCTGCTCCACCCGGAGCCGCCGCTCCACCAGCAGCCGCAGGTAGAGCCCGGCGATGGTGAAGGTCTTGCCGGTGCCGGCACTGGCCTCGATGAGATTTCGCCCCGCGAGGGGGGTATGGATGAGGTCGAAATGGTCCATGGAAACCTGTTCTGTCATTTCCGCTTCTGCTCCGTCTGGCAGGTCAGGAGTGCCCCGTACACCGCCAGGGCCACCGTGGCAAAGTCGCCGTCAAGCGGCTCCCCGTCGCCGAAGCAGCGGCGGCAGGCGGGGTCGCCCTCCTCTCCCGGGTACTCCTCGGAGCCGTGCCAGGTCTTGCGGGCGTCGTCCAGGGCCCGGTGGGCCTTCTTGGGATCGTTGGCCTTTTTCGCATACTCCAGCGACGTCTCGGGGAAAAACCGGAGTGGAGTGGCCATTCCCCGCCGGTAGAGGGCGATGAGCCGCGCCAGCTCCCCAGCGGCTCCTCCCATGGGCGCGAAGGTGACGGTCGCATCGCTGCCGAAGAGGAGGGTCGTGCGGGGATACCCTTCCGATGCCTCAGCGTTCAGGGCCAGGTGTTCCAACCACGCCCGGAGGCGGTCCCTTGCCTTAACCCTGGCGAAACGATAGCGGACGAGCCCCGCCGGCCCGATGGCGGCGATCCGCCCCAGAAGCCGCAGCCCCCCCAGTTCCCGGTCGATCTCCAGCGCCGGCATCGCCTCGCCGGCCACGGTTTCCAAAACATCGACGGCGAATCCCCGCGCCTCCTCCAGGCGGCCATGGTATACCGCATCGCCGATGGCGCCGGGGGGGAGCCATCCCCGCCCCCGGAGGATGGACCGGTGGCGATCCGGGTCTTCCCCTTCGAGGAGCGCCGCCACGATCTCCTGGTCGAGGCGGTACCGCTCCAGGGGATCGGGAAGAAACGGCTCGCAGTCGGCCAACGGGTCCTCCTCCCGGTCGAGGAAGACTCCGAGGCGCCGGCGCAGGAAATGACGGGCCGGATTGCCGAGGAAATCGGCCAGGTCGGCCAGGGTGACGGTCTCCAGGTCTGCCGGGAGCAACAGGGGTGCGGCAATGAAGGGCGACATTTCGCCGAGTCCGGCGCTCCTGGCCATGACCCCGGCGCAGTTCTCCCGAGAGTAGCTGAAGAGCGGCCCCGTCCCGTCCCCCCGGAAATAGTCGGGGCTGAAGGGCTGGAGCCGGTGCTTCACCAGGAGCGACCGGAGGAGATCATCCCCCGTCCCTCCCCCCGCCGGCACGAAGCACCGCTGCACGTAGTCCAGGAGCTCACTCACGAGGACCGACGGCGGCAACTCCCCGCCGTCCCGGACACCCTGCCCCACGTAGCTGATGTGGAACCGCTGACGGGCCGAGAGGATCGCCTCCAGGAAGAGGTAGCGGTCCTCGTCCCGCAGGGAGCGGTCACCAGGGCGGGGCGAGCGGGCCACAAGATTGAAGCCGGGAGGGGGGTTGCGGCGGGGGAAGACGCCATCGTTCATCCCCAGGAGGGCGATCACCCGAAACGGAATGCTCCGCATGGGGAGCATGGCGCAGAAGGTGACCCCTCCGGAGAGGAAGCCGAGTCCCCTCCCGGCGTCGGAGAGTTGCTCGTCGAGCCAGGCCCGGACCGGCTCCAGCCGCACTTCGCCGGCGAATTGTGCCAGAAGCCGGGCGGCATCGAGCTGATCGAACACCTCCCCCACCGTTGCCCGCTCGCGCTCGCCGGCACCATCGGGCACCGTGAACTCGGCCAGGAGCTCACGCAACAGCGTTACCCAGTCCCCGAGGGGACGTGGGTGCCTGAGTTCCCGAAGGCGGGCGAAGAGGCCTTCCGCGAATGCCAGGAACCGCCCGAGGACCAGGGCGTCGCCCCCCTCCACCCGGTCGAGGGGGAGGATGCCGCCGAAGAAGCGCCCGTCCCTCTCGCCAGCCATGGCGTAGCCCAAGAGCAGCCGGTCGAGCCCGGAGCGCCAGGAATTCTCGGCGAAGGGGGGTACCCCGTGCTCCTGCCGGTCAGGTGCGTCGATCCCCCAGCGGATGGCGGCGTCCCGCACCCATCCCCCGGCCGTCTCCAGCTCCCGCTCCCCGAAGCCGAAACGCCGGGCAACCGGGGGCATGGCGAGGAGGTCGAGGAGATCGGCGGCGGTGGTTCGGCTTGTGGCCAGACGGAGGATGGCCAGGAGCGCCTCGGCGATATTCCCTTCCCGGCGAAGGCTCCGGTCGGCGATGCTGTAGGGGATTTTGAGATCCGGCGCCTCGGGGGAGCCGAAGACGGCGGAGATGTAGGGGGCGTAGGCCTCGATGTCCGGGGTCATGACGAGGATGTCCCGCGGCGTCAGGGTCGGGTCGTCGGCGAAGAGGGCGAGGATGGCGTCGTGGAGGACCTCCACCTCCCGCAGCGGCGTGTGGCAGGAGTGGAGCCGCAGGGAACCGTCGCGGGAATCCACGGCCGTCGGCTCTCCCGTGGTCTCCCGGTCCCGCAGGAGGAGGATGTCGGCCTGGATCGCCGCAAGGAGCGATTCCTCGGGCACGTCGGCAAACTCCTCCGCCAGCAGGGCATCGGCACAGCCGGAGAGGAGACACTCGAAGAAGTCCCGGCCCATCTTACCCAGGGAAGCCAGGAGCGGGTTTCCGGTCTCGAAGTAGCCGTCAAGCTCGGCCCCGTTCCAGACCCTCCGCTCAAGCCGTGCCCGCTCCCGTTCGGAGACGATTTTTCCCCAGTACTCCCGGCAGGGGTTCAATAGAAAGAGGTTGACCTCCATCCATGGCGCGATGCCGGCAAGCACCTCCAGGTGAAAGGGGGGGAGCGCCGGAATGCCGACAAGGGAAATCCGGGCCGGAAGCCGCGCGGTGTCCACCGCGCCCCGGGCGATGCCCCGGCGGAAAGCCTTCAGGAGCGCGGCCCGATGGAGTCCCGGCGACCCGGCCGCAAGTTCCCGCCAGAGGATGGCCTGCCACTCGGTCCCCTCGCCCCGCTCCCAAGCCAAGAGCATGTCGGGACGGAAAAGACTGTACTGGTCGAAGGTATCGGCGATCGTGCCGGCAAGCTGGAAGAGCTTGAGTCCATCCCCGTCGTCGGCAAGATATCCCCGCAGGGGCGCGAATGGGCCCTGGCCAGCAAGGCTGCTGAGAAGCCCCACGATCCGCCAGCGGAGGACCTCCGGCGCGAAGGGAGAGGCGTCGGGCCCAGGGGGAAGCTCCGGCACCACCGCCCGGAAAATGCCCCAGACCATGGCATTGGGGAACGGGTAGTCGGCGTTGGCCCAGACACCGAAGCGCCGGGCCAGCTCCATGGCCACCCACCGCTCCATCCCGCCGCTCTGGACGACGATGGTCTCCCGCTCCAGGGGTGAGCGAAGCGGTACCGCCACCACCGCCGCGAGGCGGTTGACGAGGGTTTCCATCCGGTTGCCGGTGTAGATGCTGAGCGCCATGGGGATCTCGGTTCTGCGGGAAAGGATCGGGAGCACGGGACAGGGGGACTTCATCCTCCATCCATGCGACATAGTACGTCATTTTTCCGGCGCGAAAAACAAAAAAGCCCACGGGGAAATCCCGCGGGCCTGGTCAGTTCGACTGAAGGAAAAAAGAGTTTGTTACCGTCCCTTCTTGAGGTCGATGAGGATCAGCTTGGCCACCGCCTTGAGGGTCTCGAAAACCCCTTCGCCGGTGGTGGCGCACGCCTCGAATTCGGGGACGCTGGTGGGGTTCAGCTCCCGCCGCAATTCGTCCAGAGTGACAATATTCGGCAGGTCCCGCTTGTTGTACTGGACCACGTAGGGGAGCTTGTCAAGATCGTACCCCTGCTCCTGGAGGTTAATCCGGAGGTTCTCCAGGGACTCGATGTTGGCGTCCATCCGCTCCTCCTGGGAGTCGGCCACGAACACGACGCCATCCACCCCCTTGAGGATCAGTTTCCGGGAAGCATCGTAGAACACCTGGCCGGGGACCGTGTAGAGGTGGAAGCGGGTCTTGAAGCCCCGGATCTCGCCCAGGGCCAGGGGCAGGAAGTCGAAAAAGAGGGTCCGCTCCGTCTCTGTGGCAAGGCTGATCATCTTCCCCTTCGCCTCGGGGGCGGTCTTCTGGTAGACGTACTGGAGGTTGGTCGTCTTGCCGCAGAGGCCCGGCCCGTAGTAGACGATCTTGCAGTTTATCTCGCGCGACGCGTAGTTGATGAAGGACATCCGCCGTACCCCCGGGCCGTCAGCTGAAGAGATTGTCGATGTCGTCGTCGGTGATCTCGGCGAAGGGGAATTCCTGGACTCCGCTCCGCTCCTTCTCCTCGGCCTTTTTCATGAGCCGGTCGAAGATGCCGGTCAACTCCTCGGAGGCCTTCTTCACCCGGAGCCGGACAAGCCCCAGGGACGAACGGCTGTCGAAGAGGACCACGAGGATCACCCGCCCGCCGACGATGGAGATGTGGAGGTTGTCCTTCTCACCCTCGTGGAAGAGGATGGAGAACTCCTTCTCGCCGATCAGCTTGGCCAGGCCGCCGGTGGCGGCGATGTTTCCCGCAGTGAGGGAGGCAAGCGAGGTTGTGTCGAACCGCTCGGTCTCGCCGCAGCCGGTGATCAGCTGGCCGTTCTTGTCGACCAGGAAGATCACCTTGGCGTTGGCTTCCCTGAGAAGCTTTTCGATCACCGCGTTGATCTGCCTGAATTCCTCATCGTACATCACCATCTGAGGATATGCCATGGAGCACCCCTTTGCCGGGACACGGGTAGTAGCTGACGTATGCCGGCACGGTTATAACAAAAATTTGACGCGCGTTCAAGGAGAGAAACGCCGCTGTTACGGTAACTGTGGCACGGCAACCAAACGCCGCACCCACAACCATCCGATATCAGTGCAAAATCAAGGCCAGCATCTTCATCGTCAACCGCGGCGCCCCCTTCCACACCGGCGCTCTCCGCCGTTCCGCCCGTCACGCAAAAAAACCCCGGCAATATCCTTGCCGGGGTTTTTGCACTGAAAAACAGCCGTTACTTCTCGCAGGTGTCCTCAAAGTTGAGGGCCGCCAGCTTCTGGTAGTAGCTGAAGTGGGCCTTGGACCAGGCGGCCGCCCTTTTCATCAGCTCCTCGTACCCCTTCGGGTTGTTCTTCTTGAGGACCCGGTAGCGGTTCTCGCTGTTGACGTACTCGTCGAAGCCGATGATCGGCGCCTTGCTGTCGAGCTGGAGCGGGTTCTTGCACTCGGCGGCCAGCATCGGGTTGTAGCGGTACAGGGGCCAGTAGCCGGACTGGACCGCCCGCTTATTGGCATCGACCCCTTTGGACATGTCGATGCCGTGGGCGATGCAGTGGGAGTAGGCGATGATGAGCGACGGCCCGTCATAGGCCTCGGCCTCCAGCATGGCCTTGATGCACTGGGCCGGATTGGCGAGGGATACGGTGGCCACGTAGACCGAGCCGTATGCCATGGCCATCATCCCCAGATCCTTCTTGGAGACCGCCTTGCCGCCGGCGGCGAACTGGGCAACGGCACCCAGCGGGGTCGACTTGGAGGCTTGGCCGCCGGTGTTGGAGTAGACTTCGGTGTCGAGGACCAGCAGGTTGACGTTCTTGCCGCTGGCGATGACGTGGTCGAGACCGCCGTAGCCGATGTCATAGGCCCAGCCGTCGCCGCCGACGCACCAGACGGACTTCTTGACCAAGTAGTCGGCCACGGTGAGGAGCCGCTTGGCATCCGCCTCGGGGCAGCCCGCCAGGGCCTTCTTCAGCTCCGCCACCCGGCCGCGCTGGGCCTCGATTCCGGCCTGGGTCGACTGGTCGGCACCCTTGATCTCGTTCATGAGGGGTACCGCACTCTTGCAGGAGGAGCAGGAGCAGGACGAAGAGAGCTTGTCGATCAGCTCGAGGGCCATGGCGTTGAACTTGTCCACGGCCAGCCGCATGCCGTAGCCGAACTCGGCGTTGTCCTCGAAGAGGGAGTTGGACCAGGTCGGACCGAGCCCGTCGGCCCGCTGGGCGTAGGGGGTGGTGGGAAGGTTGCCGCCGTAGATGGAGGTGCAGCCGGTGGCGTTGGCGATCATGGTGCGGTCGCCGAACAACTGGGTCAAAAGCTTCAGGTACGGGGTCTCGCCGCAGCCAACGCAGGCGCCGGAGAACTCGAACAGCGGACGGACCAACTGGGAGCCGCGGACCGTGTCCAGCTTGGCCACGGTCGGGTCCACGTCGGGGATGGTCAGGAAGAAGTCCCAGCTCTTCGCCTCCTGGGCCCGGAGCGGAGCCTGCTCGTGCATGTTGATGGCCTTGTGGTTCGGGTCCTCCTTGCTCTTGGCCGGGCAGTTGTGGACACAGGCACCGCAGCCGGTGCAGTCTTCCGGGGCCACCTGGAGGGTGAACTTCTGTCCCTTGAACTCGGGAATCTTGCAGTCGACCGACTTGAAGGCGGCCGGCGCCCCGGCAAGGGCGGAGTCTTCGTAGACCTTCATCCGGATGGTGGCATGGGGGCAGACAAAGGAGCAGATGCCGCACTGGATGCAGAGCTGCTCGTCCCATACCGGGATCTCCACGGCGATGTTCCGCTTTTCGAACTGGGACGTGGCCGTCGGGAAGGTGCCGTCGGCCGGCATCTTCGAAACCGGCAGGTCATCGCCGAGGCCAGCGATGATGGGTGCGGTGGTCTCCTGGACAAACTTCGGCGCCTTAGCGCTGACCACGGGAGGCTTCGTGATGGTGCTTGTGGCCTTTTCCGGCACCTTCACCTCGTAGAAGTTGTTGAGGCCGGCGTCAACCGCCTTGTAGTTCATCTCAACGACCGCTTCACCCGCCTTGCCGTAGGTCTTCTTGATGGCGTCCTTGATCTCGGCAACGGCCTGCTCCAGCGGGATGATGTTGGAGATCTTGAAGAAGGCGGTCTGCATGATGACGTTGATGCGGGGTCCGAGGCCGATCTCGTTGCCGAGATGCACGCCGTCGATCACGTAGAACTTGAGCTTCTTGTCGATGATCTGCTGCTGCACGTCCGTGGGGAGCTTGTCCCAGATCTCGTTCTGGTCGAAGGGGGCATTGAGCAGGAAGGTGGCACCCTGCTTGGCCCTGGCCAGCATATCGTATTTCTCCACGAAGGCGTAGTTGTGACAGGCGACAAAGTCGGCCTCCTGCACCAGATACGGCGCGCGGATGTACTTCTTGCCGAAGCGCAGGTGCGAGGTGGTCATGGAGCCGGCCTTCTTGGAATCGTAGACGAAGTAGGCCTGGGCGTTGTTGTCGGTCATCTCGCCGATGATCTTGATGGAGTTCTTGTTGGCGCCCACGGTGCCGTCGGAGCCGAGACCGTAGAACATGGCCTGGTAGGCCCCTTCCATCGGGTTGAAGAAGGACGGATCACAGTCGAGGCTGCTGTTGGTGACGTCCTCGATGATGCCGACGACGAACTTGTTCTTCGGCTTGGCGGCGGCAAGGTTATCAAACACCGCCTTGGCCTGGGCCGGGGTGAACTCCTTGGAGCCGAGGCCGTAGCGGCCGCCGACGATGACCGGATAGCCGTCGAACTGGAACTTCCCGTCGGCCATGGCCTCGCCGATGGCAGTACGGACATCCAGGTAGAGGGGCTCGCCCAGGGCGCCGGGCTCCTTGGTCCGGTCGAGGACGGCGATCTTCTTGACGGTCTTCGGCAGGGCGGCGATGAAGGCATCGATGGGGAACGGCCGGTAGAGGTGAACCTTCACCACGCCGATCTTCTCACCCTTGCCGGTCAGGTGCTCCACGGTCTCCTGCACCGTGTCGGCGCCGGAACCCATGATGACGATGACCCTGTCGGCGTCGGGGGCGCCCACGTAGTCCACCAGCTTGTACTGGCGGCCCGTAATCGTGGCGAACTTGTTCATCTCCTCTTCCACGATCTCGATACATTTCGGGTAGAAGGGGTTCACCGTCTCGCGCCCCTGGAAGTACACGTCGGGGTTCTGGGCGGTGCCGCGCATGACGGGATGATCCGGGGATAGGCCCCGGGCCTTGTGGGCGGCGATCAGCTCGTCGTCCAGCATGGCGCGCATGTCGTCGAAGGTGAGCTCCTCGACCTTCAGAACCTCGTGGGAGGTGCGGAAGCCGTCGAAGAAGTGGAGGAACGGCACCCGGGAGCGGAGCGTGGCCGCCTGGGCGATTAGGGCGAAGTCCATGACCTCCTGGGAGTTGTTGGAGCAGAGCATGGCCCAGCCGGTGGAGCGGCAGGACATGACATCGGAATGGTCGCCGAAGATGGAGAGGGCCTGGGCAGCGATGGCGCGGGCGGAGACGTGGAACACCGTGGAGGTCAGCTCGCCGGCGATCTTGAACATGTTCGGGATCATCAGCAGCAGGCCCTGGCTGGCGGTGAATGTGGTGGTGAGGGCACCCGCCTGGAGCGCGCCGTGGACGGCACCGGCAGCACCCCCCTCGGACTGCATCTCGACGACCGACGGTACGGTCCCCCAGATGTTCTTCTCCCCCATGGCGCTCTTGATGTCGGAGATCTCCCCCATGACCGATGACGGCGTAATGGGATAGATGGCAATCACCTCGTTGGTGGCGTGGGCCACGTGGGCGGCTGCGGTGTTGCCGTCGATGGTAACCATGTTGCGACTCATTATCTCCTCCTCTTGGATAGATGGGTACAGCCGAAACTGTTCAATTACAGGAGTCTTGCCTTCTCAGAGCTCGCTCCGCCCCTCAATGGCCCGCTGCACCGTCGCAGCGTCCACATATTCCAGGTCACTCCCCAGGGGGATGCCATGGGCAAGCCGCGTGACCCTGACCCCCAGCGGCTTGATGAGCCGCGCCAGATAGAGTGCCGTGGCCTCGCCCTCAACCGAGAAGTTGGTAGCCAGCACCACCTCCCGGACAGTACCCCCATCGAGCCGCTTCACCAACTCGGCGATCCTGAGCTGGGACGGCGTAATCCCGCTCAGTGGCGACAGGGCACCCTGGAGCACATGGTAGCGCCCCCTGAAGGCCCTGGTCCGCTCCATCGTCAGGAGATCCTGAGGCTCCTCGACGACGCAGATGGCGGTATCATCGCGGTCGCCGGTACAGAAGAGGCAGGGATCATCCTCGGTAATTCCGAAGCAGACGGAGCAGAATCCCACCCGGGAGACGACTTCCCGTAGGCTCTCGGCCAGCGCGGAGCAATTCTCGGGAGACTTCAGCAGATGGAAGGCAAGCCGCAGGGCGGTCTTTTCACCTACTCCCGGCAGCTTCTGCAGCTCCGCCAGGAGCCTCACAAATGAGTTTGAAAACTGTATCATAGATTCCGATGAAGATAAAACAATTTTTTATTGTAACGAAAATAAAAAAGTTTACTTACGATAAATTTTCGCTGTTTTTTGCCTGTTTGGCGCAGTTTTTTTTAGTTAAAATAAAACATACTGTCCCCTTACGACCCAACGGCGGGCAACCAGCGCAGAACAAATCAAGCGCGGTTTCTGTTTGCCGCATCCAGATACAAATGAAGGCGGCAACCATCCGGCTGCCGCCCTGCCCACGCCGCGCCGTCCAGGGGACGCGCATCGCTTTTTTCAGTCTCCGTTAAAAGAGCCCCGGAATGTTCAGGCCGCCGGTGATCTTCCCCATCTCCTCGGAAAACTGGGACTGAACCTTCTTGAGGGCCTCGTTCACCGCGGCCATGATGAGGTCCTGAAGCATTTCGACATCTTCCGGGTCAACGGCCTCCTTCTTGATGGTGAGGGAAAGGAGCTGGTTCTTGCCGTTCACCAACGCCGTGACGGCTCCGCCGCCCGACGTGGCCTCGGCTGTGCTGTTCGCGGCCTCTTCCTGCAATTTGGCCATCTTTTGCTGCATCATCTGGGCCTGCTTCATGATACCTGCCAAACCTTTGGACATCTGAATTCCTCCATGGTTCCGTGGGATGATATTTACTCTCGTTCAAAGAGCTTTGCTGTGACTAAAACAAAGTTATACCTCTACTTTCGATCTATCGGGACGACCTCGGCAAGGGCACCGCCGAAGACGTCAAGGGCCGCGGAGACGGCCGGGTGGGACGTGGCGGTCCGCTTCAGGTCTGCCTGACGGCGCTCCTCGTCAGCCCTTTTTTTTTCCAGCAGGTTCGGCTGGGCCGCGGCATCGCCAGGGGCAAGGTTCTTGAGGACAATGGTCGGCTCCGCCGGAAAGAATCGGCGCGCCATATCCTTCAGGGCCGCCTGGGCGTCACCGTCCTTCAGGCTCGACAGGGCGAAGGAGCCTTCGGGGAAACCGATCTCCAGGCGCTCCGTGGAGACGGTCAGCGGGCTGCCGTGCTCAAGGAGCGACCCGAGCCGCGGCTTGCTTCCCTTGACAAAGGCGACAAAGTCGGGCCAGTCGTCGCCGGTCCGGCGCGGCTCAGGGGCGGATGCCTCGCGGCGGGCCGGTGAAGGGACTGAAGCGGACGCCGTCTGTTGCTGAGCGTGCTGCCGTTCGGTCTGGCGCGGCGGCATGGACGACGCGGGGGTCGATGGAGCAGCATGGCGCTCGGGGGCCTTACCCGGCATCGGAGACGCGAACGCCGGCTGCTGGCCGGCACGCCACTGGGCACGGGCGTCGGCCACGCCACCACTGCCCCCCTCCTCGATCTTCTTCAGCCGCTCCAGCAGCTCGTCCACCGGCACAACCGGCGCCAGGGTCGCCATCCTGACGAGGGCCATCTCCAGCATGAGTCGCGGGAAGGACGCCTGGGCCATCTCCGCGTCGGTCCGCAGCAGGATCGCCAGGTGGCGCTGGAGGTCATCCAGGGGAGCCGCTTCCGCCTGTTCCCGCAGCGACGCCATCTCCGCCTCGGAGAGGTCCAGCAGATCCCGGGCATCTCCCACCGCCTTGAGGATGAGGAGGTTGCGTAGGTGGTCGATGAGCTCGCCGCAAAACTGACGCATGTTGTAGCCGAACTCATCCACCCGGGCGGCTATGCCGAGGGACGCCCGCGTATCACGGGCGAAGATGGCCGCGGTGGCTTCCATGAGCAGACGCCGGTCCACCACGCCGAGGAGGCTCGTCACATCCTCGTCCCGCACCTGGTCGCCGCAGAAGGCCAGCACCTGGTCCAGGACCGAGAGGGAGTCGCGCATGCTGCCGTCCCCCTTGCGGGCCACCATGGTCAGGGCTGCGTCGCTGATGGCGATCTGCTCCTGGTCCACGATGTGACGCAGCCGTCCGACCACCTTGGCCAGCGGTATTCGCCGGAAGTCGAAGCGCTGGCACCGGGAAAGGATAGTGATCGGCACCTTGTGGGGCTCGGTGGTGGCGAAGATGAACTTGACGTGGGGGGGCGGCTCCTCAAGGGTCTTCAGAAGAGCGTTGAAGGCGTTCGTGGAGAGCATGTGGACTTCATCGATGATGAAGATCTTGTAGCGGAGCCGCGACGGCAGATACTTTACGTTCTCCCGCAGTTCGCGGATGTCGTCCACGCCGGTGTTGGAGGCGCCGTCGATCTCGAGAACATCCACGGCGGTGCCGGCGGTGATCTCGGTGCAGGCCGGGCAGACGTTGCACGGCTCGGGGCTCATCCCCTGCTCGCAGGTGAGGGCCTTGGCCAGGATGCGCGCGGAGGAGGTCTTTCCCACCCCCCGGGCGCCGGTAAAGAGGAATGCATGGGCGATCCGGCCCGAATCGATGGCATTCTGCAGGGTCTGGCTGACGTGCTCCTGCCCGGTCAGGTCACTGAAGGTCTGGGGACGCCATTTTCGAGCAAGGACGAGATAGGACAAGGGTTCACCACCTCACGGCGCAAACGGTACGAAGCGTGGAATGAATCGGGAAGGGATGAATCGGGGATCTTGCGGGCACAACTGATAGCTGGGCTCCCCCGCGGCACACGGTGTCAGTTACTGCCGTTGCTTCCTTCCGGACCTGGCGGGGTTCATAACCTACCGTTGCGCGGGACCCAGCTATCAGCTCTGCCCGCAAAAGAGACTCGGCCCGGAACGGATCGTCCGAGCCTCGGAGAGAGTCCGTCGAACTTAAGACTCAACTTACTGATTTCAAAAAGAATCAGTGCCCCGCCTTGATGCTGCTACCATAAAAAATAGCACAAAAGAATTTCGTGAACATTTGAATGGAATATTCCTTCTACCATAAAGACAGCTTTCGGGGCAAGCACAATTACGGGCAGAACCTGTCGGAGTGCAGACAATTGCCCGTCGTGTGCGGCAAGGCGAGGTTCATATGTCAAACACCATCAAATACTATGATGCTCAGAAATGGCTCCTGGAGCGGCAACCAAAACGGCTGAAAATGCCGGCGGTCTTGGTCGCCATTGCTGTGCCGCTTCTGACAAGTTCAATGTCTGGCCTGCTGGTCGGACTCTGTTTCCCTGCAACATTCTGGTACTGGGCCATCGGCATTGCCGGGATCTCGCTGCCGTACATCCTCATGGACCGGGTGCAGGTTCGGCTCTATCATGGCTATGTGAAGGGGCAACCGTACTGGACGCTGCTCAAGTACGCCTTCTCCAGTACTGACTACCGTCCCTGCTATGCCCCCGAACTTTGACACATAGCAACACGCAAAGCTAGCCAAATCAGCTGGTTACGGATTCTTCTCCACCACTTTTTACACTACACGCCCATCTTGCTCAAACCGGGCCGGGATCGGCTTCACCTTGAGCCGTTGTAAGAGTTCCCGTTGTTCTGGCGTTGGCCTTGTGGCCATCAGGGTCTTCTTCCCGTTGACCGTGAGCTCCCCCACCTTGATGTGCTGCAACGATTGCAGCGCTTTCCGAACGGACACCGTCTTGAGCCGGTTACGCATCCACCGCTCCAACTGCAGCGCAAGGACACAGATGAAAATGTGTGCCCGGATGCGCGGCTCGGTCCAGTGGTAAACCGGACGAAGCAGCAGGCTGCTTTTCAGCGTCCGCCAACCCCGTTCGATTTCTGCCAGCTCCTTGTACCTCCTGACGATCTCCTCTGCCGGCAACTCCAGGTCGGTGGTCTCCAGCACCAGCATGCCGTCGATCGTCTCCTCCCAGTTCAGCGCCTTGCGATTCTTTTTGACCGTGAGCTTGACGCCGGCAAGGTCGATATCGTAGAGGTTCATGAGATTGCGGTCCCGCAGATAATCGCGGATGCGGCCATAGGTCCCCTGCAGAGTAGGGGCTCTTCCTCTCCCTGAGGGATTGGCGAGCTTCTGCTCAGCCTCCCTGATCCGGATATCGGCCTTCTTGAGACGCTCCTGGCGGTTCTTCCTGGTCTCGGCGGCAATCTCCGGCGCATAGGCCACCACGAAGCGCACCGCCTCACGGACCTCTTCCTGATACTGCTCCTGACCGCCTTCCCCGGTAAATCCCTTTTTCAGGTTGCCGATCACTTCCGCAGCGTGGGCATTTTTGCGCAATGGGTGAGCCACGATGAAGCCAACCTCTGCACCAAGGATCATTTCCAGATTGGAATCAGAGAGCATGCCGCGGTCCCCCACAAAAACGACACGGGAAAGGTTGAACCGCTCTTTCAGATCCTTCACCACCGCCGCAACGGTCGCCTTGTCCACGGTGTTGCCGTGAAAGACATGATGACACAAGGGAATCCCTTCTCTGGTCATCACCATGCCGACAACAACCTGCCGCCGATCGGGGCGGTGGTCGCGGCTGTAACCGTAGCGGCGGAAATCATCCTCGACCAGTGACCGCTCCCCCTCGAAAGAGGTTGAGGTGATGTCGTAGAAGACAAGGTCCAATCCTTCGGTTTCCGATAACAGCTTCCTGGCAATCAGCGGCTCTGCCGCCTCCTTGATCCGGATCAACCGGTCCATTGCCCGCAACAGGTGATGATAGGACGGAGGCTCATTCTCGCCATACTGAACCGACTCCAGCCACTCAAGCAGCGCCAGCTTGCTGCATGGGTCGCAGATGCGATTCACCACCAACATCTTTATCACCGAAAACACCATGCGCCGTGGCTGTGTCCCTGTCTGAATAAGCTGACGATAGTGGAAACGTAGCCGGCTGAAAACAACCGGGGGGGCAGGGTCAAACCTGCCCCCCATTTTTTGCCCCGCTATACAAAAATTTCACACAATCAACACAAAGTTGATACTTCCGCTTGCACAATCTTTCTCCCCTGTGGTATACATGTCAGACCTGTCGAGGCTTTTCCCTGTGCCCTCGGGCACTTAACCATCTGACGCCCTCGCTGTTCGCGGTACCATTCCACCACACACCACAATTCAGTGCAGAGAGGAACGCATGCTCCTGCAGCAGCTTATCAACGGGATCGCCCTCGGTAGCACCTACGCGCTCATCGCGCTGGGCTACACGATGGTCTACGGGATCATCACCCTCATCAACTTTGCCCACGGCGAGATTTTCATGGCCGGCGCCTTTGTCGGGCTCTTCCTGGTGACGGTCCTCAAGTTCAATGTCTTCCTCGCCATGGCCGGCGCCATGATCTTCTGCATGATCATGGGGGTCGTGATCGAGCTGATCGCCTACCGGCCGCTGCGCAAATCGTCCCGGCTCTCGGCGCTCATCTCGGCCATCGGCGTCTCAATCTTCCTCTCCACCCTCGCTTTGATGGTCTTCGGGGCCGATGCAAAGGGATTTCCGGACACCGCCTTCCCTGTCCAGCAGGTTAAGATCCTCGGGGCGGAGATCTCCACTCTCCAGCTTCTGATCATCGGCGTTTCGGCGCTTCTCATGCTCGCCCTCGAGTTCATCGTTCAGAAAACCAAGATCGGCAAGGCGATGCGGGCCACGTCCGAGGACTACAACACGGCGGCCCTCATGGGAATCAACGTGAACCGGATCATCTCCTTCACCTTTGCCCTCGGCTCGTCCCTGGCGGCGGCCGGCGGGGTGCTGGTGGGGCTGCTGTTCAACGCCGTGAGCTTCAACATGGGGCTCATGGCCGGTCTCAAGGCGTTCTCCGCCGCGGTTCTCGGTGGAATCGGCTCCATTCCCGGCGCAATGCTCGGCGGGCTGCTCCTCGGGGTTGCCGAAGTTATGGGGGTGGCGGCCGGCTATTCTTCCTACCGGGACGCCATTGCATTCGCCATCCTCGTCCTTGTGCTCCTGGTGAAGCCGACCGGGCTTCTCGGACAGAAAATCCAGAAAAAGGTGTAACGCGCATATGGGAGCCCTTCAGAGCATCGTTGCCATGGTGGACCCCTATGTCCTCCAGATACTCGTCAATATCGGCATTGCCATCGTCCTGGCCCTCGGGCTGAACGTCATTACCGGTATCACCGGCCAGCTTTCGCTGGGGCATGCGGCCTTCATGAGCATCGGCGCCTTCACGAGCGCCCTCATCACCATCAAGCTCGGCCTTCCCTTCGGGCTGAACCTCCTTCTCTCCGGCATCATCGCCGCCGCCATCGGCGCCGCAATCGGCTACCCGATCCTGCGACTCACCGGCGACTACCTCGCCATCTGTACCCTCGGGTTCGCGGAGATCGTGAAGGTCGTCTTCCTGAACCTCGACATCACCAACAGGGCGCTGGGCCTCACGGTTCCGCCCCCCAAGTCGCCGATCCCGATGCCTTTCTACGTCTGGGGCGTTGCCATCCTCTCCATCGTCTTCGTCTGCTTCATGAAGGAGTCCCGCTTCGGCCGGGCCCTCAAGGCGATCCGCGATGACGAGATCGCCGCCGAGGCGATGGGGATCAACATCACCCGCTACAAGATCCAGTCCTTCGCCATCGGCTCCTTCCTGGCCGGCGTGGGGGGCGGGCTCTATGCCCACTTTCTCAACTACATCAACCCCTCGGACTTCGGCTTCCTGAAGTCGGTCGACATCCTGAGCATGATGGTCCTGGGAGGGCTCGGCAGCATCGCCGGGACGGTCTTCGGCGCGTCGGTCCTGGCCGCGGCCCCGGAGTTTCTCCGGTTCATGGCCCAGTACCGGATGCTGGTCTACGGCGGCCTGCTGGTCTTTATGATGGTCTTCCGCCCCAACGGTCTGCTCGGTGGGGTAAACTTCACCGATCTGGTGCTCCGCGCCATCGGCAGGAAGCCGGCAACGGCTGAAATCAACGAACGGCACAACAAAGGCTAACGGAAACGAACCATGTCGCTTCTGAAACTTGATAACGTGACGATCCGCTTCGGCGGGCTGGTGGCCGTGGACAGCGTGAACCTGACGGTGGAGAAGGGGGAGATCCTCTCCCTGATCGGTCCCAACGGCGCCGGCAAGAGCACCATGTTCAACCTGATTACCGGGATCTACACCCCGACGGAGGGAACCATCTCCTTCAACGGCAAGCAGATCAGCGGCAACAAGACCCATACTATCGCCGCCGCCGGCATCGGCCGCACCTTCCAGAACATCCGGCTCTTCGCCGAGCAGTCGGTCCTCGACAACGTCCTCATCGGCGCCCACACCCGCGGTACCTGGGACCTGACCGGCTCCCTCATGAAGCTTGCCCCCTGGGTCCGGAAGGAAGAGGGGGAGTTGACCGAGTGGGCCATCGAGTGCCTGAAGCAGGTGGATCTCGCCCACCGGGCCTACGAGATGGCGGTGAATCTCCCCTACGGCGAGCAGCGGCGCCTGGAGATCGCCCGGGCCCTGGCCCTGAAGCCGGACCTGATCCTTCTTGATGAGCCGGCCGCCGGCATGAACCCCCAGGAGAAGCAGGTTCTTCTGGAGATGGTGAAGAAGATCCGGGCGACCGGAGTCACCGTCTTCCTCGTCGAGCACGACATGAAGTTCGTCATGGGGCTCTCGGACCGTATCGCCGTCCTCGACTACGGGGTGAAGATCGCTGAAGGAAAACCGGAAGATATCAGGACTAATCCTCAAGTCATTGAAGCGTACCTCGGCAAAGGAGCGGTGCACTAATGCTTATTGTCGAAAACCTCTCCGTCAACTACAAGGCCATCAAGGCCCTCGTGAACCTCTCCTGCCGGGTGGAGCAGGGGGAGATCGTGGCCCTCATCGGCGCCAACGGCGCGGGGAAGACCACTACCCTCAACAGCATCTCCGGCATCGTGCCGGCATCGGCCGGGCGCGTGGTTTTCGAGGGAGAGGAGATAACGAAGACTCTTCCTCACCTGATCGTCAAGAAGGGGATCAGCCAAGTGCCCGAGGGGCGGCGGGTCTTCGCGAAGATGAGTGTTCTGGAAAACCTGGAGATGGGAGCCTACATCCGGAGCGACACGAAGGGGATCGCTCAGGAGATGGAGCGGATCTTCCACCTCTTTCCCCGGCTGGCCGAGCGGAAGAAGCAGCTGGCTAAAACCCTTTCAGGGGGTGAGCAGCAGATGCTCGCCATGGGGCGGGCGCTCATGTCGCAGCCGCGGCTGCTGCTCCTTGACGAGCCCTCCATGGGGCTTGCGCCGATGCTCGTGGAGAAGATCTTCGAGATCATCCAGGAGATCAACAAGACCGGCACCACCATCATGCTCGTGGAGCAGAATGCCCACATGGCCCTCTCCATCGCCAACCGGGCCTACGTGCTGGAGACCGGCCAGGTCGTGCTCGAAGGGGAGGCGAAGGAGCTTGCCGAGAATCCGGAAGTGAGGAAGGCCTATCTCGGGGAATAACGTGACACCCTCCGCTGACCACAAACCCTTCATCAACCCCTACCTGGCCGTCCTGGTAGGGGTTTTTGCCGTCTCCTTCTCGGCGCTCTTCGTGCGGCTCTCCACGGCGCCACCCATGATGATCGCCACCTACCGGCTCCTCTTTACCCTGCTGCTGCTGGTCCCCTTTTCGGCGGCGGAGCGCTTTGCCGGGGTGCGGCAGATGTCGCGGCGCCAGCTCTGGCTTGCGGCGGCGAGCGGCGTTTTCCTGGCCCTCCACTTCGTTACCTGGTTCACCTCCCTGAACTATACGAGCGTCGCCAGTTCCGTGGTCATCGTCACCACCCAGCCGGTCTTCGTGGTGCTCGGCGCCTGGCTCTTCTTCCGGGAAAAGGTGCCCCGACTGGCGCTCCTGGGGGGCGCCCTGGCCATCTCCGGAAGTTTCGTCATCGGCGCCGGCGATTTCCAGGTGGGGATGCGGGCCTTCGTCGGCGACCTCCTGGCCCTGGCGGCGGCGGTCCTCGTCTCCGGCTACATCCTCATCGGCCGCAGGCTCCGCGGCAGCGTGGAGCTCACGGGCTATACCTTCGTCACCTATGGCGCCAGCACCCTTGTCCTCGTGGTGGCGAGCACCGCTGCGCGGGTGCCGTTCTATCCCTATCCGACCCACGACTGGATCATTTTTCTGGCCCTGGCGGCGATCTGCACGGTCCTGGGGCACACGGTCTTCAACTGGGTGCTTCGCTACGTGCAGGCGTCGGTGGTGTCGGTGAGCATCCTCGGGGAGCCGATCGGGGCCATCATCCTTGCCTCCATCTTCCTGGGGGAAAGCCCGACCGTGCGGCAGATGATCGGCGGCAGCCTCATCTTCGCCGGCCTTTTTCTCTTCACCCGGGTCACCGCGCGGCAGAAGGCGTCAGAGTGATCCCTCAACTTCAGGAGGTTCCGCAATGACCGAAAACCTCAGCCAGAGTGCCCGGAGGAGCTTGTGACGATCACCGGCGGTCTGAAAACAGCAATCGTCTGACCGGACATGGGCGACGCGCGGAAAGGGACCATCTACGCCTTGGTGGCGGTGCTGCTCTTCGCCACCCTCGGCACCGGCTTCAAGCTGAGTGTCTCCCGGCTCGACAGCTTCACGGTGACGGTCGTCATGGGCGCAGTGGCCACCGTAGCGCTCTTCCTGAATCTTCTCGTGAAGGGGAAGGCGCGGCTCGTGACGGAGGAGTTCCGGCGGATGCCCCGCTTCTTCGTGGCCGCAGGCATTATCGGTCTTGGCGTCCAACAGATCCTCTGCCTCCGGGCCTATGAGCTCCTCCCCGCCTTCCAGGCGGTAATCCTCACCTACACCTACCCCCTGATGATGGTTGTCCTGGCCCGGCTCGTTTACCGGGAGCGGACCACTCCGCTGTCCGTATTCTGCGTGCTGCTCGGGTTCGGCGGGGTCTACCTGCTGCTGTCGGAAGGGCGGTTCATGGCCCTTGACCTCTCTCCCGGGGTGGCCGTGGCCCTTCTCACCGCCCTGGCCTTCGCCCTCTTCTGCGTCATGATCAAGCACGGTCGCTTCGATGTGGAGGTGGGGATGTTCCTCTTCAATCTCTTCGGTCTCTTTTTTCTGCTCTGCCTTGCGCCATTCTTCGGCTTTGATCCCGCCATCGACCCCGGCCAGCTTCTTGTTCTCATCTACCTGGGGGTCTTTCCCACCGCCGTGGCATTCATCCTCTGGAACCGGGCGCTGCACCTGACCCGCACCGGCCGTTGTTCCAATATCGCCCTCCTTACGCCGCTTCTCTCGCTGCTCATCATCTCGCTGGTGCTCGGGGAGCGGATCACGCTTCACCATCTTGCAGGCCTGTTGATTATCGTCGTATCAGTCTTCATCAACATCAACTTCGGCGAGTCCTGATACTGCCGCTACGGGTTGAGGTCGGCGCGGAAGCGTGTACAATGGGTAGGCATCTATGCCCCATGGTAGGATCCCGGGAGGTTCCGGCATGAAGATTATCCGCGTTTTCATTGTTGTCTTCCTCTTCCTTGTTCCCGGTCTGTCCCTGGCTGCCCAGCCACGGGAGGCGGAGTTGGGGGAGGTGGTCGGCGAGGTTTTCGTCAAGTACGATGACGTGGACGACTGGGTTGCCGCCGACAGGGGAATGCCCATGACCGAAGGCGACCAGATCCAGGTCGTCGAGGGGGGAAGGGTGGAGGTGAAGCTGAGGGGAGGCGCCCTGGTCCGGCTCGACGAGCAGGGCGCGCTCGATGTCCTTGCCCTGGAAAAGGGGTTTGCCCAGTTCTACCTGGTTGCCGGCGACCTCTACGTCTCGTTTCCGGGGGGGAAGCGCGCAAGCCTTGAGGTGGAGACGCCGGTGGCGTCAGTGCGGGCGTCGAGCCGGAGCAGTTTCCGCGTCTCCCTCGCGGAGGAGGGTGACGCCCTGCAGGTGGCGGTCATGGCCGGGGTCGTCGATGTGGAGTCTGTTCGGGGTCAATGGCGGGTTGCCGCGGGAAAATCACTCTATCTTGAAGACAGCTACGACGAGTTCTCTCCCCTTGATCCGCCGGACGAGTGGGATAGCTGGAACCGTGACCGCGACCGTCAGGATAAGGGAAAAACCTACGGCGACAGAATGTAGGGACCTGCTCGCCCGTTTGACTTGGGGACTTCAGCTGCTAGACTTATACCATCCCACTTTTCCTGTCGAACCTTTAGAAGGAGGTGGCACGGATGCTCATACGGGTACGGTATCAGAACAATTCTTACGACATGGTGAAATCCTGGCGTCTACAGGAATACATAGCCGCTGGGAAGATAACGGCATTCAATCGCGGCGGCGAATGGGTGACCGTCGGACGGGATCCCATCCGTCGTGACGGCGCCAAGGGGTACGAAGGCCCCGAGCGGCGGAGACAGGATAGTGCCTTCCACAAGGCCGCCTGAAAAGTACGGCAAACGACGGGCCCCCCGGCACCGTTTCCTTTGTGATGACACCGTATGGGCCGCGTTGCGCGGTCGACACTGAAATGCGTGCGCAGGGGGTGCCCATGAATGGCGACCAGACACGGCTCACCTTTGAACTCCAGAAGGAGCTTGACGCGATGCGCCAGGAATACCTGGCGCTGACTCCTCCCGACATTGCTGAAACCTTCCGCAAGGCGGCAGAGGAACTGGTTCTTTCGGGAATTGAGGAGCGAAGCCTCAAGGTGGGGCAGAGGGTCCCCGATTTCGTTCTCCCCAATGCCGTGGGGAGGGATATCCGCCTGTCGGCTGTAACAGCAGGCAATACCGCCGTTATCTCGTTCTATCGCGGCGCCTGGTGACCGTACTGCAGCCTGCAGTTGCGGGCTTACCAGAACGTCCTGCCACAGATCAAGGCCCTCGGGGCCGTGCTCCTGGCGATCTCTCCCCAGACCGCCGACAAATCCCAGGCGACACTCCTGAAGAATTTCCTCCAGTACGAGGTGTTGAGTGACGTGGGTAACCATGTCGCACGGCAGTTTGGTCTCGTCTATCCTCTCAACGCGGAGGTGCGCCGGATATACCTCGGTTTCGGCGTCAACCTGGCCGAGTACAACGGCGACGAATCCTGGGAACTGCCCCTGCCCGGCTCCTTCATCGTCGATCGGTCCATGACCGTCCGCTTCTCGTTCGTGGACGCCGACTACACCCGTCGACTGGAGCCGGCGACCATCATCGAAACCCTCCGGACCCTGGGGGGTGAGGGGGGTGTTCCATGATCATGCAGCTCCTGGAGGGAACCGCCGATTCGTTGCCGAAACCTTCGAGAAGGAGAAGGAACTGTTCACCACCCTCGCCCGGGGGCAAAAGCCGGCGGTTCTCTGGATCGGTTGCTCGGACTCCCGGGTGTCGGTGAACTCCATCACCCCGACCAAGGCGGGGGAGATCTTCGTCCACCGCAACGTCGGCAACATCGTCGCCACCAACGACTGGAACCTCTCGGCCGTCCTGGAGTTCTCCATCAGCCACCGGAACATCCCCGACATCGTCATCTGCGGCCACTATGGCTGCGACGGCATCCAGGCCCTGGACGAGGAGAATACCGACGACTAGTTCTACTTTGTCACATTTCCGCCACTGTCCAGGAAGGGGGGCGGGGGCTCTCCCGCAGAAATAAGTCCCGCAAGAAACCACCAACGCGATTTCGAAGGGAATGCCTTTGAACCGGCAGTATAAGTGGCTCAGGCTCCAGCAGGTGACGCTTGACGTTTCCTGCGGGAGAGCCCCCGCCCCCCTTCAAGCACTGCCGGCGGCAAATGTGACAAAGTGGAACTAGTATATCCCTGTCGGGCTAATAAGCGTTCGTCTGGAAATCCATGAAGGATGGCAAGCTCAAGCTTCACGGCTGGGGTTACGACATGGATAATGGCGGGATCAGGGTTGTCAGCACGCAGCAGGTGCCCTGCAAGTGAGAATGCATTAAAGGGTATTATGACAGATATAACCGCGTTATGTATTTGCTCAATTTAATCAAGTGCCGTATTGCAATAAGCCGACAAAATTAGTATAAGAAATAAAACGATGTATTAATAACGCAGCTGCCCTGTCTCGCATCATCCAATCCGGCAAGGAGGCCATCCGGTGAAAAATCATGTCTGGCGTCCCCTCTTCGTAGCAATCGGTCTTGTCCTGCTCATCCTGGTGGTTAGGGCTTTCATGGTGCCTGATGATTTCGGCGTCTGGGAGCGGGGATACATGTACGGCTGGCATCGCAAGGGAAACGAGGAGGATTGGAAGAAGGTTACCGTCAAATACAAAACCAAGGCCTACTGCAAGGAGTGTCACGAGGACAAGGTTGAGAGCATCGGCCGCTCCCCCCACGGCGTCGTCCCCTGTGAGAACTGCCATGGTCCGGCCTTGAACCATCCAGAGGATCCGCCGACCCTGACCATCGACCACAGTCGTGAGCTCTGCATCCGCTGCCACGCCAAGCTCTTAACCCCCTCCAGTGGCCGGTCGAAGATTCGCGGCATCGATCCGGCGACCCACAATCCCGGGGCCGAGTGCAGTCTCTGCCATGATCCCCACCATCCGAACCTGGAGGCACTGAAACGTCATGAATAGACGAGAGTTTCTCAAGCGAAGCATCGTGGTGGTCGCCGGGATGGCGGTGCCGACGGCGGCCCTGGAACTGATCGACCCGAAGAAGCTGCTGGCGGCCAAGCCTGAGCTGCGCTGGGTTTTCCTCGTCGACACCCACAGCTGCGTGGGGTGCGGTTTCTGCGTGAAGGCCTGCAAGATCGAGAACGAGGTCCCCTATGATGCCAACGTGACCCGAACCTGGGTGGAGCGCTACGTCATCACCAAGGACGGCAAGACCCACATCGATTCGCCCAAGGGGGCCATCAACGGGTTCACCTCGCCAAAGATCGACATCGGCCAGGGGCACACCAAGGAGATCAAGGACGAGGATATCGTACAGTCGTTCTTCGTTCCCAAGCTCTGCAATCAGTGCGAAAATCCCCCCTGCGTCCAGGTCTGCCCCGTCGGCGCCACCTACCAGACCGCCGACGGTGTGGTGCTCGTGGACCGCAAGTGGTGCATCGGCTGCGGCTACTGCATCATGGGATGCCCCTACGGCGTCCGGTTCTTCCACCCGACCTTCAAGGTGGCCGAGAAGTGCAACTTCTGCTATCACCGCATCTCCAAGGGGATGAAGACGGCCTGCGTCGACGCCTGCCCCTTCGGCGCCCGCAGGATCGGCAACCTGAGGGATCCCAATGACCCGGTCACCAAGATCATCATGACCGAGCGGGTCGCGATCCTCAAGGAAGAGTACGGTACCAAGCCGCAGGTCTACTACCTGGGCCTTTCCAAGGAGGTGAGATAGCCATGGTGCACGGAGAAGCCTGGACCATAAAGGAATTCTTTACCTATCCGAACGAGTACATCTACTGGACCATCCAGATCGTCATGTACCCGTTCATGACCGGCCTCGTGGCTGGAGCCTTCGTCCTCTCCTCCCTCTACCACGTCTTCGGGGTCAAGCAGCTGAAGGACATCGCCCGCTTCTCCCTCGTCTTCTCCTTTGCGCTTCTCCCGGTGGCGATGATGCCGCTCATGCTCCACCTGCAGCAACCCCAGCGGGGAATCGAGGTCATGATGACCCCCCACTTCACCTCGGCCATCGCCGCCTTCGGCATCGTCTTCTCCACCTACGGGATGATCGTGGCGGCGGAGCTCTGGTTCGTCTATCGCCAGCATTTCGTGGAGACGGTCCATGAGCTGAAGGCAAAGCCGAACCGAACCGCCTGGGAGTCGTTCCTTGTCCCGCTCTACTCGGTCCTCACCATGGGGGCGTGGGACATCAGCGAGCACGCCCTGGAAAAGGATGAAAAGGCGGTGAAGTTCCTGGCCGGGCTCGGGATCCCGGTGGCCTGTTTTCTCCACGGCTATGCCGGCTTCATCTTCGGCTCCGTCAAGGCCAACGCCCTCTGGATGACCCCCCTCATGCCGGTCATCTTTATCTGCTCCGCCGTGGTGTCGGGGATAGCCCTCTGCATCGTCACCTATGTGGTCTGCATGGAGCTCAGGAAACTGATCTTTAACTGGAAGCGGAAGCAGAATCCCGATCTTCCCACCACGGAGGAGCTGAAGAGCGTTGAAGTCCACGTGGTGACCATGACAGTCAAGTACCTGATCATGTTCCTGATCCTGGCGATCACCCTGGAACTGCTCGACCTGATCTTCCGCGGCTACACGGCGGTGAAATCCTGGGATATCCTGCGCAGTGTCATCTACGAAAAGGACTTCACCAAGATATTCATCCTCCAGTACACCTTCGGGAACCTGATCCCCTTTATTCTCCTGCTCATGCCACGGCTCACCGTCCGCAGGGCGGTGGTGGGGACTCTGATGGTGCTGCTCGGGGTGTTCATGATGCGGTGGAACGTCGTCATCGGCGGCCAGGCCTTCTCGTCGTCGTTCGCCGGCTTCATGGAATACCATCTCCCGTTCTGGCCCCACGACATGGAAACCTTCAAGGAGGGGTTCTTTGGCGCCCTCATGGTGGCCGTCACCCCCTTTGTCCTCTTCTTCTGCCTTTCCCGGATTCTGCCGGTCTTTGGTCATAAGGGTGGCCACTGACCCCATCAGGCTGTTTCGCTAAAAAAACGGCAGGCGGGTACCGGACCGAGGTGCCCGCCTGCCGTTTCCGTTGCACGCCGTGCATGCTGCCGGCTGAAACAGGGGGCACAAAAAAAGGGCGGCCATGAGGGACCGCCCCGGAGAAAGGAGGTGTGTCTATTGAAAAGCGTCAGGCCAGGGTCTTTGCCTCACGCTCGACAATCTCGATGATTTCCCGGTAGATGGCGATCATGACGCCGATATCGCGCCACTTCTTCGCCGCCATCTTGATGAGGGAGCAGGCGTGGACCAGGGTACCGGAAAAAATGAAGATGCCGGCCAACCGGGTATCCTCCTCTCCCATCATGAAGCCGGAAACGACCCCGACGATCACCATGGAGGCGAACCAGGCAAGCTCCGGCCCCTTGAAAGGGTTTTCCATCAGCGTGAGGAAGTCCACGTAGTACCGCGTCATCCCCCGTACCTTCTTGAGGAATTCGTTCAGTTCATCCCCTGCATATTTCAGGTATGCATAGGAAAGAAACCGCTCCGCGGCGGAGGTCCTGCCCTTTTTCATGCGCTCGTTCACGTACTTGTCGATGGCTTCGTCGATAACTGTCGTGTCCATATGCCCACCCCTGTGTCTGTTTTTCCCATACAGCGCGCGAAATGATCCAGAACGAAACGAGGACTGCAACCTGGCACTTCTACGGGAGATTGGGCGTTTAGGGCTATGGTGTCGTCTTCAACTCCCGTGGTTGGCTTTAGAAAATACACAATTCATGCCAGCTTGGATGCTCTTGCCTGTTATTAGCATTTGTTGAATGGTTTCAGATAGATCGGTAACGCAAGCCCTAGTGTATATAAGTTTACTACACTTTGTTCGGGATGCTGTGTTGCCAGCATGTTTTTATAAAAAAATCTGCGCGAGGCGCAAGACGACTGCATTCAATAGCCGCGTGGCTCAGGGTGACACTTTTTGCGCCAATGCGAAACGCATGTTCAAATTTTTGTAGCAACGCAAAAAGAGGGGCGGAGAAGAGCGGTAGCGGTGGGATGAGCCGGGGCTCAGGAAAAAAGGGCGGCCTTTGGGGCCGCCCTTCCGGGAGAACATATCAGGGTGGTGCCGTAACACGGTTCAGTTGATTTGCCGGTGACGGGTCGTGAGAGTGATCATGTCAACTCAATGACTGCCTTCACCGCTTTCTCGATTCCCTCGGCCGCTTCCGAGATCCTGCTGGCAAGCATGTAGGCGGGTGTTGAGACGATCTTGTTCTCCTTGTCCACCACGAATTCGGTGACAGGGCAGCTGATGTGCTCGCTGCCGGTTTCGCCGATGGCAGCCGCAGTGCCGGGATCGGTGCCGATGGTGAGCTTCGGTTTGTAGTCGCGACCCAGAGTGGCGGCAATGAGAGCCGGGGCGATGCAGATGGCGCCGATGGGCTTTTTGGCGGCGGCCATCTCCCTGATGAGGCGGGCTACTTCGGGGTGGATGGCGGCAGCGGCACCCTTTTCCGCGAAGGAACAGAGGTTTTTTGCCGCGCCGTAGCCGCCGGGGAAGATGACGGCATCCAGATCCGCCGCTTTCACCTCCTTGACGTCCCTGATCCGGCCGCGGGCGATCCGGGCTGACTCCACCAGGGTGTTGCGCTTGGCGCCGGTCTCCTGGGAGGTCAGGTGGTTTACCTCGCGAAACTCCATGTCGGGGGCCATGCAGAGCGCTTCGGCTCCGTTGCGGTCAATGGCCAGCAGGGTAAAGACCGCCTCCTGGATTTCGCTGCCGTCATAAACGCCACAGCCGGAAAGGACAACACCGATCTTTTTCATACGCGCCTCCTGTGCTTATGGTGTGGGGTAACCGGATAGATGGGTAGAGATTGAACGGAGTTACAGCCTGAAGTGAGGACAAGTTTAAACGCTCTCCTTCTCCTCCGCAAGGGCGATTTTGATTGCTTCGTCGTAGGGGGTGAGCTCGAAGGGGATCAGGTCTCGGATGCGGTTGTCGCGGCAGATGACCTCGTTCTTGAGCCCTTCGATGAGCGGCATGGCAATGGAGGGGCGTACTGACGTCACGAGCCCTACCCAGTAGGAAGAAAGTTTCGGAGTCAGGACCGGCACCGACAGGATCATGGTGAACCTCTTCTCCACCTGTGCAAAGTGCTCCATCATCTCGCGGTAGGTGAGGATGTCGGGGCCTCCGATATCATAGGTCTCTCCGGCGGTCCGCTCCTCCCGCAGGCACCCGGTCAGGTACCGGATCACGTCTCCCACGGCGATTGGCTGGCAGCGGGTGGAAACCCAGCGGGGGGTGATCATGACCGGCAGTCGCTCCACAAGGGACTTGACCATCTCGAAGGAGGCCCCTCCGGCACCGACAATGACGGCCGCACGGAGAAACGTGGTCTTGAAGTTGCCCGAGCGGAGAATGGTTGCCACTTCCAGGCGGCTTGCCAGGTGTTCGGAGAGGTCGTCGCCGGTTTCGCCGAGCCCTCCAAGGTAGATGGCCCGACGAAGCCCCGACCGGTTGCCGGCGGCCACGAAATTCTCCGCCGCCTGGCGGTCCCGGCGCTCGAATCCTGCCCGGCCGCCGGCCATGGAGTGCACCAGGTAGTAGGCGGTGTCCACTCCCGCCAGGGCCGTGGCAAGGGTAGCCGGTTCAAGGAGGTCCCCCACGGCACGCTCCGTTCCTACCGGCACTGGGGCGTCGGGCCGCCGGACGAGGCAACGAACCCTGTGTCCTTCCGAGACAAGCTCCCTGACGAGCCGTTTGCCGATGAAGCCGGTGGCGCCGGTTACGAGCACGGTTCCTGTGTCGGGTTCCATAATCCCTCCCCTAAAGCGAGATTGCTTCATCAAGTATACACACTCCACCGATAAGGCAAGCGGATGACGAGACAGAGGGCACCCCATGTGGTATCGTTTACGCCGGAGGTGCCATGAACGAAACCGCATTGCCCCCACATCAGGAAATTTTGTGCCAGCAGGTCCTCATGGATGACTCGTCGGTCTTTTCCGTGCAGTGGACCATCGTCCCTACCCGTCAAGCCACAGGCATTTCGGCTGACTTTCTTCTGGAGCGGTATCTCGCATACATCAGGCGGTTCACCCTGTCCATCATCCGCCCCGTGGCCACGGCCGGCGGGGTCGAGTTCCGACTCCTTGATACGACTACGAGCCTCATCAGCTTCACGGGGCCGATCCGTCGGGAAGAAGGGGGAGAGGTGTCCCTCACGCTCCATATCTGCGGCGGTTTCCTGGTGCAGCCGGATCAGTGCCACCGGGGCGAACTGGCCTTCCTTGTGGAGGATACAGGGTACGGCGCGCGACTTACCCTGCGCCTGGCGGACTTCTGCCCCCTTATCCTCGGAAGCAGCCGACCTTCGCGGCCCAGGAAGTGGCTCTACCGTTTTACCCAGGCCTACATCCACAAGGTGGTGACGGTGCGGTTCCTGGCCAGGGTTTACCGTGAGCTTGCCGGCGGTGCCGCCTGCGTAAGGGTGGTCAAGGCCACGGTCCGCCGGGGCGAGGAGTTGTAGCGTGGGTTGGTTGCAATGCGGTGCCTGCATGTTAGGATAATGTCAAGAGTTGAACTAACAGGAGGAACGTCATGGAAAACAAGGAGCGCGTGGGGGTCTGCCAGCGGACGGAGCGAAAGGAAGAGCGGGTTAAGCTGCGCAACCTCAAGACCGGCGAGATCGGCTACAGTTTTGGTTGCACCGAGGAGGGGGGTACGATTCAGGTCAAGCTCGAAAACGGTCAGCTTGACAGCTGGGTCCATGCCGACTGCGAAGAAATTCCATCGTAGGCTTGTATGGTGGAAGAGCGCAAATGCAGACGAACGCCGGTGAAGGTGGGGTGCTGGCTCGTGGAGATGGACGGGGTGTCCTGTGTCTATACGTTCGACATTTCCGATGACGGGGTTTCGGTGGTCACCGAGGACCCGATGCCGGTGGGGCAGATAGTTCCGCTGCAGTTCTTCACGCCACACTCCGCCAGTGCTGTAACCATTCAGGCCGAAGTGGTCTGGAGTCGTCTTGAGCCGGAGGGGGCAATGGGCCTCAAGTTCATTGGCCTTGACGACGCCAGGCGCGAGATTCTTGCCTCCTTCACCGCCCAGTTGAGGGCAAGCCTAAAAAGCACGCTTCCCTAATCCTTGGAGTAGAGGACGGCCACCGCGACGGCCTTCGCCTCGCCCACCGAGACGTAGCCGTGGGGTTCCGTCGAGTCGTAGTAGATACTGTCCCCCGGGTGGAGGCTCATTACCTCGCTGCCGTAGTGGAACTCAAGTTGCCCTTCCAGCAGGTAGATGAACTCGAAGCCGTCATGGCGGTAGAAGAGGCTGTCGTCCCATTCCCGGTGCTCGAATTCCACAAGGAAAGGCTCCATCGGCTTGTGCCGGATGCCGGGAGCAAGGGAGCGGTAGACATAGCCGTGGGGGGCATCGTTGCCGGTCCGCCGACGGGTGGCTTTCTGCTGGGAAGCCCGGGTCAGCACGAACTTCTGTTGATCTTCTTCCTCCTCGAAGAAGTAGTGAATCGCCACTTTGAGCCCCTTGGAGATCTTCAGGAGGGTGGCGATGGGGGGGGTCACCTGGTCGTTCTCGATCTGGGAAAGGAGCGGCTTCGAGAGCCCCGAGAGCTCCGAGAGTTCCTGGAGGGTGAGCCGCCGCTCTTGGCGCAGCTTGCGGATTTTCACTCCGAGGCGAAGTTCTTTGATTTGGGTTTTGATGTCTTCCACGGGCGTCTCCTCTCTCTCCTCTCGCCGTTATAGGGCAATCAGGCCGGGAGCGTCAAGAGCAAATCACTGATGCCTGGCGCCTAAAGGCCGTTGACATCCCGGGGCGATTTGGCTACCCTTTCAACGGTTTGCTGCAATTGTGCAGCCATGACAATCCCTGGTTCCACCGAGGCAATCCGATGTTGATGCGCCGCCTGTCCCTCATTGCCCTCATCATCCTAGCAACCGCAACTGCCTGCAAGAAGAAGGACGACACGCTCTTCTACGAGACCGGTCGGGCCGACGTGCCGGTCAAGGACGTGCCGAAGGACATTCTGGCTACCCAGCAGGCGTTTACGGAGCTGGTTAAGAATGTGACCCCCGCAGTGGTGAACATATCCACCATCAGCAAGAAGAAGGTGGAGAACCCCTTTTTCGAGTTTTCCCCCTTCTTCAACGATTTCTTCGGCAACCGCCCCCGCTACCGCCGCGATACGAGCCTCGGCTCCGGTTTCATCATCAACAGGCAGGGGTACATCGTTACCAACGACCACGTGGTGAGGGACGCCGAGAGCATCAAGGTCAAGCTTTCCAATGAGAACGTCTACGATGGAAAGGTCGTCGGCAGGGACCCCAAGACCGACATCGCAGTGATCAAGATTGATGCCCGGGAGGATTTTCCCGCTGCGGTCCTGGCGGATTCGGACAAGCTCCAGGTAGGGCAGTGGGCCATCGCCATCGGCAACCCCTTCGGCCTTGACCGGACCGTGACTGTCGGCGTGGTATCGGCCACCGGCCGCTCCAACATGGGGATCGAGACTTACGAGGACTTCATCCAGACCGACGCCTCCATCAACCCGGGGAACTCGGGGGGGCCGCTGCTGAACGTTCACGGCGAGGTGATCGGCATCAACACCGCCATCGTGGCTGCCGGCCAGGGGATCGGCTTCGCCATCCCGATCAACATGGCCAAGCAGGTCGTTTCCCAGCTGGTTGCCAAGGGGAGTGTGACCCGAGGATGGCTCGGCGTGACGATCCAGCCGGTGACCGAGGAGCTTGCCAGGGAGTTTGGTCTCAAGAAGGCCCGCGGGGTCCTGGTGAGCGACGCCATTGCGGGGAGCCCCGCCGCCAAGGCCGGCGTCCGGCAGGGTGACATCATCCTTGCGTTTAACGACAAGGAGATCAAGGACGCGGGGCACCTCCAACGAGTTGTGGCCGAGACCGCGCCGGGCAAGCAGGTGTCGGTTACGGTATTCCGCGACGGCAAAGAGGCGAAGCTCACCCTCACCACCGCCAGTTCCGACAGCCCCGAGGCCATGCAGGCGCGGCCTCCGGCAGGCGAGGTCGACTCCCTCGGGATCGCCGTGGAGGAGCTTACTCCCGACCTCCGTCGTCAGGGGCTTTCCGGCGTGGAGGTGACCGACGTGGACGAGGCGGGCGTCGCTGGCGAGGCGGGAATCCGGCCCGGTGACATCATCGTGGGGGTGAACCGCAAGCGGGTGGCGAGCCTGGCTGAATACGACCGGGCCATGCGGGATGCCGCGCGGCGCGGCGTGGCGGTACTGTTGGTGAGGCGCGGCGACGCGAGCATCTATTTCTCCCTCAGGCTGCGGTAAGAGAGAACGAACCCGGAGGATACTCATGAGCCTTATCGAAAATCCCGACCAGGCGAAGCGGCTCGCCCGGGCCATTATCTCGGACATCGCCATCTACAACCGCGAGAAGGTGGAGCGGGGAATCAGGGAGGATTCCATCTTCCAGCTCCTCGCCGACGAGATCGAGGAGGGGCGCCAGCACTTCCTGTCGCGGGTGGCTCCGGAGATCGCCTCCGGCCCCACGTACGACATTGCCCTCGTCGATGTCCTGATCAAGCGGGCAGGGAAGATCGAATCGACCATCTGGTAAGTACGAACGGACAACGGTTGCCGCGGGCGGGGCGCGATCGACGGTCGCGCCTTCGCCATTTTGAGGAGTCATGGAAGCACGATACGAATTCTTAGCCCCCACCGAGGGGGAGCCCGGGCGCCTTGACCAGTTCGTGGCCCGGGCCGTGGAGGGGATGACCCGTTCCACGGTCCAGCGCCTCATCGATGAAGGGCGGGTGACGGTGGACGGTCGGGTGGAGAAGCCGTCGCTGAAACTTCGGGGGGGCGAGCGCGTGGTTGTCGAGGTGCCGACGCCGGCGCCGGCTGTTCCCGCCGCGGAGGAGATTCCCCTGGTGATCCTCCATGAGGACAGCGACCTGGTGGTGGTCAACAAGCCGGCCGGCATGGTGGTCCATCCCGGGGCGGGGACCCCCGGCGGAACCCTGGTGAACGCGCTTCTTGCCCACTGCACCGACCTTTCGGGCATCGGCGGCGAGATCCGTCCCGGCATCGTCCACCGGATCGACAAGGATACCACCGGCGTCCTGGTGGTGGCCAAAAACGACCGGTCCCACGAGGGGCTTGCCCACCAGTTTCGGGAGCACACCATCAAGCGGATCTACCTGGCCCTCGTCTTCGGCACGCCGAAGGCCGAAACGGGGAAGATTGTGGGAGCCATCGGCCGCCACCCCACGGACCGTAAGCGGATGTCGGGCAAGGCCAGGCACGGCAAGCACGCCGTCACCCACTGGAAGGTCCTTGCCCGCTACCCGGGGATGACGCTTTTGCGGCTGCGGCTGGAGACGGGACGGACCCATCAGATCCGGGTCCACCTGGCCGAGGCGGGGCATCCACTGGTGGGAGACGATGTCTACGGCGGCGGCGGCCGGGCCAACGACCTGAGGGACCCGGTGTTGAAGAAGCTGGTCCGCGAACTTGGGCGCCAGGCGCTCCACGCCAAGACCCTCGGCTTCATCCACCCGGCCACGGGGGAGTACCAGGAGTTCGACACGGAACTGCCCGACGACATGACGCGGATTATCGAGTATTTAATACAACAAGGAGCGTAACCATGGATATGAAACGAGCCGACAAGGCCCACTACCTGGAGCCGGCGCTCCTGACAGCCGCCGGGGTCTCGCTCCACGGGTTCACCACCCGCCACGAGGGGGTATCGCGCCCCCCCTACAACTCCCTCAACCTGGGGACCGGCACCAACGACTCTCCCCATGCGGTGGAGGGGAACAGAAACCTCCTGACCCGGGCCTTCGGGGTGGAGGCGGGGCGGCTGGTGACCGTGACCCAGGTCCACGGCACCGACCTCCTCGTGATCGATTCCCCCAACCCGGACTACGCCTACTTTCAGAAGCTGGAGGCTGACGGGATCATAACCAACCAGCCGGGGGTGATGATCGGGGTCTGCGTGGCCGACTGCGTGCCAGTGCTGCTGCTGGACCCCGTGAAGGGGGTTGCGGCTGCCCTCCACGCCGGGTGGAAGGGGACCGCGGCCGGCATCTGCCGCAAGGGGGTCGATGCCTTTGTCAGCCTCTTCGGCTCTGACCCGCGGGATATCCTGGCTGCCGTGGGGCCCGGCATCGGACCCTGCTGCTACGAGGTGGACAGGCCGGTGGCCGACGCCTTCAGGGCCGGCGGGCACGACTGGGACGCGGTGGCGACCCTGAAGGACGTGGCGCGCTGGCAGCTGGACCTGGCCCGGGCCAACGCCCTGCAGCTGGGGGCGGCCGGCATCCCTGAGCGAAACATCGAGACGGCCGGCCAGAGCGTCTGCTGCGCCCCGGAGCTCTTCTTCTCCTACCGCCGCGACAGCGGGGAGACGGGGCGGCAGATGGGATTCATCATGCTGAAGGGGTAGAAGCCCCGGGATTATCGCAGGGAGTCGCCGATGAAGTTCGCCATTTCCGACCAGATCCGCTCCGTCCACTTCCCCCCCATTTCCGAGGTGAAAGGGTGGCTCGCCAGCCGGGAGCCTGATCCGGAACGGCCGTTGGTCGACCTCTGCCAGGCGGTCCCCGACTACCCCCCGGCCCGGCAGATGGTCGATTACCTGGCGGCGTGCCTCGATGATCCGGCGGTGGCGAAGTATTCCCCCGACGAGGGGCTGCCCGAGGTGCGCGAGGCGGTCTGCGAGCGCTACGGCCGGGTCCATGGCGCCGCCCCCACGCCGGAGCGGCTCTGCCTCACCATCGGCGCCAGCCAGGCCTTCTGGCTCGCCATGGTGACCCTCTGCCGGGCGGGGGACGAGGTGATCGTGCCGCTTCCGGCCTACTTCGACCACCCCATGGCCCTGGAGATCCTGGGGCTTAGGCCGGTCTGGCTCCCCTTCGACGCCGAGCGTGGAGGCGTCGTCGACCCGGCGGCGTTGGAGCGGCTCATCACCCCCCGGACCCGGGCGATCCTGCTGGTCACCCCCTCCAACCCCACCGGCGTCGTCACGCCGCCTGACGTTATCCACGAACTCTACGCACTGGCCCGGCGGCGTGGCATCGCCCTGGTCCTCGACGAGACCTACGCCGACTTCATCCCCGGCGGTACAACTCCCCACGACCTCTTTACGGACCCCCACTGGGGAGACCACCTGGTCCACCTCATGTCATTCGGCAAGACCTACGCCCTCACTGGCTTCAGGGCCGGGTGCCTCGTGGCGTCCGATGAATTCATCCACCATGCCCTCAAGGCCCAGGACACCATGGCGGTCTGCCAGCCCCGCATCACTCAGCATGCGGTCATGTACGGCGTCCGGCACCTGGATGACTGGGTCGCCGCGAACCGCCTGATGATGGAACGGCGCCACGATCTCTTTCGGGCCGTCTTCACCCGTCCGGGGAACTCTTTTGCGCTGGCTGCCAGCGGCACCTTCTTCGCCTGGGTCCGACATCCCTTCCCGGGGCGGACCGGCCGTGAGGTGGCCCGGCGGCTTGCCGTGGAGGCGGGGGTCATCTGTCTGCCGGGGGAGGTCTTCGGGCCGGGGCTGGAGCCGTATCTGAGGCTCGCCTTCGGCAACATCCGGGAGGAGGCGATTCCCGAGGCGGTGGCTCGGTTCCGGTCGCTTGCCGCGTGATCCTTGCGGGAAGAACGCACTGTTTCACACCGTGGTAACCAGCAGGAAGGAGGGTCAGCCATGGGATTTCTGAGATTCGTGGCGCTGTGGGTGGTGCTGGCGGTGGTGTGGACTGTGCCGGCCGGGGCGGCGGAAAAGGGGCAGGCCGCGGGAAGGGGGCGGCTTGAGAGGGCCACCTTTGCCGGTGGCTGCTTCTGGTGCATGGAGCCCCCCTTCGATGTCATCGACGGGGTTGTCTCCACCACGTCCGGCTACACCGGCGGGCAGGTGAAGAACCCCACCTACGAGCAGGTCTCTGCCGGGGGGACGGGCCATGCCGAGGCGGTGGAGGTGCTCTACGATCCGGCAAAGGTGAGCTATGGCAAACTGCTGGAGATTTTCTGGCGCAACATCGACCCCCTGGCGGTCAACCGGCAGTTCTGCGACGGGGGTAACCAGTACCGTACCGCCATCTTCTACCACGACGAGGCGCAGAAGCGTCTGGCCGAGGATGCGAAACGGCGGCTGGAGAAGGAGCGGGGGTGGCGGGTCGCCACCGAGATCGTCCCGGCGAGGGAGTTCTACCCTGCGGAGGAGTACCACCAGGACTACTACCGGAAGAACCCGGTCCGTTACAAACTCTACCGGTACAACTGCGGCAGGGACCAGAGGCTGAAGGAGTTGTGGGGGAAATAGTCACCTGCTCCGGGGCGGATTACTCTTCGGGAAGAGTGAAGAAGAAGGTCGCCCCTGCCCCTGGCGCTGCTTCGGCCCAGATCCTCCCGCCGTGGCGGGTGACGATGTTGTGGACGATGGCAAGCCCCACCCCGGTCCCCTCGAAATCCTCGTTGCGGTGGAGGCGCTGGAAGACCCCGAAGAGCTTGTCGGCGTAGGCCATGTCGAAGCCGTCGCCGTTGTCCCGCACGAAGTAGGCCACTGACCCCTCCTGGTTGAAACTTCCCACCTCGATCCGGGCTTCCTCCCGCTTGCGGCTGTATTTGAAGGCGTTGGATAGGAGATTCGCAAAGACCTGCCGGATGAGCGCCGGGTCGGCGAAGCAGGGGGGAAGATCGCCGATGATGATCCGGACCGTGCGCCCTTGCCGCTCGTTCCCCATATCCTCCAGCATGCTCTGCACCATGGCGGCGGAGTCCACGGTCTCCCTCCGCAGGGGATGACGGCTGAGGCGCGAGAAGGTCAGAAGGTCATCGATGAGGGCGGCCATCCGCGTGCCGTTTCCGGATATCCGGTCGAGGTATCCCTGGGCCTCGATCGGGAGAAGCGGCCCGAAATCCTCCTGCAGGATGTGGGCATAGCCGTTCAGCGCCCTCAGCGGTGCCCGCAGGTCATGGGAGATGGAGTAGGAGAAGGATTCCATGTGGCGCAGGGCCGACTGCAGCTGGTCCGTCCGCTCGGCCACCCGCTGCTCCAGTTCCTCGTTGAGGCGGCGGATATCCTCGGTCCGCTCGTCCACCCTCCGTTCCAGCGATTCGTTGACGGTCTGCAGTTCCAGCACGTGGCTCCGCAGCGTGGCCACCATCTGCCGGAAGTTTCCGATCAGGCCGGCCACCTCCCTGATGCCGCTGTGGGGCCACTGTGCCTCCTGCTGCCGGATAAGGTCGGCGGGAATGGCGGCGGATACCTGCTCCAGGTGGGCAATGGGGCGAACGAATGCGGCGCTCGCGACCTGGGCTGTGGCGATGGAGAAGAGGATCAGGACGAGCACGAGGGCAAAGCCCCGGCTGGCGTTGTCCTGGATGGCCGCCAGGTACGGTTTCATCGGTGCGCTGAGGACGATGGTCCAGGGCACGTTGGCATTGAGGGGGGAGTCCATGCCGAAGGATGCCTGTTGCCAGCGCTGGAGATCGCCTGTGCCCTTCGGGGTGGGGATGAGCTGGTAGAGCCTGTCCCCAAGACTGCGGAACTCTTTTCCCCTGTTCGGCTCCAGGCGTTCCATCATCTTCAGGGCAGGGTCGGTGCTGGCAATGACCTGCCGTTTCCGGTCCAGGAGTGTGATGTCCACGGAGCGGTTCTGCGAGATGACCAGCAGTTGCTCCGTGATTCGGGCGATCTCGACGACGCCGGTACAATAGCCGCGGAAGTCACCGTCAATAACGATCGGTGCGAAGAGGGCCAGACGGGGCCCTTTCGAGACGGTGCCGTAATCAATGTCGGAGACTGCCGGCCGCAGGGTTTCCCGCACGATCCGGTGATAGGGCATCATCGAATAGTCCCTGCCGATATTCGAGTTTCCCAGGTCATCCACCGCCGGTACGAAGGCAACGGAAACAGCCCTGCTGTTCTGAACCGACATCTTGATGAAATGGGGGGAGACCCGCTTAATCAATTCGGCTTTCTCCTGTATCTGCCGGGCCGGAACGGCCTGCGGGTCGCCGACCATGGCTGCCAGGGTCTGGACGTCCTCGGTCTTTTCGACGAGCCAGGACTCGATCAGTTGCCGGGTCAGGTCGGTGGCGGACAGCAGCCGCTGCTTGACCCGCTGCTCTTCAGCGGCCATGTCCCGCCGGATTTCCAGGACGACGTAGCTGACTCCCGGGATGAGGATGGCGGCCACCATGAAGGTTGCAAGGACATGGTGGAAGCTGGGAGGCTGGGCCTGGGGGCGCCGGGAGAACGGCATGAGGCTGACAAGATGGAGCAGAAGGGCGGCAGCCAGGGCGTTGAAGATGCCGTTGATCCCCTGCTTGAGCACCAGCAGGGTGGTCAGCGAGAGGTCGGTGTGGAGCAGCAGGTGGCGGTAGAGCAGGGCCAGCGGCATCCCGATGCAGAACCAGTAGAGGGTGTCGAGGAGGACGATATTCCGGGAGCGCCGCAGCATGCGCCCCACGAACAGCGCCTCGCCCACAAAGATCACCAGTCCCCAGGGATGATGCCAGAAAATCCAGGTGTAGCTCCCCGCGATGGCTGCCGACAGCACGCCGGCTCCTGTCCCGTAGCGCAGAAGGGCGACCATGGTAAAGAACGAGCCGAAGAAGATGTTGACGCTGAAGAAGAGGACAGGATTCAGCCAGTTCCCGGCAAAACCGAGGCCCCCGAGCAGCAGGGCGGCTGTTATGGTTGTTCTTTTCGAGATGAGGCGTTCGTGTGGTGCCACGCTCTGCTCCATGGGTAATCCGAAACCGGGGCGATTTCGTAGGAGGATTGTAAACAGTTACGGTGCTGGTGGCAAGATAAATAACTGAAAAACAGAGTGTTTGGCGGGTGGTGACGGATATGCACTGGCGTGGAAAGAAGCGCCGGCCTTGTGGGACAGAATGGAGCGCGGCGAGCCGGTGCGCCTCAGGTGCAATGGGTCCGTGGCACCTTGTGGGCTGAGAGGGGGAAGCGCAGGAGATGGTGGCGCTCAGAACTCCTGGGGCATGGCCTTGACCTGGGCGGCGGTAAAGACGGGGCCGTCC
>RHLS01000065.1 GCA_003712145.1 Desulfuromonadales bacterium | reverse complement strand
CTCCCCACCCGGTGGGCGATCCCCCGCCCGGTTATGAGGCCGTCGGAGAGGCTGAAAGTGCCGAGGCCAGCGGCATAGGCGGCGTGGCGCTCGGACCAGGTGGAGGCGACCCCCACCGGAGAGTCGGCAAACTCCTTCCAGGCGGGGGCGTACTGGGGTGCCACGGCCCGATGGCCGAGCCCTTCCAGGTACGCAACCAGATGGCGGCGGAGGAGACCGTTCAGGGTCTCGCCGTGGGTCCGGGTGAGTGCCCACTTGAGGGAGGGCCAGGTACTTTCCAGACGGTTGCTCATCCGCGTCCCCTGCGTTACCGGCAGGATCCAGACCATGACCGTCGCAGCCCCCTCCAGGAGCTCTGCCGGCGTCAGGTGGAAATCACCGATGATCCGCTTGTACTCCGTGAAAAGCGGGTCATCGGCCGCCGCGAAGCCGACGAGGGGCTCGTCGAAGTAAGGGCCGCTGCCGTCGGGGAAACGGTTTCCCGGGTTCTCCGCCACGAAACTCCTGACTTCTTCCAGAACACGCTCTTCCATGGCTTCCTCCTCGGGTGGCGATGCCGTCGCTATTTCAGCTCTCCCGCAGGTTGACCAAGACGCGCCCCGTGATCCCCCCGTGGAGAATGGTCTGGATCATGATTTCGAGCCCCGGCAGGGTGCATTCGGTCACCATCTCGCCAAGCCTGGCGGGCTTCCAGGCCGAGGCCAACCGCTGCCAGACCTCTTCGCGGGTATCGCGGGAGCACTGGACAGAATCGATCCCCAGCAAGCTCACCCCCCGCAGGATGAACGGATAGACGGTCACCGGCAGCTCCGGCGAGCCGACCAGGCCGCAGCAGGTGACCGTGCCACCGTACTTCGTACTCTTGAGCACCGCCGCCAGGGTCTGGCCGCCGACCACATCCACCGCGCCGGCCCACCGCTCGGCAAGAAGCGCCTTCTCCGCTCCGGCGGTCACCTCATCGCGGCCAATCACGGCTGTTGCGCCGAGGTCCCTCAGGAACTCCTCGTCAACCTCCTTGCCGGTGGAGGCCGTCACCCGGTACCCAGCCTGCGAGAGAATGGACACCGCGATACTCCCCACCCCGCCGGTGGCGCCGGTGACAAGGATATCGCCATCGCCCGGCTTCACCCCGGCCCGCTCCAGCTTCAGCACCGACAGGGCCGCCGTGAAGCCGGCAGTCCCCAGCGCCATGCTCTCACGCAGCGTCAACCCTTCCGGAAGCCGCACCGCCCAGGCGGACGGGATGCGGACCTGCTGTCCCCAGCCGCCGTCAGTCTCCATCCCCAGGTCGTAGCCGGTGACGATGACCTTGTCGCCCGGGGCGAAGGCGCCGCTCTCGCACGAAACCACCTCGCCCGCCGCGTCGATGCCTGGCGTATGGGGGAACTGCCGCGTCACCCCCGGATGCCCCGTGGCCGAGAGCGCGTCCTTGTAGTTGAGGGAGGAGTAGCGGACCCGCACCACCAGGTCGCCGGGAGGCAGGTCGTCGATGCTCCGTTCCCGGATCTCCCGCAGGAACTGCCTGTCGGGGGTCTTCTCCACCACCAGTGCCTTGAATTTCGTCACGTTCTCCATTCGTTGCCCCCCTTTTTGCTCAGAATCAAACCGGTCGTCTAGTAAGTCAAGATTTTTTTGCGTAACAGTTCGCCCCACCGGTAAGCAGAACAGTTCACCGCAACCCTAACCTGTAACGGTAACAATTGTTACACTGTGCAACTGTTATTCTTGAATGCGATCGGAGATACTGCAACCATCACGTCCGCCACTGACGACAACACCGGCGGAGAGGAGAAATAGCCATGGAACTGCGTCTGCCCAGAAATGAAACCGTCGCCATCGAAGGGAATCCCCAGGGGCTGGTGCTCTGTTGCCGGGAGGGGATCGTATGGCTCACCCAGGAGGGAGATGACCGGGACCGGTTCCTGGCGCCGGGCGACATGTTCTGCTTTGCCCACGGCGGCAAGGCGGTGCTGGAGGGACACCGGGAAGCCCTGGTCACCATCGTCAGGGGGAAGCACGGCGCATCGCCGGCCCCGGCGGGACGGAGGGATGCAGCATCGGGCTTTGAAGCCGGCATCCGTCTCGTGTATCATGGGAGCGGACGATGAGAGAGATCGTGCTCCCAGCCTCACCCACGCCCCTCCAGGAGGCCTCCATGCCCGACCAGTCGAGCCCCGCCGCCCGGGAGGCACGCCAGGGGGTTGTCTACGCCCTCGCGGCCTACCTCATGTGGGGGTTCTTCCCGATCTACTTCAAGGCGCTGTCAGGGGTGACGCCCCTGGAGGTGCTCTCTCACCGGATCGCCTGGTCGGTGGTGACCCTGGCCCTCATCCTGACCATCGCCAGGCGCTGGGAAGGGGTCCGCGCTGCCTTCGCCCACCCCCGCACGCTCCTCACCCTCTGCGCCACCACGCTCCTCATCGCCATCAACTGGCTGGTCTTCATCTACGCCGTCGGCGACGGCAAGGTGCTTCAGTCGAGCCTCGGCTACTTCATCAACCCGCTGGTTTCCGCTCTCCTCGGTGTCCTCTTCCTCCGGGAACGGCTGAGTCCGAAACAGAAGGCGAGCTTTCTCCTGGCCGCCGCCGGGGTGGTTCTCCTCACGGTCCAACAGGGAGAGCTCCCCTGGATCGCCCTCGCCCTCGGCTTTTCCTTCGGCCTCTATGGCCTGCTGCGCAAGAAGGCGACCGTCGACTCCCTGGCCGGCCTCACGGTGGAGACCCTGCTGCTCTTTCCCCTGGCCGCCGGCTACCTCGGCTGGCTGGCCCACGGCGGACAGAGCGCCTTCATCGCGGGACCGACGCGGATCACCGTGCTCCTGGCATGCGCCGGGGCCCTCACCTCCACCCCGCTCATCTGGTTCGCCGCGGCCACCAAGCGCCTGCGACTGGCCACCATCGGCCTCATGCAGTATGTGGTGCCGACCCTCCATTTTCTCCTGGCGGTCTTCGCCTTCGGCGAGCCGTTCACCCGGACCCACCTGGTGAGCTTCGCCTTCATCTGGGCCGGTCTCGTTCTCTACAGCATCGACGCGGCAAAGCATCTGCTGGCGTGCCGGTCGGAGTGACAGCTGTAACGCGGCCGGAAACGACAATGGCCCGCGATTGCAGGCCATCATTGCGCGTCTCCAGACGTATGCCCCTTACAGCAACTGCACCTCGCTGACCCGCACGATCAGCACCTCCTGACGGAAGCGCCGCGCGAGTTCCTCCCGGTACCCCCGCCACCATGCGCGGTCCAACTGCTCCGTCATCACCTCGTAGATTACGATATCGTCATGCACCGTCGTCGTCGACGACTCCTTCCACAGCCCCTTCGCCGGCGAACGGACGTAGGTTGTGATCCCCCCGAAGCGCTCCGCCAGCTCGTCCCGCACCCGCAGGAATTCCTGTTGCGGAAAACGAGTCCCGTCGTTGGCGTAGAGCGGCAACAGGATCTGCACGAGATGCATGGCGTTCTCCCCTTATCTCCCTTTCATCTCCCGGCACTCCCGCCAGCGGGTCACCAGCCGGGCAAGCTCGGCACCGTCCCCCTCCCGCACGACCTGATGGAGAAACGCCGGCTGCTCCTCCCCCTCCAGCACCCGGCAGCGGGCGAGCACCTGCTCGCCATAGAGGGCCTCGGCCCGGTAGGAGATCTCCAGGTCGGCGAGGCAGTACCCCTCCGCCACCTCCGCCGGCACCGTCTCCAGGGCCCAGGCGGCGTAGACCACGTTGTTCACATGGCAGTTCATGTCCAGGTCACCCCTCCCCACCCGGAACGAAAGCTCCGTCTCCGGCTCAGCCAGGCGCGGGAGCGTCGCGAACCTGTCGTCGATCGCCCGGCGCGGCTGGAGGGGATAAGACGGCAGGCGCTCGTCGATGTCCACCGGCCGGCGGCTGGCAAGGTCCAGCACCGCGAAGGAACAGGTGGCGAGGGCGATGGGGCGGCCATCCGCGGCCGTCAGCTCGAACTCCCGGCAGGTGAAGCGCCCTTCGCGGCTCGAGGGCCAGGTGCGCATCAGCAGTTCGCCGCGGGACGTTGCCATGCCGAGGATCGTGAGCCGCGTACGGGAGAGGACCCAGGTGAGCCCGTGCCGCATCAGGTCGCGCACCGACACCCCGAGGAGACGGGCATGGTCCCCCGCCGCCTCCTGAAGATAGTTGAGGAGCGCCGTCGGACGCACCCGGCCGTGGGGGTCCACCTCGTAGGATCGGATTGAGAAGGTTTTTTCGTAGATTGGTTCCATGGATTTGTCGGTCGCTCCGGGAAATATGATGATTCATCCTCTCTGGCTTGAACGGAAGAACCAAGGCCATGACATCATTCCAGACAGACAGCCTCAAGGTACACTCGCCGGGAAACCAGAGTCAAGGGGTTACCCGATCAGCACCAATCTTTCGCAGGACGTGCCAAGTGCTCTTTCAACGTGCTGTGGCACGTCTCGCAGGAGAGCGCGGCAGCTTGGATCCTTCCTTACGCTCCTTGATTTCATCGTGGCAGCCGTACGCAATCTATGGTGATCTGCAGATTGAAGTTGTCATATAGGGGCGGTCGGGTATGATTTTTGAATTCAAGAATCACTCACAGAAGCCGATAAGCATAGTCGACACTTTGGATCGGGCTCCAGGTTGGTCCGCCAAACGCACTTCGTGACAGGGAAACGCTATGAACTACAGCATCAAGTTCAAACTGACGGTGGCCCTCGTGGTGGTCATTTCCATCATTATGGGGCTCGGAGCGCTCTCGTTCTGGTCCCAGGAGCGGGTTGGGGACAGTGTCCATCTCCTGGATGGCGAGATCGAAAAGCTCGAACGAATTTCCGTGTTGCAGCTGGCAATCACCGAGTCGGTAATGCCGGCCAACGATTACATCATCACCGGCAGCCCCGAGTACCGCAAGGAATTCGAAAAGCTGGACGCTGAAGTCACCAGGGCCTTTGCAGCCATCAAGGCCAGCAAGCAGTTTACACCCGAGGAGAAACGGGTGATCGGAAAGAGCGAGTCGCTCTACGGGGGCATGAGGGAGGTTTCGCAGCGGATTCTTGCATCCTCTCACACCGATCCCGGACTGCCGGCGCTCATGGAGAAGATGGATTATGAATACGCCGCTCCGGCTGTCGAGCAGGTAGCGTCACTCAAGAGCGGCGTTGAAGCCTCGCTGGATAAGGCCAGGGGGGAGGTGACGTCGGTCAAGGGGTTCACCCGAAAAATCGTGTCAGCCGTGATCATCATAGTCATTGCAGCGGCGTTGGTTTTCGGTACGGCCATATGCCGCTCCATCACCAGGCCGATCCGCGAAACGGTTGCCGCTCTGGGGGACACTGCCGCCGGGGATCTTACCCGGAGCTTGACCCTCTCAACGGGAGGCGAGTTCGGAATTCTCTCCGAGCGATTCAACAGTTTTGTGGAATCAATCCGGGGGGTCATAGGCTCCATCACCGGAACCATCCGGGAGATGAACACGGTGGCCCATTCGACCGGGAATTCTTCGCGACGGCTCCACGAATCGGCTCAGACCCAGCTGCAGACACTGGAGACCACCGCGTCGGCCCTGGAGGAGATGCATTATTCCATACGCTCCGTCGCATCCGACGCCAGGCAACTCCAACGGCTCACCGAGGACACGTCTGTCCAGGCAACGGAGATATCGGCCGAAATAAACGAAATAGCGAGGCATGCGAAAGGGCTCGACGCCCTGCGGGAACAATCCTCCCTTTCTATCAGCGAGATTGCCGGCGCCATCAGGCAGGTTGCGGCCCATGTGGATACCCTGTTCGAGAGAACCGGGCAGATCGTTACAACCGTCACCGAAATGGATTCCACCATTGCCGGAATCTCCGATCACTCCCGGGAGCAGGCGGTACTGTCCGGGAAGGTACGGGAGAACGCTGCCGGGTTCGGGATAGCGACCGTCAGGGGCAGCAGGGAGGCCATCGAAAAGATACGGGACGAAGTGTCGGCCACGGCACAGGTCATCAACCGACTGGGTGCCATGTCGGGCGAGATAGGGAAGATTGTCGATGTGATCAACGAAATGGCCGGCTTTACCAACCTCCTTTCGCTCAACGCAGCAATCCTCGCTGCCCAGGCCGGGGTTCACGGCAAGGGGTTTGCCGTCGTGGCCGACGAGGTCAAGAGGCTGGCAGGCCAGACGGCATCGTCCACCAGGGACATATCGGCCATCATTGCCAGGGTTCAGCAGGAGGTGGTTTCTTCCGTGGAATCCGTGAATGCCACCCTCCTGAGCGTCGAGGAGGGGATGGCCCGTTCGCAGGAAGCGGAAAGCGCCCTTGCCAAGATCATCGTCGCAGCCGACAGCTCCCTCGACATGGCCAAGGGAATTGAGATCTCCCTTTCAGAGCAGGCCACGGGGGTCAGTCAGGTGCTCGATGCCATGCTCCACGTGAATACCATGGTCATGGAGATCAAGAAGGCGACGGACCAGGAGAGTATCGCGCTGCGCGATATTCTTGCCGGAACCCAGAGCCTTGCGGACTACACCCGGCTGATCAGCCAGTCGACCCTGGAGCAGTCAAAGGGGAGTAAGGCGCTTTCGGTGCTGATTCGCGAAGCCAGCGATCGTATGGGGGCCGTAACCCAGGCCGTTGCCGAGCAGGAAAAGGCAACCGCCAGCATTGTCCTGTCGGTTGAAACGACACGGCGTGTGGCTGACAACAATGTACGGATGGCTGAAGAACTGGACGGGCTGGTGAAGGTTCTGGAAACGGAAGGAGACGCCCTTACCGCGGGCGTCGAAAGGTTCAAGATGTGAGGAGCGCCGTCGGACGCACCCGGCCGTGGGGGTCCACCTAGCAGGATCGGATTGGGAAGGTTTTTTCGTAGATTGGTTCCATAGGCTGGGCGACAACCTCTCCGCCTTCTTGGTTTCGGCGCTAACAGCAACGCGTAGCGGCCATGTTCTTCCTGGCGTTACTCCCCCAGTTCGTCTCCCCCGCCGCCGGCCGCGTCCCGCTCCAGATGCTGCTGGGGTTCGTCTTCATGGCCCAGGCGGTGGAGATCTTCTGCCTCATCGGCTACTTCGCCGGGAGCATCGGCAGCTTCATCCTGGCCCGCCCCCGGATCGCCCGCTATTTCGACTGGCTGACGGCGGGGGTCTTCGCGTCGCTGGGGGTGCGGCTGGCCTTGGCGGAGCGGTGAACGTATAGCGTATTGCAAGGATTTCCCGGGATGCTATAACCAAGAGAAGCGATTCTTCTCGCTGCACCCTTTTCACGCCATCACGGAGCCGTTCACCCCATGAAAAAACGCATCATCCTTGCCATCGTCGGGCTGGTCGTGGTCATCGCCGTCCTCGCCGCCGTGAAGGCGCTGCAGATCGGCGCCATGATCGACCAGGGAAAGAAGTTCGTCCCGCCCCCCGAGACCGTCTCCACGGCCGTGGCCAAGGCGGAATCATGGGAGACCGCCCTTACCTCGGTCGGGACACTGACCGCCGTGCAGGGGGTTACCGTGGCCGCCGAGCTGCCGGGGAAGGTTGTGCAGATCCCCTTCGCGCCGGGCACCCCGGTGAAAAAGGGCGACCTGCTGCTGCGCCAGGACACGAGCAGCGAGGAGGCCCAGCTCCCCGGCGCCCAGGCGGAGGCGGAGCTCGCCCGCGTGAACCTGCACCGCGCCCAACAGCTCCTGGCCGAGGGGATCATCTCCCGGGCCGACTACGATCGGGCCGTTGCCACTGCCAACCAGGGGCAGGCCCAGGCCGACACCATCCGGGCCGCCATTGCCAAGAAGACGATCCGCGCCCCCTTCACGGGATGGCTCGGGATCCGGCAGGCAAACCTGGGACAGATTCTGAAGGAGGGGGACCCCATCGTGACCCTCCAGACCCTCGACCCGGTCTACGTGGACTTCACCCTGCCGCAGCAGCAGCTTCCGCAGGTGCGCACGGGGCTTGCGATACGGGTGACGACCGACTCCCTCCCCGGGGAAACCATCGAGGGGCGGATCACCGCCATAAACCCCCAGGTGGAAGCCGAAACCCGCAATATCAAGATCCAGGCCACGGTGGCCAACCGTGCGGAGAAGCTTCGCCCCGGCATGTTCGTCACCGTGGCGGTGGGGCTCCCCGTGCGGCAGCAGGTGCTCGTCATTCCGGCCACGGCCGTCCTGTATGCGCCCTACAGCGACTCGGTCTTCGTGGTGGAGGATGGCAAGGAGAAGAAGGGGAAGGTGCTCCGCCAGCAGTTCGTGCGCCTGGGCACCAAGCGCGGCGACTTCGTCGCCGTCACGGGAGGGCTCAAGGCTGGGGAGACCGTGGTGAGCACCGGGGTCTTCAAGCTGCGCAACGGCCAGGATGTGGTGATGGACAACCGGCTCTCGCCGGCGTTCCAGCAGGCGCCGAAGCCGGAGAACAACTGACCCGCCATGAACATCACCGACCTCTTTATCCGCCGTCCCGTGCTGGCCCTGGTGGTCAACCTCATCATCGTCATCGCCGGGCTCCAGGCGATCCGCTCCCTGAACGTGCGCCAGTACCCCCGCAGCGAAAACGCGGCGGTGACCGTCACCACGGTCTACACCGGGGCCAGCGCCGACCTGGTGCGGGGCTTCGTCACCACCCCCCTGGAGCGGGCCATCGCCGCCGCCGACGGGATCGAGTACATGGAGTCCCAGAGCACCCTGGGGCTCTCCACCATCAAGGTGCGGCTGAAGCTGAACTACGACGGCACCAAGGCCCTGGCGGAGATCAGCTCCAAGGTGGACCAGGTGCGCCGCGATCTCCCCCCCGAGGCGGAGGTGCCGGTCATCAACATCGAGTCGGCCGACAGCGAGTTCGCCTCGGCCTACCTCAGCTTCTCCTCCGACATCCTTCAGCAGAACGAGATCACCGACTACCTGGTGCGGATCGTCCAGCCGCGGCTCTCGGCCATCCAGGGGGTACAGCGGGCCGACATCCTCGGCGGCCGCACCTTTGCCATGCGGATCTGGCTGAAACCCGACCGGATGGCGGCCCTGAACATCACCCCGACCCAGGTGCGCCAGGCCCTGGCCGCCAACAACTTCCTGTCGGCCCTGGGGAGGAGCAAGGGGTCCCTCATCCAGGTGAACCTGACGGCCACCACCAACCTGAGCACGGTGGAGGAGTTCCGGCAGCTGGTGGTGCGTGAGCAGGACGGGGCACTGGTACGGCTTGCGGACATCGCCGACGTGGCGCTGGGGGCCGAGGACTACGACGCCGAGGTCCGCTTCTCGGGGCAGACCGCCGTCTTCATGGGGATCTGGCCGCTGCCCAACGCCAACTCCCTTGACGTCATCAAGCGGGTCCGGGCCGAGATGGAGGCGATCCAGAAGGACCTCCCCACGGGGCTCTCGGCCCGGGTGGCCTACGACGCCACCCGCTACATCGACAACGCCATCCGCGAGGTCCTCAAGACCCTGGGGGAGACCCTTCTTATCGTCATCGTGGTGATCTTTCTCTTCCTCGGCTCCCTCCGGTCGTCCCTGGTGCCGGTGGTGGCGATTCCCGTCTCCCTCATCGGCGCCGTTTTCCTCATGCAGGCCTTCGGCTTCACGGTGAACCTCCTGACGCTCCTGGCCATCGTCCTCTCGGTGGGTCTCGTGGTGGACGACGCCATCGTGGTGGTGGAAAACGTGGAACGGCACCTCCACGAGGGGATGTCCCCCCTGGAGGCGGCGCTCCTGGGGGCCCGGGAGCTGGTGGGGCCCATCATCGCCATGACCATCACCCTGGCGGCGGTCTACCTCCCCATCGGGCTCCAGGGGGGGCTCACCGGGGCCCTGTTCCGGGAGTTCGCCTTCACCCTGGCCGGGGCGGTAACCATCTCGGGGGTGGTGGCCCTCACCCTCTCGCCGGTCATGTCGGCCAGGTTCCTGAAGCCGGGAGCCGCCGAGCGGGGACTGGCCGGGCGAATCGCCCGCGACTTCGACCGCCTCAAGGCCCTCTACGGCCGCTGGCTCGACCTGACCCTGGCCGCCCGGCCGGCGGTCTACACGGTCTGGATCGTGGTAAGCCTCCTGACCGTGCCGATGTTCACCATGTCGGCCCGGGAGCTGGCCCCCACGGAGGACCAGTCGGTCATCTTCGGCATCCTGGACGCCTCGGCCAACTCCACCCTGGACCAGACGAGCCGCTACGCCGCGGCGGCCAATCAGGTCTTCATGGGGATTCCGGAGACCAGCTTCACCTTCCAGCTCACCTTCCCCAACTCGGGCTTCGGCGGCATGGTCACGAAGGCGTGGGACAAGCGGGAGCGGACCGTCTTCGAGATCATGCCCGAGGTGCAGCAGAAGCTGGCCGCCATCCCCGGCATCCAGATGTTCCCGGTGACACCGCCGGCCCTTCCCGGCGGGGGGCAGTTCCCGGTGGAGTTCATCCTCGCCTCCACGGCGGAGACGGCACAGGTCCTGGAGCTGGCCCAGAAGCTCCAGCAGAAGGCGACCCAGAGCGGCATGTTCGCCTTCCCCCCCATCATCGACGTTAAGATCGACCAGCCCCAGACGGAGTTCGTCATCGACCGGGACAAGGTGGCCGCCCTGGGGCTCAATCTCGAACAGGTGGGGGCCGACCTGGGGGGAATGGTGG
>RHLS01000091.1 GCA_003712145.1 Desulfuromonadales bacterium | reverse complement strand
CCACGGGAGGGGGGACGGCGGCCCCTCCCTCCGGAGAGATGAAGGCCAGGGGGGTCCCGACGGGGACCCTCGTGCCGGGCTGGACGTGGATCGTCTCCACGACACCGTCCTCGAAGACCTCCACCTCGATGAGTCCCTTGTCGGTTTCCACGAGGGCGATGATGTCCCCCCGCTTCACCCGATCTCCCGGTTTCACGTTCCAGTCGACGAGGACTCCTGCCACCATGTCGGCGCCCAGACTGGGCATGCGGAATTCGGCCATGGTAATTCCACCTTGAACTGTTAAGTTATAATGGCGCTATCCAGCAAACAGATCATAACTCCCCCTTTCCCCCTCTTATCTTAAGAGGGGGAAAAGTTTCTCCTCCCCTTAAGGTAAGGGGAGGCTGGGAGGGGTTATGACATTGTGAGGTCTCCCAACAAATCCTGCTGAAATAGCTGCCTCCGTCAAACGTTCACCATCCTTTTCACCACCTCCACGATCTTCTCCGCCTGGGGAATCGCCGCCTGCTCCAGGTGCCGGGCGTAGGGGATGGGGACCTCGACAGTGCAGATCCGCTCCACGGGGGCGTCCAGCTCGTAGAAGGCCTGCTCCATGATCCGGGCGCTCACCTCGGCGGCGAGGCTCCCGCTCCGCCACCCCTCGTCCACGATGAGGGCCCGGTGGGTCCTGGCGATGGAGGCGAGGTAGGTGGCGTCGTCCAGGGGGCGCAGGGTCCGCAGGTCGATCACCTCGGCCTCGATCCCCCCGGCGGCCAGGGTCTCGGCCGCCTCCAGGGCCTTGAAGAGGCTCGCGCCGTAGGTGATGATGGTGACGTCCTTCCCCTCCCGGCGCACCTTCGCCCGGTCGATGTCCACCGGCCCGGCGTCGGCGGGGAGCTCCCCCTCCATGGTGTAGAGGGTGTTGTTCTCGAAGATGAGGACCGGGTCCGGGTCTTCAAGGGCGGTCCAGAGCATGCCGCGCACATCCTCCAGGGTGGCCGGGGCCACCACCCGGATGCCGGGGATGTGGGCGTACCACCCCTCGAAGGAATGGGCGTGCTGGGCTGCCAGTTGCTTGCCGGCGCCGGTGGCCATCCGGATGACGAGGGGGACGTTGAACTGCCCCCCCGACATGTGGAGGAGCGTCGCGGCGTTGTTGACGATCTGGTCCAGGGCCAGGAGGCTGAAGTTCACGGTCATGATCTCCACGATGGGGCGCATCCCCCCCAGGGCCGCCCCGATCCCCATGCCGGTGAAGGTGAGCTCCGACAGCGGGGTGTCGCGGATCCGCTCCGGGCCGAACTCGGCAAGGAGCCCCTTGCTGACGGCGAAGCAGCCGCCGTAGTGCCCCACGTCTTCTCCCATGAGGAAGACCCGGGGGTCCCGCTGGAGGGCGTCACGGAGCCCCTCCCGGGCCGCGTCGCGGTAGGTCATCTTGATCATTACTGTCCCGGCCTCCATCACGTCCTCCGTTCCGAGTAGACAAACCGCGTCAACTCCTCCACCGGCTCCCAGGTCCCCGCCTCGGCGAAGGCCACCGCGTCCTCCACCGCGGCGTTCACCTCCCGCTCCAGCTCCTCCCGGTCGGCGTCGCTCAGGATCCCCTTTTCCCTGCAGAGAGCGAAGAAGGCCGGGATCGGGTCCCGCTTCCGCCACTCCTCCACCTCCTCCTTGGTCCGGTAGAGCTCCGCGTCGAACATGGAGTGGGCCCGGAACCGGTAGGTGCGGCACTCGAGGAAGAAGGGGCCGTTTCCTTCCCGGACGTAGGCGGCGGCCCTGAGCGCCGCTTCCCTGACCGCCAGGACGTCCATGCCGTCCACCGCCTCCAGGGGGATTCCGTAGGAGGCGACCCGGTGGGAGAACTCGGGGACCGCCTGGGCGTAGCAGATGGCGGTCCCCATGGCGTAGAGGTTGTTCTCCAGGATGAAGAGGACCGGGAGTTTCCAGAGGGAGGCCAGGTTCAGGGACTCGTGGAAGACCCCCTCCACCGAGGCCCCGTCGCCGAAGAAGGCGCAGGTGACCCGCTTTCTCCCCTCCATCCGGTCGGCCAGGGCGAGCCCCAGGGAGAGGGGGAGCCCCCCGCCGACGATGGCGTTGCCGCCGTAGAAGCGGGTGGCGGCGTCGAAGAGGTGCATGGATCCGCCGCGTCCCCGGCTGCACCCCTCCAGCTTTCCGTACATCTCCGCCATGATGCTTCGGGCGCTCACCCCCCGGGCCAGGGCCTGGCCGTGTTCCCGGTAGGTGGCCACCACGGCGTCCTCGGGGGTGAGGGCATCCATGACCCCCACCGCCACCGCCTCCTCCCCGTCGTAGAGGTGGAGGAAGCCCCGGATCTTCGTGGCGCTGTAGAGCTCGGCGGACTTGGCCTCGAAGCGCCGGATGAGGATCATCTGCCGGAGGAGGTGCCGGGCGTGGTCATGGTCGGGGAGGGGAACTGCACTCTGTGGCGTCGATTTTTTCTTCATGGTCACATCCCGCATGTATTCTTATAAATAGTTTCCCTCCCCCCTGGCGGGGGAGGGTTAGGGTG
>RHLS01000064.1 GCA_003712145.1 Desulfuromonadales bacterium | reverse complement strand
ATTCACTTTTTATGGAACGTTCCGGTCCTGCAATTTTCTAACCGGACAATGCTGAAGTCCAGTAACAATAAATTGAGTAAGGAGAAAGCAGTGACGAAGTATTGAGACTGAGAAGGCGCAATTGGCGGCGCACATAATGTGCGCCGTGCAATCAGCCAAAAAGGGAATATGAGGCAGCATGAAAGGAGCATGTAGAGGGCACCCATACGAAATACCTGACAGGGGACAGCGCGTTGGGGGCCTCATAGAGATGAGGCTGTATATGCTACGGTTGTCACAATCTCCCTCCCTACCCATCTGGCTTGGCACTTCCTTCCGGTTCATCCCCTGAACGCCTCCTCCATCTCCCGCCGCAACTCCTCCTCCATCCCCCGGTACTTTGGTGAGAAGTGGAACGGCATCACCCGCGCCACTCCCGCTTCCCGGGCCAGTTCACCGGCCTGGCGCGCGGTCAGGTGGCTCCGCTCCCGGGCCCGCTCTGCTTCTTCATCCAGGAAGGTTGTCTCGATAAAGAGCCAGTCGGCTTCCCGCGCCAGTTCCCTGATCCGCACGGCATTGGCATCGTTCAGACCGACGTCGGTCACGTAGACGATCTTCTGTCCCCTGACGGTCCTGGTGAGGCTGTCCCGCAACTCCCCCAGCGGGAAGAGTTGCTCCCTCATGACACCTCCTTCCCCCCACCATGCCCGGAATGGGCGATCGTCCGGCTCTTCCCGCAGTACTGCCGTCTTCAGTTCCCTGAGCCATTGCCCTGTCGGAAGACCCAACTCATTCAGGCGGCTTTTCAGGATGTTCACGTGCTGCTTCTCCTCCAGGGCGAAGGCGAGGCAGGGAATGCCGTGGTCCAGGAAGGTTGCTCTGACCCGGAAGGTTTCCTCGTCCAGCAGGATTCCGTCGTCCAGGCGGTGCTCCTGCCCGTTTTCCGGCACGAACTCCCGCTGGCAGTGGAACTCCAGGGAGCGGGCAGTGCCGTCGGGGTGGAGTTCGGTGGCCAGAACGGTGAAATCGGTGGGGTAGCTCTCCACCAGGTTCCAGGTGTAGCCGGCAAGGCGGTGGGCCACCTGGCCGGTGAAGCCGGGGGGGCCGAAGAGCCTGAGCCGCTTCTCGCGGCCGAGGCAGAGACGCACCACCCGATCAAAGCCGATGAAGTGGTCCACGTGGGTGTGGGAGACGAAGATGTCGGAGATCCGGAGAACCTTGCGGGGTGGGATGGGGGAGATGTCCCCCAGATCGAAGAGGATGGCCCGCCGTTCGAAGAGGAAATCGACATAGACCCCCGGGTCGTCGAAGGGGCCGTTCACGAGGCTCGGATGGAAGAGGGGGGGCATGGCAGGCCCTTACCCGATGAGATGGAGAAATGCGTCGCGCAAAGGGGTTCCCGCCACCTCCGCGATGGCGTAGGAGACGCGGAGGATCGGCCGGTCTACCGTCACGAGGCGGGCCAGGTCGATGGGAGTGGCGGCCAGCACCAGGTCGCACGGGACAGCCGCGATGGTGCCGGCCAGGTCCGCTACCTGCTCCGGCCGGTAGCCCATGGCGGGGAGGACGGGGCCCATGTGGGGGAAGCGGCTGAAGACCCCGGCAAGGGAGCCCTGGAGCCAGGGACGCGGATCGACGACTTCCCCCGCGCCGTATTGCCGCGCCGCTGCCAGCCCGGCGCCGGCGGGCATGGAGCCGTGGGTGATGGTGGGACCGTCCTCCACCACCAGGACCCGCTTCCCTCTGATCTCGTTCTCCCGCTCTGCTGTCACCACTGACGCGGTCCGCACCACCCGGGCGGCCGGATTCATCCGCCGCACCGCCTCCTCGACCACCGTCACCGCCGCCGGTTCGGCGGCGTTCACCTTGTTGACCACCACCAGGTGAGCCCGCCGCAGGTTCACCTCGCCCGGGTACCAGGCGGTCTCGTGGCCGGGGCGCAGGGGGTCTGCCACCACGATCTCCAGATCGGGTCGGAAGAAGGGGAGATCGTTGTTGCCGCCGTCCCAGATGATCAGTTCGGCCTCAGCCTCGGCCCGGCGCAGGATCTTCCGGTAGTCCACCCCCGCGTAGACGATGGCGTCATGCTCCAGCAGGTGCTCGTACTCTTCCCGCTCCTCGATGGTGCAGCGAAAACGGTCCAGGTCGGCAACGGTGGCGAACCGCTGCACCTCCTGGCTCGCCAGGTCACCGTAGGGCATGGGGTGGCGGACCACCACCGGCCGCCTGCCCCGTTCCCGCAGGATGTCGCAGAACAGGCGAACCACCTGGCTCTTGCCGCAGCCGGTCCTCACGGCGCAGACCGACACCACCGTCCGTCGGCTCTTCAGCATGGTGGCCGTGGGGCCCAGCAGCCGGAAGTCGGCCCCGCAGGCGAGGACGCGGGATGCGGTGTGCATCAGCTCACCATGGGAGATGTCGCTGTAGGCGAAAATGACCTGCTCCACCCGGTGGCGGCGGATCAGCTCCGGCAACTCCTCTTCCGGACGGATCGGTATCCCGTGGGGGTAGAGGGGGCCGGCCAGGGATGGCGGGTAGCGCCGGCTGGCAATGTAGGGAATCTGGGCGGCGGTGAAGGCCACCACCCGGAAGGCAGCGTTGTCGCGGAAGCAGCAGTTGAAGTTGTGGAAGTCGCGCCCCGCGGCGCCCATGATGATGATTCTCGTCCGTGCCACGATATCCCCTCCGGTTTGCATTCAGTCTAGCACAGGACGCCGGCTGCTCAACCGCCGCCGGCGTGGCGGTCATTGACAATGCCGGTGCCCGGGGGTTTACTTGAGTCAGGAGGAACGCCCATGTCCGTCATTCCCGCCTACGCCCCGCCGGACTTCAGCCGGCCGGATCTGGCCGCCGCTCCCGCGGCAAGGGTAGAGGCCGCTCCAGCGGACGGCGTGGTCCCGCGCACCTTCCATGGCACATCGAACCATCCCGAGTATGTTCATCTGGGAGGCGGCAGGTGGCTCCTCGCCCGGGAAAGCAGGATGGATGCGGTGATGGTCCTGCGGGACGATACCCTGGAGGTGGTGGAGCCCCGGCGCGTAAAACGGGGGGACCCGGTTGTGGTGGGCCGGACCGAAAACGGCGAAGAGGGGATCTACGTCCATACCACGGGCTTTGCCCCGGCGGAAGGAAGTGCCGGCGAGAAATTCGCCTTCCGCACCCGGGGGACGAGGGAAACCCCGTTCTCGCGCTCCTACGACGAACTCTACCAGGTTTTGCGTCACGACCGGGACCACGGCTCCATCGTCTGGGTGCTCGGTCCGGCCGTGGCCTTTGACCGGGACAGCCGCGAAGCCATGCAGGGACTCATCGGGAAGGGTTACTGCCACGCCCTGCTGGCCGGCAACGCCCTGGCCACCCATGACCTGGAGGCGGCCGTCTTCCGCACCGGCCTGGGGCAGGACATATACTCCCAGGCCCTGCGCCCATTGGGCCACTACAACCATCTGGACATCCTCAACGAGGTCCGCCTGCGGGGTTCCATCCCCGCCGCTATGAAGGGGCTCGGCATCCGTGACGGCATCATCCATGCCTGCGAGGAGCGGGGCGTTCCCTACGTGCTGGCCGGCTCCATCCGCGACGACGGGCCGCTCCCCGAGGTCATCGCCGATGTGTACGAGGCCCAGGACGCCATGCGACGCCACGCGCGCACGGCGACCACCGTCATCGCCCTGGCCACGCAACTCCACGCCATCGCCTTCGGCAACATGCTCCCCAGCTACCGGGTCATGGCGGACGGCACCGTGCGGCCGGTTTTTTTCTATGTTGTGGACATGACGGAATTCAGCGCCGACAAACTGGCCAACCGTGGCTCGGCACAGGTTGTCGCCATCCTGACCAACGTGCAGGATTTCATGGTCAATCTCTGGAGCACTTTGAAGAGGTGAGGGGAGAAGAATCTGCTGCCGCACGTACAACCAAACCGTACAACGGAGGAGGAGTCGTCATGTCAATGCTCAAAACCTGGTACACCCTGGAAGAGGCAGCAGCCAAATTCGGCGTTGAGGAACGGCAGATTTCCGGTTGGGTTGAAAAGGGGGTGGTTCGGACCGAAGAGATCAAGGGGGAGGCTCTGCGGGTCAATGGCGACGATCTTGAGCTTCTGGTGCAGGAGCTGACCGGACTCTGAGCGCAACCGCCGCCTTGGCACAGTCGGAAAAGATAAAGGGGACATGCTTGCCTGAGCGTGCCCCCTCCCCATTTCAAATGAACTGTTTGTCTGAACTACCTGTCCTGCCAGCGCCTACCGTTTCAGGGAGACGCCGCCGAAATCAGGCCGCAAAATCATAATCATCAGCTTCAACGCACTCGGATACTGCTTCCAGGAACGAATGCTCCTGGGTATCCTTGACCATTTTGGTCAGGCCGTGATTGATCGACCAGATGCTGCCGCAGTTGCTGCACTCCAGGATGTTCTCGGCAAAGCCGTCAGAGTGGAGTGAAATACTGATCTGCTCATGGGTTTTACATACGGGGCATTTCATGTCTGTTTTTCCTTTCGATTCCTGTAGTTACTGCGGTTGTTGGTGGCTGCGGAGCACTATTGCAGAGGTGTTCCGTGGCTTGTTTTAGCGATACTATAAGAGCTGTTTGGTGGTGATGCAAGGGGTAAATTTTTATAAAATCAAAATAAAACAGTATGTTACGTTACATTGTGTATTACTGGCCAATCCTTTTGTTGATTTTCAGGGGTAACGTCATTTTATTTTTAATGTAACTATCTGAAAATATGTGAAAAATTATGGCAAAACGCTATTTTGATTCAGGCGAGGTTTGTGGCGGGACGTTCTGGTGGCAGGGATGCAAGTTTACATGATTGAAACAAAAAACTTGGAAGTCATGATACTTATAACTCCTTGTTGAAATGTTGCGGTATTGGGCAGGGCGTGCGTGACGATCGGCGCGTCCCCTTCTGACAAAGAGAGGCGGAACAGGAAAAAGGGGACACGGCTGATCGTCAGCCATGTCCCCTTTTCCGGTTTTTCATCCCGCTTTGCGCGTTCCGCTTACTGTCTGGGGAGAAGGTATCGCCCCACCCAGTTCTTGGAGAACTGGAAGGCGGTCCGACCACAGCGCTTGTTCTTGTCGTGGGACCATTTGATGGCGTCCTGCTCCAGGTCCTTGGTCCAGGGGATTTCCACCCGCCGGTTACGGGCCTCCCGCTCGATGCAGAGGCGGACGGCGTCCAGGTAGCGGTCCTGGGAGAAGACGTGGAAGGCGATCCAGAGGCCGAACCGGTCGGAGAGGGAAACCTTCTCCTCCATCGCCTCGCTCTGCTGAAGCTCCCCGTTGACGAACTTCCCGCCGATCAGGTCGGACTCGTATTCAGGGAGGAGGTGGCGGCGGTTGGAGGTCACGTAGATCAGGACGTTCTCCGGAGCCGAATAGACCGACCCGTCGAGGGCGCTCTTGAGCATCTTGTAGCTCAGTTCGCCCACCTCGAAGGTGAGGTCGTCGCAAAGCAGGATGAAGCGGTACGGCTCGTTCTCGACGGCGGTGAAGATTTCGGAGAGGTAGATCAGGTCTTCCTTTTCCACCTGGATGACACGCAGCCCCTCGGCGGCGTACTCGTTGAGGAGCGCCTTCACCAGGGAAGACTTCCCCGTGCCCCGCGATCCCCAGAGGAGGGCGTTGTTGGCCGGCAGACCCTTCAGGAACTGGCGCGTGTTGTTGATCATGATCTCTTTTTGCTTCTCGACACCGAGGAGTTCCTCGAGGGTTGTGGAGTCGGTGACCTTGACCGGCTCAAGGAAACCGGAAAAGGAATGGCGGCGCCAATTGGCGGCGTGGCATTTCGACCAGTCCACCGGCTTCACGGCCCGGGGGAGCAGCATTTCAACGGAGCCGAGCACGCGCTCGAGCTGGGCGACGACTTCGGGTTTCAGGTTAATCATGGTTCTCTCTTTCTGTGAACGTATGGATTACCGGCTGGATGACCGGTGATGGTTATTCCCGCATCTCCCATGAAAAATGGCTAACAGCCTGGAATATAGACAGAAAAGGCGGGCCATACTGTATACGCCATCCTCTTTCCCGCTGTCAAACAAAAACACCCTGCCGAACCGGTTTTTGCGTGTGCCCTGTCAACGCAGTGGCGCGGTGGACGTTGCATTGATTGGTCAGAAGGCGGCCCGCGAAGGGAGTGGCGAGACTTCAACGACCCCCCCCGGAGCTGGAAGAAGGTCGAGTAGATGAGAGGCAGCGCGAAATAGCCTTGAGCTGGTTGCCTTGTACCGGTGGCAGTGTGGGGTGACAAGGCCGGTCTCCCCGGCCAGCGGTAATGGCGCAATCCGGTCAGTACCGGACGTCGAAGCCGTTGAACTCGCCCCGGTAGGGTTCCCGTTCGACGATAACCCGCTCGACACGGGCGCGGGAGGGGCCTCGGTGACACCATTCGATGAGTGCCTGCACGCGCGCTTCGTCACCCTCGAAGCATCCCTGCACATCACCATTGGGCAGGTTCCTGACCCAGCCCGCAACGCCGAGCCGGCAGGCGTGCTGAACCGTGTGGTGGCGGAACGCAACCCCCTGCACGAGCCCTATGACCGTGACGATGGCGCGAATGTTCATGTGTCTCCCTCCAGCATGGTCAGAAATTCATCCTCCGTAAGCACCGCAACTCCCAGGTCCCGAGCCTTGGCCAGCTTGCTCCCCGCCTCGGCCCCGGCCACCACGTAGTCGGTCTTCTTCGATACCGATCCGGCGGCGTGGCCCCCTTCGCTCTCCACCATCGTCTTTGCCTCGTCCCGGGTAAAGCGGGTAAGGGCGCCGGTGAAGACGAACGTCTTGCCGGTGAACCTTCCACCCACCCGCTTTTCCTCCACCGTCGGACGCACCCCGGCCTCGATCATCCGCCGGATGGTCTCCCGATTCCCCTCATTATGGAAGAAGGTGATGATGCTCCGGGCCACCTGGGGGCCGATCTCCCGGATGGAGAGAAGCTCCTCCTCCTCGGCCCGTGCCAGGTTGTCGATGCTGCCGAAGGCGGTCGCCAGCAGTTTCGCCGTGTGCTCTCCCACGTGCCGGATCCCCAGCGCGAAGATGAAGCGGGAGAGCTCCCGCTGCCTGCTGGCCGCGATGGCGTTCAAAAGGTTCTCCGCCAGCTTGACCCCCATCCGATCGAACTGCATGAAGTCGTCTCTGGTGAGGAGGTAGAGGTCGGCCACGTTCCGCACCAGCCCCAGCCGCAGGAGCTGCTCGACATACTTCTCGCCAAGCCCGTCGATGTCCATGGCGTGGCGGGAGGCGAAGTGGATGATGGACTCCCGGATCTGGGCCGGGCAGGAGAGCCCCATGCAGCGGACCGCCACCTCGTCGGGGATTTTCACCACCTCCGAGCCGCACTCGGGGCAGCTTGCCGGGATCGGCAGGAACCGTTCATCGCCCGAACGCTTCTCGGTCAGCACCCGCACCACCGCCGGGATCACGTCCCCGGCACGCTCGATCACCACCGTGTCGCCGATCCGGATGTCCTTTCGCTCCATCTCCTCCCAGTTGTGGAGGGTGGCCCGGGAGACCGTGACGCCGGAAACCTCCACCGGCCGCAGGTGCGCCGTGGGGGTGATGACCCCGGTCCGCCCCACCGACGGGACGATGTCCTCGATGACCGTCACCGCCTGGCGCGGCGGGAACTTCACCGCCGCGGCCCAGCGGGGGGAGCGGCTCTTCTCGCCGAGCTCCCGCTGGAGCGCGAAGGAGTCCACCTTCACCACCACCCCGTCAATCTCGTAGGGGAGGGTGTCGCGTTGGGCCGTCATCTCCCGGTAGAAGGCGAGGATACCCGCGACCCCCGTCACCTGCCGCGCAAGGGGATTCACCGGCAGGCCCCACCTGCGGATGGTGGCGAGGAATTCACTCTGGGAGGCGAAGGAAGCAGCCTCCACCATACCCGGCGCGTAACAGAAGATGGCCAGGGGGCGCTTCGCGGCGATGCGCGGGTCCAACTGGCGGATGGAGCCGGCGGCGGCGTTCCTTGGGTTGGCAAAGGGGGCCTCCCCTTCCTCCTCCCGCTGGGTGTTCAGCTTCTGGAACGCGTCGAGGGGGAGAAAGACCTCGCCCCGCACCTCCAGGAGCGCCGGCGGGTTGTCGCAACCGAGCGTGAGGGGGATGCTCTTCACCGTCTTCAGATTCTGGGTCACCTCCTCCCCCACGAAGCCGTCCCCCCGGGTGGAGCCGACGGTGAGCCTTCCCCCCTCGTAGACCAGCTCCACCGCCAGTCCGTCCATCTTCGGCTCGCAGACGTAGGCGATCTCCTCGCCGGCCGGAAGTCCCAAAAACCGCTTCACCCGGTCGTCGAACTCGGCGATGTCTCCGTCGGTGAAGGCGTTCTCCAGCGACAGCATCGGTATCCGATGGGTCACCTGCTCGAACCGGTCCAGTGGCCTGCCGCCGACCCGCTGAGTGGGGGAGTCGGGGGTGATGAGGTCGGGATGCTCCTCTTCGAGTTTCACCAGCTCCAGGTAAAGGATGTCGTACTCCGCGTCGGTGATTGCGGGGCGGTCGAGGACGTAGTAAAGGTTGTCGTGGCGCCGGATCTCGGCGCGAAGCTCGGCAATGCGCCCTGCGGCGGCTGGCTTGTCCATGGAAAATGCTCCGAAGTTAAGGGGATACGTCAGCTTATAGCACAGCAGGCAAGTGATGGCAATTTGTCGGGAAGGTTTACATTCATGTGTAGGCAGGGGCTACAGTTTGTGCGGTTGCGGTGAGGCCGTCGTTTTGAAAAGTCAGAAACTCGCTAACTTTCTGAAAGGTTTGATTTTTGCATTAAGGTGGGTTAACTGGCTTGTTGCGGATGGCTGCCTTCATGCGGCAACGGAGTCGCATTTCCCTCCTCTTTTTACTGCTGCAGCACCCCATGGTGCTGAAAAACCTTCTGGTAAACCCCTGGTTTTCATCTGTTTCCATCCCAGTCGCCAGCAGCGTGAAAGGTGCACCGATGAGATTGATCGTGTCTGTTCTGGCGGGCATGCTCGCCACATCGGTCTTAGCGTTGCCGGTCCATAACTTAGGAGACGGGGCGGCCCCGTTCAGCGACCTTTTCTGCAGCGTTGGTTCGGGTGACAACAAATGATCTCGTTTTCACCCTCTACCCACATTATCCATGGATTCTGCCATCATCGTAGTGGCAGGAAGCTCCGGGTCGATAACAACAGTGTCACAGAGGAGGATGTCATGATCAAAAAATTCGTGTTTGCGGTTGCCTGCCTCGCCTTGATCTCCGGGTGTGCAAGTATTTCAGGCGGAGTAGCGCCATCGACGGTGCCGCTCAATCCCGGCTCCTACCGGGAACTTGGCCCTGTTGCAGGGGAGGACTGCGTTTACTACCTCCTGGGATTCATCCCTCTCCGTGCAGGGAACGAGACGAGGAACGCCGTGGCCGATGCAATGGGCAAAACTTCCGGCACCACGGCCCTCGTCAATGTCTCGGTCGATACCTATTCGCAGTATTTTGTCATTGTTTCTCGGGCCTGTACCCAGGTTTACGGGACGGCGGTGGCGCCAAAGTAGGTTTTGCGTTGCCGACCCACGGAAAGCAAAGGGGGCAAGTCTACAAATCACAGATTTGAGATTTCTAGACTTGCCCCCTGAAGTTCTCTGACCCCTGAAGTTCTTGCTGCCAGATCAAGACGATTTTTTTGAATACTTACACAAACTAATTTGACACATCGTGCCTGGCGGATATACTATAAAAATTAAATATGTATAATAATTACGGCCACTACCGGCCATCGTAGCAGCACGGATGCTGCCCTTGTTTTTCCCTCCTCTTTTCCCTCTGCGGCGCCCCATGGCGCCGGATTTCCCCTTTCCTATTTCATGAGGGCTGGTAATAAGCAGTGTGCCTTGCCGAGCCGTAACGGTATTCCTGCTCCGTGGGTGTAATTTCCGAGGGGGATGGCCACCCGAAAGGCACCTTGTGCGAGGTTGTCAATAGTGTAGACGCGACACCTGCACCCTAACGTAAAAATTGACTTAAGTTGATGTGTCAAGGTGTATTTCATGACCCTCTTGGGCCAAGAGTTTCTTGACGGTGCGCAAGGGGGAAACCATGGGGAGGTTAGTAGCTGGGATCGGTCAGGGGGGGTGTAAAGGATAGCAGCCAAGATTATAGACGATACACCTACACCTGCGCGACACCTGCACCTGGCGTGGATGCTTCCGGACGACAGGATGATTATGGAGATTAATAGATGGAAAAGGATGTCGCTATTGGGTCTGCTGTGTGGTGCCCATGTTTTTTTTACCGTATGTCCCAGTTGTTCTTCTGCTGAAAGTTCAGCGAGTCGTAATTCTTCGACTAAAGGGGTGACTCTCGCCGGTTTCGAGGACGGTATCCCTTGCAGCGACCAACACGATCCGGTGGGGTTTCGCAAAGCGGACAAGAACCGGGGCCGGGTGGTGGACGGTGGCGCGGCTGGCACTGCCAAGAGCGCGGTGTTCCGGTTCGACTCCGGTAATATCGATATTTACCTTCAGGGTAAGGTACGGCGCAGGTACCTTCTGACCGATAGCGAAAAGTATGTGGCCGACGGGCCGAATCTCCTCACGTTCTGGGTGAAGCTTCCTCCAGATTCCCCCCTCATTGCTAGGGAAGAACTGGTGAAAGCGGGTGACCTGGTTGTCGGGCACAAGAAGAATGATAGCCCCACCATGACCATCATGACCTACCACTGGCGCCAGGGTGACATGGGGGTGGGCGGGCCGTCGAATCAGGGACTCATGACCGACTCGAACATGCACGGCTACAGCGAGTTCCGCTTCACCGACAAGGCCGCCGGTAAGTGGGTGAAGGTGGTGCTTTCGCCGTCGGCCTTCCGCATGTCGCGTAATTACTACCACTTCTACGGAGCCAATGCCATTACCGATGACTTGGGACTCTTTTCGTCGATGCGTCAACTTCAGTTCCGCGTTAAGGCAAAGTTGGAAAAACCCGCCGAGGTGCAGATCGATGAAATCCGGATGGAGACGGCAAAACCGACGGCGGTTTTTAACAAGGGATTCCATGCCGCGAAGGTGGCTGCAAAAGGGGGAGATTACGTGGTGCCGTTGACGATTCGCAACCCATCGAGCCATGACCGTCGCTACCGGGTCATTGTGAGCAGCTTTCTGGGCGCCGAACGGGAACTCCTGAACAAGATTGCGGCGATGGCCGATGACCTGACGCCCATGAGGGAGATTCAGGCCAAAGTAGGGGGTGACGGCGGCATCGGCGTGGTTGAACTTATTGGCGACGATGGTAAGCGAGTGAGCAGCGATTACAAGGAGATTGTTGTCCCGGCAGGGGGAGTCTGGAAAGGGAAGATGGTTCACCACATCAAGCCTGAGATGCTGGGGAGCGAAACCATTTACCGGTACCGCGACTACGAGTTTCCAGTGAAACGCGATACCCTGACGACGTCAGTTATTCTTTGGGATCCGGCCGACCCGGCCAACAAGGAGATTGATTTCATCGCCGTGAATTCTTCCAACGCTGATGACGGCAATCATTCGGGACCTCCTGGCTTCCCGGAACAGGTCCGTCCCCCCGAAGGGTGGCGGAGCGAAAATGTTCCCTGCAATCAGGTGGGGGGATATTTCGTATCGGTGTTGACGTTGAATTAGTGAGGGAAGGGCTAATGTGTCAGGTCTACACCTTGACACCGTACCATTTGTCAATGTGTAGACCTGACACACTAAGTTATCTACACTAAGTTATCTACTAAGTTATCTGCACACTCAGCAGTGTCCGGTTAAGGACTTGCAAGTGAAGGCGGCCCTTGTGCCGAGCA
>RHLS01000063.1 GCA_003712145.1 Desulfuromonadales bacterium | reverse complement strand
CGCCCCCCCCGTCCGCCGAGACCACCGAGCTCCTGGACACCCTCCGGGCCGTGGCGAAGCTGAAGCGGCGCTACTCCCCCAAGTCGATCCGAAGCTACGTGATCAGCGGCGCCGCCTCGGCCCGGGACACCCTCTCCCTCATCTGGCTCATGGAACTCTGCGGGGTCCGGGTCGCCGCCTCACCGGACGGGAAGGACCCGGGGGTGATGCCGGTTCCCCTCTTCGAGTCAATCGAGGACCTGCGCAACGCGCCGACAATCTGCCACTCCCTCTGGTGTTCCGCTGAATACGCACCATTTCTCGATTCGTGGGGACGCCGGCAGGAGGTGATGCTCGGCTATTCGGATTCCAACAAGGACGGAGGGATGTTCACGAGCACCTGGGAGATCTACAAGGCTCACCGCGACCTTCAGCGGGTCGCCCAAGAGTGCGGAGTGCGCCTTCGCCTCTTCCACGGCCGTGGCGGCACGGTGGGGAGGGGTGGCGGACCCACCCACCGGGCCATCATCGCCCAGCCGGCCGACGGCTTCTCCGGCTCCCTCAAGATCACCGAGCAGGGGGAGGTCATCAACTGGAAATACTCCGACCCCTCCCTGGCGAAACGGAACCTGGAGCTGATGGTGGCCGCCTCCCTGGAAACCCTGGCCCGCACCGGCCTCGTGGAGACACGACCCGACCCCGCCTGGGAGGAGGCACTGGAAGAGATGTCGGGGAGTGCCTTCGCCTTCTACCGGGAACGGATCACCGGCAATCCCGACATCCTCCCCTACTTCGAGCAGGCAACGCCGGTCCTGGAACTGGAGCACGCCAAGATCGGCTCCCGCCCCGCGCGCCGGAGCCGAAGCCGCGACCTGTCGGAACTGCGGGCCATCCCCTGGGGATTCGGCTGGATGCAGAGCCGCCATGTGATACCGGGATGGTTCGGAGTCGGCCATGCCCTCGACCGCTTCGCTGCGAAGGATAAGGTCAACGTGGAGCTTCTTACGTCCATGATGCGCCGCTTCCCCTTCTTCTTCGACCTGATCAGGAACGTGGAGCTGGCCCTCACCAAGGTGGATCTCCCCCTCGCCCGGCTCTACGCCTCCCTCGTGCCCGACGTGGCTCTCCGGGAGCGGGTTTTCACCATGGTCGTCGAGGAATTCCACCGAACCAGGCGGATGGTCCTGGCGGTCACCGGCCAGTCGCGGCTCCTGGAGAAGAACCCGGCCCTCAGCGGTTCAATTCGGCTGCGGAACCCCTACATCGACCCCCTGAGCATGATCCAGATCGAACTCCTGCGGCGCAAGCGGCGGGGGGAAGAGAGCGAGGAACTGAACTACGTCCTGGCGGCCACCATCAACGGCATTGCGGCGGGGCTCCGGAATACGGGGTGACGAGGCGATGACCGTCCGAGATGACGGGGAGTGGCGGGAACCTACGCCATCTCCCCAACCTCACCTTCGACGATCTCCTGAATCTCCCGGTAGATGGCTATCATGACCCCTGTCTCACACCATTTTTGGGCAGCATGGCAGAGAAGTGACCAGGCATGCACCAGCGTGCCGGCAAAAACCACCATCCCGGCAAACCGGAACTCTTCCAGATTCATCAGGTAGCAGCTGACCGCGCCTACCGCAAGCATCGACAGAAACCACGCCAGTTCCGGCCCCTTCAGGGGGTTTCCCATGACCTTGAGATAGTCGATGTAGTAGCATGACAGACTCCCCACTTTTTCCATGAACTCGTGCACCTCGTCCCCTCCGTATTTCAGATAAGCATAGGAGATGAACCGTGCACCGGCCGTTTTCTTCCCTCCCCTCATCCTCTCGTGGACATACTTGTCGATTGCCTCGTCAATGACGGTCGCGTTCATGCCCCTCTCCTCCGAGTCCCTGGCTGGCCTCCGGGCCAACAGGAAAAGGAAAAGCCACTTCCCGCAACAGAAGTGGCCTTTCGGTTAGTGCGCGCCCAAGCCTCGGTTGGCGACCAGGGCGCCTGGATCAGACCACCCTAGTCGAAAATGTCGGAACACTCCGTGAACCATCCCATGGTCGGCAGCGCCATGGGATCACAGACATTTCGCGGATGGTCGGACCTGACCCCGCAGTGGCCGCATACCACCCGGAGCGGCCGGTAGGTGAGGAGATCACCTTCGCTTTTCAGGCTGCACAGATGTTCCCCGTGATGTTTGCTGCCGCACATACGCAACCTCCTGTACCGTTTTGAGACTTCCCCTTATTGGATGATCGTCGATAAGAGCGTAAGAGAAAAACCGCAAAGCCATCAGCACAACGCTATTTCGTTAGTTCTTTGTTGAGCAAATTACTCACCAAAAAAACAAAAAAACGCGAAATTTTCCAAGTAGCTATTTTTAAGAGGTTTTTTGAGGCCGAACTACAGGAAGGGGAATGACTTGATTCACGTTGCGTTACGAAGAGGTAACATGGGGGAAGGAATGGTAACGTTAGCCTTCACGGCCAACGGCAATGGGATCCCCCGGTTTCACCACCCCGCCGGTGATGACCCGGGCGAAGATCCCCTCCTTGGGCATGACGCAGTCGCCCGCCTGGTAGAAGATGGCGCAGCGGGTGTGGCACTCCTTGCCGATCTGGGTCACCTCCAGGAGGGTTTCCCCCACCGCGAGCCGCGTTCCCACCGGGAGGGATGGAAGGTCGATCCCCTCGGTGGTGATGTTCTCGGCGAAGTCGCCGCTGTCCACGTCGAGCCCCATCTTCCGCATCTTCTCGATGCTCTCCGAGGCCAGGAGGCTCACCTGCCGGTGCCACTCCCCGGCGTGGGCATCGCCGACGATGCCGTGGTTCTCGCGGAGCTCCACGCTCGCCACCGGCGTCTTCCGCTCCCCCTTCTTCTCGCTGATGCAGACTGCTATCACTTTCGCTGACATAAAGACCTTTCGTTGTTTTTGCTTTTGCTTCTATTAACCGCCAACCTTCGCCATGGAGAAGGCCGTGTGCTCCGCCTTCTCCCCGTCCATTCCGTGCCGCGCCGGCTTGCACCCCACCAGCCGTCGCAGGGCATCCTGCAGCAGGGCCGGATCGTCCGCCAGGATGAACGGCTTCAGGTCAAGCCCCTCGTCGGAAAAAAGGCAGCTCTTGGCCATGCCGGTGGAGGTAACCCTGATCCGGTTGCACTCATTGCAGAAGTGCCCCGAGACGGCGGAGATGACCCCGATGGTCCCGGCAGCGCCGCGGATGCGGAAATCCCGCGACGGGCCGGCCATGGCACCCTTCTCCACCGGCTCCAGCTCGTGGGCGGCGGCGATCCGGTTGAGGATCTCCCGGGCCGGGATGCAGAGTTGCTGCCAGTTCTCCTCCTGGGTCGCCGGCATGTACTCGATGTAGCGGACCGTGTAGGGCCGGTCGAGGGTGAGCCGGGCGAATTCCACCACCTCGTCATCGTTCACCCCGCGCATCACCACCATGTTGATCTTCGGCGGAGGAAAGCCGGCGGCCAGGGCGGCGTCGATACCGGCCAGGACCCGCTGCACGTCGCCCGTGCGGGTGATGGCGTGGAAGGTTTCAGGCTTCAGGGAGTCGAGGCTGATGTTGAGCCGCTGGACCCCGGCGGCGCGCAGATCGGCGGCCATCTCCGGGAGAAGAACCCCGTTGGTGGTGAGGACCAGTTGCCGCAGCCCCGGGATCGCCGCGACCCGTTCGAGGAACGGTACGATCCCCTTGCGGACCAGGGGCTCGCCGCCGGTGATCCGGATCTTCTCAACACCGATGGCAACGGCGGCCCGGGCAACCTGGAAGAGCTCCTCGTAGCTGAGGATTGCGTCGTGGGTCAACTTGTCCACCCCGTCGGCCGGCATGCAGTAGCGGCAGCGGAGGTTGCAGCGGTCGGTGACCGAAAGCCGGAGGTAGTTGATCCGCCGGCCGTGGCTGTCGATGAGTTCCATAGACGAACCTTCCCCCTGCTGATTACCCGAGAAACCGTTTCTCCACGAAATCGGCCACCCGGGCCGGGTCGTTCAGGTCGAGGACCGGCACGTCCACCTCCAGGGCCTCGTCGCTGGCCACGGCCACAAGGGTCTGATCGTGCTCCTCCCCCCGGCACAGGAGCGTGGCGCTCCGTTCCTTCCGGTGGACCTCGATCTTCGGCAGGCCGCTCTTCTTGAACCCCTCGGTGAGGACGATGTCCACGTCGCCGAAGTAGGTGGCGAGGAGATCCTCAATGGGGGGGGAGGCGTCGTGCTTCTTCACCACCGCCAGCTTCTCCGGCGAGGAGATGAGCATGGTATCTGCCCCGGCCGCGGTGAGGCGGTGGCTGTCCTTCCCCGGATGGTCGATGTCGAAGCGGTGGGCGTCGTGCTTGATCACGCCGATCCGGTACCCCCGCCCCTTCAGTTCCGTAATCACCTTTTCGAGGAGGGTCGTCTTCCCGGTCCCCGATTTTGCCACGAACGATACCGCCTTGATCGTCATCCCTTCCTCCCTGTATCGAATGGTCTCAAAATCCTCCGGGGTGTTCACATTAACAAAGGTCCTCCCGGGCGTCACGAGATCGGCCAGCTCCGCCAGATCCACGTAGCGGGTCCGCACCTCGGGATAGAAATCGTAGATCCGGTAGTTACCCTCCCGGAGCATCCGCTCCATGGCCGGGAGGCAGCCGGTGCCGTAGACGGCGAAGAGGGGGTCGATTCCCCCGTCGGTGCGGGGCACCACAACGTCGTATCCTTCCCGCAGGGAGCAGAGCCGCGCCATCACCCGGGGGTCGGGCCACGGCACGTCGCAAGCCGAGACAAAGACGTAGGGAGTCCCGGCCTGGACAAGGCCGGTGTGGAGACCGCCGAGGGCGCTGCCGGGATGGATGTCGGGAATGACCGGCAAGCCGAGCCCACGGAAGCGCTCCTCCCGGTCGCCAACAAGGATGATGCGGGTGAAGAGCGGCCGAAGAGCGTCCAGGAGCCTCTCCACGAGGGACCTCCCCCCGAGGGTGAGAAGTGCCTTGTCGCGCCCCATGCGGCGGCTCCGGCCGCCGACGAGGATGACGCCGGTCACATCTGCAATGACGGATGGTCCCATGGTCGAAGTGTAATGCTCCTTGGGGGTGCGAGTCAAAGGGGTTTTGTCCTCCCCGCCGTATCCAGGACAAAGAAAAAGGTAGCCCCCTGCTCCACCGCCCCCTCAGCCCGGATACTTCCCCCGTGACGGCTGATGATCCGCTGGACCATGGCAAGACCAATTCCCGTACCCTCGAATTCGTCAACCCGGTGAAGCCGCTGGAACGGCTGGAAGAGCTTGGCGGCATACGCCATGTCGAAGCCGGCACCGTTGTCGCGCACGCAATAGGTACGGATACCGTCCCGCTCGACGATTTCAAACTCGATGACCCCCTTCCGCCGTGGCGCGGTGAATTTCCAGGCGTTACGGATAAGGTTGTCCAGGGCGATACGCAGCAGGCGGGGGTCTCCCTGACAGTGCACCCCGTCGGCGATACGGAACTCCATGATGCGCTGAGGGTCCCTCTGCGTCATTTCCTCAGCGATCTCCCTGGCCAGCCCGCTGAGATCGACCGTTTCGAAGATGAGCTCGCTTCGCGCCACACAGGAGAGTTTCAGGAGGTCGTCGATCACCCCTGTCATCCGGGCAGCTGCCGCCTCTATGCGGGACAGGTGGGCCCGCAGGTCGTGGTCCAGCGTATGGGCGTAGTCTTCTTCAATGACGGAGCAGTACCCCTTGATGGTCCGCACGGGGGCACTGAGGTCATGGGCGACCGAATAACTGAAGGACTCCAACTCGCGGTTGGATGCTTCCAGTTCGGCGGTCTGTCGCCGCAACTGCTCCACCAGGCGTTTTTCCTGGGCAAGCAGCATGGCGTTGTGGATGCTGACGCCGATGACCTGCGCGATCCCCCCGAGCAGGCTCAGGTCGCTCTGCAGCAACGGCCTGTTCGTGCGGATGTTGTCGACCGCCAGCACGCCGAGGGATTCCCCCTCGCAGACGATGGGGCAGCAAATGAAGGAACTGCCCCCCAGTGCCCGGGCCAGCTCCCGGTTGGGCTGGGGGGTGAGAGCGGTCGCGTCGTCGATGTCGGTGACATGGAGCGGCTTCTGCTCACGAAAAGAGCGGACAAGGATGCCCGGCGGGTCGGTGCCGTTGAGCGGGAACGCGGCCCCGTCGAACAGGGAACGCTCCTCTTCGCCATAGCCGTAGCCGGCCCTCAGCGTCAGGGTGGTCCGGCCGACATCAGCCAGCATGATGACACCCCGATCGTACACAAGCCGCTTCTCCAGCAACTGGGCCACAAAGGCCAGGATGGTGTCCACATCCGTCTTGGAGCTGATCACCTGGCCGATTTCATTGACCAGCAAGGCCTGGTTGTAGTTGGACTGTACATCCCCCAGCAGCCTGTCGGTGGAGTCCCGCAGGTTGACGAGAGCGGAGTGGAGCTCGCGGTTTTCGGCACGCTCGGCGAGGCAGGCAATCGCCAGAAAAAGAGCGGCGGCGGCGGGGATCGCGGCACCAAGGGTCTCCGGGCTAAAAACACCAAGGACGGCACAGAGCCCCGACAGGAGCAGGGCGGCAACCGGCCGGATGCCGCGCCACAGGTCCGATGCACGTCGCTCCCAGCTCAGTTCGTACCGGCAGACGCGCCCGCCGCGGAATATGCACTCGGAGTGTTCAATTGCCGGGAGGGTATCGGTAAAAAGGGAAACAAAGGCCTCCAGAAACCCCATCCGGTTGGCACACTGGAACGGCTTCTCGGCGACTCCCTCCCGGAACCGGACCACGACCTCAACCCTGTTGGCGGCCAGCGGCCTCGATTCGTAGTCGGACGACCGGGTGAACATGGCAGCGGCCCGATTGACGAGGCGAAAGCCCTGCCGCGGACCCACAAGCCCCAGAAGATACGCGCGCAGCGCGCCCAGCGCTTCCGGTGAAGCGGCAAAGCGCCCCGCTTCTCGGGCAAGGGTCTCGTTGCCCGAGAGCTGCACGAGCCGCGCGTAAAAGCGGTCAACCTGCTTCTGGGTGAACCAGTGGCCGGGGTCCATGACCTCATGGATGGTCATGCCGGCGTACCGGAGCAGGTCTTCGACATCCACCGAAGCGTACCGTTTTCGGAGGAGTTTCAGGTACGTGTCGATGATCCTGCTGTTGTAAAGAGGCTGCTCGTCCATCGTCTCCGGCGGAACTGGTCAGGGTGCGGGGTGCGTGACCCGGTTCTGTCGAGAGTACTGGAATGGAACGACGCAAGCAAGGGCTATCTGGCTGAAAAACAAGCGGAGGCATTTGTTTATCGCGGCGTCCGCACCAAGGCGACCGCCGCGATGAACCCCCAGCAGAGGGCATGTCCCGCGATGAAATACTCCACCTACCCGCTCCTCTCCGACTCATTCCGCTCCAGCGCCGCCAACCGCTCCTTCAGGGCCTTCTCCTTCTGCCACCGCTGGGTCACGTCACGGATGACGGCGCCGCTGCCGGCCATGGCTCCGCCGTCGTCGCGCACAAGGGCCATGGAGAATTCGGTGGAGATGCGACCTTCGCTGCGCAGGGCAGGCGCCGACAGGAGCTTCGTCCCGTAGTGGGTCTCCCCCGTCTCCATGACCCGGCGGTACCCTTCCCAGTGCCGGGCCCGGAGGTTCTCGGGGATGATGAGGTCCAGGGACTGACCCAGCACGTCGGCGGCGGTGAAGCCGAACATCCGCTCGGCCCCGGGACTCCAGAGCCGGATGATTCCTTCCCGGTCGGCGAAGATGACGGCGTCGGGAATCCCCTCGGCGATGAGGCGGTAGAGTTTTTCGTTCGCAGCGTCTGTCATGGGAGAACCTCCTGTTCTGTAATGGTACATGGTAACGGTACACTGTCTATTCCACGGGTCGCTTTGACATAAGTCAAGGTTAAGGATTTCGTGGTTTGCCTGGTGGAAATGAAACGATATACTGTTAACCACACATCATTACAAAATTCACATCACGCATAAGGAGGTGAATATCATGGGATCGACCGGGACCGGAAACCGGGTCATCTACCTGGCGACCGGCGCGCTGATCGTGCTGGCGGTGGCGCTCTTCGTGCTCTTCGGCCCGCCGAAGCTGCTGGCCAAGTCAAGCACCCCCGACTTCTGCGTGGGGTGCCACACCATGGAGAGCGAGTACGAGTCATGGATCCACACCGGGGCCCACCGGCGGATCAAGTGCGTCGACTGTCACCTCCCCAATGAGAATGCGGCAATGCACTACATCTGGAAATCCATCGACGGCACGAAGGATGCCCTCTTCTTCTACTCGGGTCACGTGCCGGAAATCATCAGGCTCTCGGACCACGGAGAGAAGGTGCTCCAGAAGAACTGCGTCCGTTGCCACGACACCACCGTGACCCACATCGACACCGAACGCCAATGCTGGAAGTGCCACCGTCGCATCGCTCACACGCGAAGCGGGGCCATGGAAACCCTCTAGGAGGCTCAACGATGAGACGACTGAACCCTGCAACATTCATGATGGCACTGGCTGCCGCGGCAACCCTGTTTGCCCTGGGGGGGTGCGCCCCCGAGAAGGCCCAGCCGGTAAAAACGGTCCAGATTCCCGACGGCGAAATCGATCCGGCCGTTTGGGGGAAGGCCTACCCAACCGAATACGAGCTGTGGAAGAAGACCGAGGAGCCGACCCCCGCCGGCAAGAGCAAGTACAAGCGGGGCTTCGACGCCGACAAGATCACCTACGACAAGCTCTCCGAGTTCCCCTACATGGCGCTCCTCTTCAACGGCTGGGGGTTCGGCGTCGCCTACAACGAGCCCCGGGGCCACGCCCACATGGTGCGGGACCAGATCGAGATCGACGCGACCCGGGTCAAGGCAGGAGGGGTCTGCCTCACCTGCAAGACCCCCTACGCACCCAAGCTCCAGAAGGAAATGGCGGCCGACTACTACAAGAAGCCCTTCAAGGAGGTCATGGCCCAGATCCCCGAGAAGGACCGCAACCTGGGGGTCGCCTGCATCGACTGCCACGACAACAAGGACCTGAACCTCAAGATCTCCCGCGGCTTCACCCTCGCGGAGGCCCTGAAGGGCATGGGAGTCGACCCGGCGAAGCTGACCCGTCAGGAGATGCGAAGCGTCGTCTGCGCCCAGTGCCACGTCACCTACAACATCCCCAAAGACGCCGAGATGAAGTCTGTCGGAGTCTACTTCCCCTGGCAGGGGAGCAAGTGGGGGAACATCTCCATCGAAAACATCATCAAGCAGATTCGGAGCGATGAGAGCGTGCGCGAGTGGAAGCAGAATGTCACCGGGTTCAAGATGGGCTTCATCCGCCACCCAGAGTTCGAGCTCTTCTCTTACAACAGCGTCCACTGGAAGGCCGGGGCATCGTGCGCCGACTGCCACATGCCCTACACCCGGGTCGGGGCCTTCAAGGTGTCGGACCACCGAGTCATGAGCCCCCTCAAGGGTGACATGAAGGCCTGCATGCAGTGCCACTCCGAGAAACCCGAATGGCTCCGGGACCAGGTCATCGCCATCCAGGACCGGACCGCCTCCCTCATGCTCCGCTCCGGCTACGCCACCGCCACCGTGGCCAAGCTCTTCGAAAAGGTCCATGCCGTCCAGGCCGAAGGGAAGCAGATCGACAAGGCCCTCTACGACAGGGCCAAGGACTTCTACGAGGAGGCCTTCTACCGCTGCGTCTTCATCGGCGCCGAGAACTCCGTCGGCTTCCACAACCCCACCGAGGCGTTGCGGGTCCTGGGGGACGCCACCGCCTTTGCCACCAAGGCCGAGGCGCTGCTCCGCCAGGCCCTGGCCAAGGCCGGCGTCGACGTGCCCCTTACCGTGAACCTGGAGCTGAACAAGTATCTGGAACAACGGGGCGAGCATAAGCTGAACTTCGACCCGAAGGTGGAGATCAAGGATCCCTACGGCGTGCAGGTGCGGTTCTGATTCGCGCCGACTGAAATTGTCTCAAGAAAAAAACCGTCGTGCCGATACGCTACCTTGGGAGCCACGAGCGCCCTATGAATCTCACGGAAGCGGAAAGGAGTCCGGCGGTGTTTTTTTCATCCAGACTGAAACGGGAACTGGCAGAGAAGGAATCTGAACTGGAAATGATGAAGCAGATGCTCGACAACCTGGGCAATATCGTCATGCTCTGCGACACGACCCCCGAAAACAGGATCATCTACATGAACAAGGCTGCCCGGGAGTTGCTGGCAAAGCACCGGGGCGAGCTGAACAGCGGCCTGCGCGGCGCCGACGTTGCCAACGCCTTCGAGAAATCGATCCACCAGTTCCACAGGGATCCGAATCAGGTCCGGAGGATTCTCGGGAATCCCGGCCAGATGCCCCACCGGGCCGAGATCCCCATCGGCGGCGTGACACTGCGCACCACCTCATACCCCATCTGGGACAAGAAGGAGCCGGGCAAGGTTCTCTGCTACATGGCCTGCTGGGATGACATCACCGCCGAAAAGGCGGTTGTGGAAGGGAGCCAGCGGGAGCTTGAGAGGAAGAACTACCTTGAGGAGCGGGTGGCCCAGATTGCCACCGCCATGGAAGAGATGAGCATGACCGTCACCGAGGTGGCGCGCAACACCTCCAACGCCTCCGACTCGGCGGTCATGGTTGCCCAGAGCGCCCACGAGGGGCAGGAGATCGTCAACAGATCAGTCAGCGAGATGCAGAAGGTGGCCCAGATCGTCCGCGACTCGGCCGCCATTGTCGACTCCCTCGGCGGGAAATCCGAAAAGATCGGCGAGATCATCAACGTCATCAACGACATCGCCGACCAGACCAACCTCCTGGCCCTGAACGCCGCCATCGAGGCCGCCCGGGCCGGCGAGCAGGGGCGCGGTTTCGCCGTCGTCGCCGACGAGGTCCGCAACCTGGCGGTGAAGACCATGAACTCCACCAAGCAGATCAACGCCATGGTGGGGGAGATCCAGCAGGAGACCCGCCAGGCCGTCGCCTCCATCGAGAACGCCAAACAGGAAGCCGAGGTGAGCGAGACCCTTTCGCTCCAGGTGGAAAGCTCCCTTGCCACCATCGTGGCATCGGTGGAGAGCATCAAGAACGTCATCACCCAGATCGCCACCGCCTCCGAAGAGCAAGCGGCCACCGCCACCGTCATCGCGGGGAACCTGGAGGAGATCACGCGGAACGGGTAATGTTTGCGTTCGACAGATAGGGGAAAACGTGAAGGCCGTCCGGATGTTCCGGGCGGCCTTTGTGATTTCAACTGTCAGGGGGTAAGCGCGGTCAATCCTCCTGCACTGCCGCCCCGACCGATGAGAGGAGCTGCTCCGCGAGGCCCTCGATGTTGGCCGTGAGCAGGGCCCGCCACCCCTGGGGGGTACGGCGCAGCGTCAAGACTTCGGTGCTGGTGACCGTGAGCTTGTCCACGGCAGTATCCGACCGGTAGACCACGTGCATCAGCTCCTTCCCCTCCGGCACCTGGCCGACCACCGTCATCTCCAGGTTCCGCACCGCCTCGCCGAATCCCGGCACATTCTTCTCCAGATTCGCCATGAGCCGCACGAAAACCTCGCGGTCCCCGAGTTTCCGGAACTCCTCCGCCCCCTCCACGCCGAAGAGCGTCGGGAGCGCCTCATTGGCCTCGGGCAGCTCCGCCAGCGGGGCGAACATCTTCCTGAACCTGGTCAACGCATCCGGGTGCAAGAGGTGTGTTTAGGCTTCCCAGTCCCCCTTTTTCAGAGTCGCTGACAGCCGCTGCGCCACGGCCGTTGGGCTCTCTTCGACACTTTCGGCCGCCAGGGCCGGGAGGGTGGTGAAGGCTGCGAGAAGGAGTAAGGTGAACGTGACGAGCAGCTTTTTCATTGGGGCTCCTTTGGGGTGGACCAGGGTACTTACTATTCAAAGGGCTATCTGTCTCGGTCCTTCCCGTCATGAACGGCGAGAAGGATATTTACTTGTCCGGTGCGTCTTCCCTGCCCCCTCACCGTTTCCCACTCTCCACCGTCACATGCCACGGAGCGCTCTCGCCCCGCAGTTCGTGCCGGTACATGGGCCAGACGGCGGCGGGAAGGGCAACCATCCTTCCGGCGAGTTCCGGCTTGATGACATAGCGGAAACGGTGCTCTCCCAGAAAACTAGGGACACTCCCCTGTTTTCTTTCGAGGACGTCCCGGTTTGCCGGGTT
>RHLS01000002.1 GCA_003712145.1 Desulfuromonadales bacterium | reverse complement strand
TCTGCCCTGCCCCGTAAGGAAGTAGCGTTATAACAAACCTCTCCGATCGGGTCAAGTGCTTTTTTTGTTAATATTTTCCAACTGTTTATTTTTAGCATCTGCCAACCGTGCCATGTCTGAGGAATTGCCATTAATCCTCAACGCTTCGGCATACACCTCGCCACGTGGCAGATTCATCTCAATGCTCGCTCTCCGGACGGCATCCCTAAGCGATAACCCTTCAGTAAACAGGTAGCGCTCAAGGGCCACACTGATTCCTTCTGCACCTTCCACACTGACTGAATCCTTAGGATCCGCAGGCGCAACAAGAATGACAACCTCTCCTCGAATCTGACGATCCGCAAGGCGGGCAATGACATCTGAAGTATTGCCTCGCACGAACTCCTCGTAGAGTTTCGTCAATTCCCTCGCTACGACGAGTTCGCGCTCACCGAGGATAGCGCTAATGTCATTGAGAGTCGCAGCAAGACGGTTGGGTGATTCATAGAATATGATTACTCGCCCTTCGGCCTTGAGGGCGGAGAGCTTCTCACGGCGCTTATTTTGGCGGTTGGGCAAAAAACCCTCAAACGTAAAACAATCACTCGGAAGTCCGGCTGCGGCAAGCGCCGTAATCACAGCTGATGCGCCAGGCACTGGTATTACTGTTATCCCAGCCGCTACGGCGTCGCGGACGAGCTGGTATCCTGGATCAGAAACGCAGGGAGTTCCGGCGTCGGAGACAAGTGCTACGGAAAGGCCTTCCCTGAGCTTTCCAAGGATGGCATCTCCTTTAACATGCTTATTGTGATCAAAATAAGAGGTGAGAGGCTTACTGATATTGAAGTGGGTTAGGAGCTTGCGGGTGTGGCGGGTATCCTCGGCGGCGATGAGATCAACCTCCTTAAGGATACGCACCGCACGGAACGTGATGTCTTCCAGGTTGCCGATGGGTGTAGCGACTATATAGAGAGTGCCGGGAATGTTCATTTCCCCCAGTCGCGGGAGTAGCGGAAGTCGCGGTCGATGGTTCGATTGGAAACCTTGGCGATGACCGGCAGCCGGCGCTTGAAGTGTGAATTCTGAACCTTGGCATAGATGGTGTCGATGAATGAAGTGGCAAAACCGCTGGCGACAAGTTCGTCGCGGGTCATGCGAAGGTCGACCATGTGATAGAGAAGCTCGTCCACGTCGCGATACGCGAAGCCGAGCTCCTGCTCATCGGTTTGTCCGGCCCAGAGGTCCGCTGAGGGCTTCTTCTCGATGATTTCCCGGGGAACCCCCATTTCTTCAGATAGCTGCCAGACCTGTGTCTTGTAGATATCACCGATTGGGTTAAGGGCGCTTGCCATGTCACCGAAGAGGGTACCGTAGCCAAGAAGCAACTCTGTCTTGTTGCTGGTGCCAAGCACAAGTGCCGGTAGTGCCGCCGAGTGATCGTAGAGGATCGTCATCCGCTCGCGTGCCATTTTGTTTCCCCTACGCATTGGGTCGGCATCGGGAAAAGAGGCGAAGTACGCATCCACCATTTGGGTAATCTCGACAACCTGATGGTGTATCCCGATTTGTTCGGCGGCAAGCCTGGCGTGGGCTTCGCTCTCGGGATTGCTGGTTCTGTAGGGCATGATGCAGGCGTGGACATTGTCGGGACCAAGCGCTTCAGCGGCGATGAAGGCGACCAAGGCTGAGTCAATGCCGCCGGATAGGCCGAGGATTGCTTTCTTTACGCCCACCTTGGTGACTTCCTCACGGACGAAGCCAACCAGTATCCGGCGCAGCAGCTTCGCGTTTACCTTCAGGCCCATCAGCAGTTCCTCTCTTGTTCGATGCGACGCATCTCATTCATGGTAACGAAGAGGTTCTCATCCCGCATCATGGGTGAAAATATCCGCTCACGTCGCAGAGCTCCTTCGTCAATTCGCGCCAGGAGAAGGTCTTCATCAAAAAGCGTTGCACGGGCAGCGAGGCTGCCCGACGGAGCAATCACCTCGGAGCCGCCCCAGAAATTTACCCCATCCTCATAGCCGACCCGATTGCAGTAAAGAACCCGACAGTTCAGGAACATTGCGGTGGTTGAGGTAAGCTTCTGCCAGGCAGCGGTGGAGCCGAGGCTCTCGTCCTCGGTTATGCCTCGACCAGGACTGCTAGAAAGACAGACAAGGGTAGTCGCGCCATCCATGGCAAGGATGTAGGGCGCGGAGAGGTGCCACATGTCCTCACAAATGAGCATCCCCATCCGACCGAAGCGCGCATTGAAGGCACGGAACCGCTCACCGCGGGCAAGGTAGCGCTGTTCATCGAAGAGGCCGTAGGTTGGGAGATAAACCTTACGGTGGATATGTCTGATCTCCCCACCTTCCAGATAGAGTGCAGAGTTGAAGAAACGGTAATCATCGGAAGCCTCCACAAAGCCGACTGCTACGGCAATATGACGGGAAAGCTCACGAAGACGGACGATCTGGGGAGAGTCGAGACGAAGCGCCACCTCCGGCACCAGGTCCTTGAGAAAGTAGCCGGTAAGGGCCAACTCGGGAAATACGATCAGGTCGGCTTTCCCGTCGATGCCACGTTCCATGGCAGTCTCCACAAGAGCGCAGTTATCAGCAAGACAGCCGAGTTTGGGCTTTATTTGTGCCAGCGCTACGGTGAAATCCACAGTCTTAGCTCCCCGATTTTTCGTTAAAGGTAGCACAGGGCAATATGCGTTTTCAACGGTATTTGCCGACTAGTACGCAAGCTCAAAAGCATTGATGATATGCTCTATACTTGGCGACTGCCCGTTCAAGGTTATGGCGATGACGTCAAAGCGGGCCGGTGCATCGAGTTGCTGCTTCTTTGCCAGCCAGGTGAGGGCAGCCTTGGATATCTGATGCTGCTTGAACGGGGTGACTGCGAGCTGGGGCGGGCCGTAGGCGGCATTGTTACGCGTCTTCACCTCAATAAAAACAAGGGTCTTTCCGTCGCGGGCCACGATGTCTACCTCGCCCCCCTTACAGCGGAAGTTGCGTTCGAGAACCCTATAGCGGAGCCGGCCGAGATAATCGGCGGCAAGATTCTCCCCCTCTTGTCCAAGCTTTTTGTTATGGAGTGACATATTCCTTTACCCCCCTGAAGCTTTTGCGATGGATGGGGCAGGGACCCAAGGAGGCTATGGTCGTCAGGTGGGAGGCACAGCCATACCCTTTATGGGCGGCAAATCCGTAGCCGGGATACTGCTGATCGTACTCCACCATGAGCCGATCTCGGGTCACCTTGGCGACAATAGATGCGGCAGCGATGGAAATACTGGCGCAGTCTCCTTTCTTTATTGTTCGCTGAGGAAGGTTCAAGGGAATTGTAGAGATGCCATCGATGAGGAGATAGTCTGCAGGCTGGGCGAGCTTTCCAACCGCCTCCCCCATGGCATGGAGAGTAGCCTTAAGGATGTTGATCCGGTCAATGAGTTCATGGTCCGCACGTCCGACACCGACGGCAAGGGCACGCTCAAGGATCAGATCGTAAAGTTTTTCGCGTTTCGGAGCGGTGAGTTTCTTGGAATCATTAACACCCGGCAACTCGACACCTTTTGGAAGAATCACCGCTGCTGCCACCACTGGCCCAGCGAGGGGGCCCCGACCCGCTTCGTCAACACCGGCAACAGAACGATATCCCATGCGTGCAGCAAGAACCTCAAAGGTCCAAAGCGACGCATCTTCAGCGGCACCGAACAACGGAAGCGTCATGGGCACCTCTCCCGGAAATGAAAAAGCCCCGCAAGGCGGGGCTTCTGGAATTACTTGGCGGCAACGTACTTCTTCTCGCGGATCCGAGCAGCCTTACCGCGAAGTTTCCGCAGATAGTAGAGCTTGGCCCGACGGACATGACCGCGGGTGATGACTTCGATGGCGTCCAGTGACGGCGAGTGGAGAGGGAAAACCCGCTCGACACCAATCCCGTTGGAAATCTTCCTGACGGTGAACGACTCACGGATGCCCCCGTTCTGACGAGCGATGACAACGCCCTGAAATGCCTGGATACGGCTCTTGTCGCCTTCCACGATTTTAACGTGGACCTTGACGGTGTCCCCCGGTTTGAAAGGGACGATGTTCTTCTTCATCTGGTCCAGCTCAAGCATGTCGATTGTGTTCATCTGATTCTTCCTCCCTTATGTACGGAAACGCGCAATGGTTTCGTGTATCGTGATCAGAGGCGCTGCTTCTTCAGCGCACTCCGAACAGCCTGTCCATGATTATTGCTGCCGCCGACCTGACCGACAGATGGTTGTATTCTCCGGGTCCCTTGATCGGCTCCAGGACCATATCAGCCCGATCGAAAACTTCTTCAGTGAGCCCCCAGCCAGTCCCGAACACTATGAGGTACGGTTGCTCACGCACACCCATTAACTCGGTTAAGCGGCCAAAGGTAACATTTCGTGGGTGGATGCGGGCTCCGGTGGTCACAAGCTTTGCCGGCCGGCCGAACCGCACTTCCATCTCTGCAAGGACATCGTCCAGGGAATCAGCGACCCGGACCAACTCCAGTGCCGCCTTGCGCTTTGGGTTGTAGGTTGCCCCCCACCCCTCCTGCCAGTGCCTCAGAATCCGTCCCGCCAGCTCCTGCTGGCCGGGAATAGGAGTAACCAGATAGTACCGTGAGAGTCCGAAGGTTCGTGCCGACCGCGCGATGTCGTGAATATCCAGGTTCGTGACGGCGGTGTGTACCACTTGGCGATTCTTGTCGTAGACCGGATGGTGGAGGAGCGCAATGCTCACGTTAGGGTAGCCACCGCATGCACCACTCATCTGCTGCATGCCTCAAACTCCGCCAGCCACCGCCGCTCCTCGTCGGTCAGGTCCGCCTGCCGCAAAAGATCAGGCCGTACCTGAAGTGTCTTCTCAATGGCCTTGCGGCGACGCCACCGGGCCACTTCAGCATGGTTACCCGACAGAAGCACCCCGGGCACCGCGAGCCCCCTGAATTCTGCGGGTCGCGTATAGTGGGGATACTCAAGGAGGCCATTGCCGAAGGAGTCGGTTTCCGCAGAGCCGGGCGAACCGAGAACGCCGGGAATGAACCGGGCAATAGCATCGACCATCATCATGGCGGCCAGCTCGCCGCCGGTGAGAACCACGTCCCCGATGGAGAACTCATCGTCCACGAAAAGCTCTCTCACACGCTCGTCAACACCCTCATAGCGGCCGCAGATAATGACGAGTTCCTCTTCACCTGCGAGCTCACGGGCCGCGGCGTCATCAAAGAGGCGCCCCCGGGGTGTGGTCAGAATAATCCGCGCCTTTGGGCGATCGGCCTTTACTGCCTCTATGCAGGCGGCAAGTGGCTCAACCTTCATCACCATTCCATCGCCACCGCCGTAGGGAGCATCATCCACAACCTTGTGCCGGTCGGTGGCGTAGTCCCGTAGCTGGTGGAGACGGATATCCAGGAGCCCCTTGTCGGTGGCCCGACGAATAATGCTCTCGGTGAGTGGCCCCTCGAACATGGCGGGAAAGAGGGTCAGTATATCAAATTTCATAGATCAAGAAGCCCCTCAGTGGGGCTCACGGTCATGGTGCCGAGATCCAGATCCACGCAAACCACAATGTCTTCAAGGGCGGGTATCAGGTATTCTCGCCCTTCCCCCTTGACCACGTAAACGTCGTTGCTTCCCGTGGCAATGATCTCGACGATGCGGCCAAGAGATTCACCGGCATCAGTCACCACCGAAAGCCCCATAAGGTCGCACCAGTAGTATTCCCCCTCGGCGAGGGGAGGAAACTGGTCCCGCCGGGCAAAGAGTTCGCGCCCGACAAGGTGAAGGACCTCATTGATATTAGAAAAGCCTTTAAGCGTTAGAAGAACCCGGTTCCGGTGAACGGCAGCCCGTTCAACGTCGAAACTCTCCGTCCGGCCGTCCGAACCCTTGAGGGTTACCGTCGGGAGCGACAGAATCGTATCGCACTCGCCGGAAAAAGGAGCTACCGTGAGCTGCCCCCTGATGCCGTGGGTAGCGGTGACCTTGCCCAAGAGCATCAGATCAGAACTGCCCGGCATTATTCGACTATCTTCAGCACGGCCTTCTTGTTGTCCTTGGTGGATACCGCGTTAAGCAGGGTACGGATGGCTTTGGCCGTACGCCCTTCCTTGCCGATGATGCGTCCCATGTCCTCTTTAGCCACTGTCAGCTTGATGACTGTGGTATCCTCTTCCATTTCCTCGGTTGTCCTCACCTGAGTGGGGTCGTCCACAAGTGCTTTGGCGATGGTCTCTACGAGTTCTCTCATGTCGGTAACCTCTGCAATGGAAATGGCCGGCGGACCGGGATCGAGGCAACGCTGCGGCTTATATTACGCGGACTTGGTGGTGAATTTCTCCCAGAGGCCGGCTTTCTTCAGCATTTGCTTAACCGTGTCGGTCGGCTGGGCGCCCTTGCAGAGCCACTCGAGGACCGTGGTCTCCTCGAATTTGACGGCGGCAGGGTTCTGATTCGGGTCATAGGTCCCGACGTTCTCGATGAACCGGCCGTCACGGCGGCTGCGCACATCGGCAATAACAATCTGGTAAAAGGGCTTTTTCTTCGCCCCGGCACGGGCCAAACGCATCTTTATAGCCATCTCTTCCTCCTGGTGTTCTCGCGGCCGAAGGCCGGAGATATGTGTATATACGGTTCCGTCACTGGGTGACGAGCATCGTGCTGTGTCAGGTCAGAAGGGAAACATCCCCTTCCCCATACCTTTCATCCCCCGCATGAGCCCTTTGGGACCCATCTTCTGGAGCTGCTTCATAACTTTTTGCGCCTCGGTGAAACGTTTGAGGAGCTGGTTCACCTCCTGGACGGTGGTACCGCTCCCCTTGGCAATCCGCAGCCTTCGGCTGCCATTGATTATGCCGTGGTTCGCCCGCTCGCATGGGGTCATGGAATCGATGATCGCCTCGATCCGCTTCAGCTCACGCTCGCTGGGCTGTGCCCCCTGCATCTGCTTCATGGCCTTGCCGACGCCGGGAATCATTCCAAGAATCGACTCAAGGGACCCCATTTTCTTGATCTGCTGGAGTTGGTTCTTGAAGTCCTCCAGATCGAACTGATTCTTCTTGAACTTCTCCTGGAGCCGCTCCGTTTCCTTGGCATCAAATGTCGCCTGAGCCTTCTCGACGAGGGTAAGAATGTCACCCATGCCAAGAATCCGGGAAACAAGCCGGTCCGGGTAAAAGACCTCCAGGGCGTCAAGCTTCTCGCCAAGGCCAACGAATTTCACCGGCTTGCCGGTGACCGCACGAATGGAGAGGGCAGCCCCCCCCTTGGCATCGCCGTCAAGCTTGGTGAGCACAACGCCGGTGACGTCGAGTCGCTCGTTGAACCCGGAGGCAACGTTCACCGCCTCCTGACCGGTCATGGCATCGGCAACGAAGAGGATCTCCCGGGGATCCACCGCGTCCTTGATGCGGACGAGCTCATTCATGAGGAACTCGTCGATCTGGTGACGGCCGGCAGTATCGAGAATTACCGTATCGAAGCCGTTGAGGGTAGCGTATCGAAGCGCCTCGCGGCATATATCGACCGGATCCTGATCGGATTGGGATTCGAAGGTTTCGATCGAGAGCTGACGGCCGAGGGTCTTCAGCTGCTCGATGGCCGCCGGCCGATATACGTCGGCGGGGACAAGCAGCGGCCTCCGGCGCTGACCCTTGAGGAGCCGGGCTAGCTTGCCACAGGTAGTGGTCTTTCCGGAGCCCTGAAGGCCGACCATCATGAGGGCCACAGGTGGTTTGGCCGCCAGGTCGAGGCTGTTGTCCTCGCCGCCACCCATGAGGGTAACGAGCTCCTCCTGAACAATCTTGATGACCTGCTGTCCCGGGGAAAGGCTCTGGAGAACCTGGGTCCCCACCGACCGTTCCCTGACCTTTTCGACGAAGTCCTTGACGACCTTGAAGTTGACGTCGGCCTCAAGGAGAACGAGCCGCACCTCGCGGAGGGCTTCCTTGATATTGTCCTCGGTCATCACCCCCTGACCGCGGAGCTTTTTGAAGAGGACATCGAGTTTGTCGGAAAGATTTTCGAACATCAGACCATTGGGCCGTCAGGCGGCATCAAGCGCACTCAGGGCGCACGTATCCAGGGAGAAAGAGGTTAAATATAGAGTACAGGGGAAACTGTGTCAAGAAAAAATGCCCGACACATTGCGGGTTGTCGCAAAGCATCCAACCAGGAAGCCTGCACCCTTCAGAAAGCCTTCACGTACTCCTCGCCCCGCTTGAGGTAGATCTCTTCCGGTGCCAGATTCTCGGCAGCCAGGGCACCTTCAACGGCCTCCCGGTCCGCTGCGGCGTATCGTATGGCCAGGCCGCAGTCGGCGTTGAGCGCCCGGGGGGCCGGGATGAGAAGAATCGACAGCCCGCGTTGCTTGAGGAACTTCTCAGCCTTCATTACCCGGTGGATGGAGTGGAATATCGCGACACAGTCGCCGTCCCGAATCATGGGTTGTCCTTTCAAACCGCTTTGCAGATTCTACCGCCTGATGGCGCCGATGCAAGGAATCACGCGATTGACAAAGGGGCATGCATCACGTACCATGCCCGAAGAGGTGAATAATGCATACCTTTTTGATGATATCAGGGCTTGTTGCCCTCGCCATTCTTATCAATCTCCCCCTTGGTTACCTCCGGCAAGGTTACGAGAAGTTCACCTTCGGATGGTACTTCTACATCCACATTTCCATCCCCTTCCTCATCTACCTCCGCGTCAAGGCGGGCTACAGCTGGAAACTCATCCCCCTTACACTCGGCGGTGCCGTGGTGGGGCAGCTCTTGGGAGGGATTATCCAGCGGCGGCGCAACAATGTCGGGTGACGGTAATACTCGCGCGACCCGTTCCAGGATGTCACGCCCCAGAACCGTGGGAGACCTTCTTGCGGCGGCATTCAAGGGTAAACCCGCCGAAAAGTGCCTGAAAGAAGGACGGATCTGGCTTCTCTGGGATGGGACCGTCGGGGCGCAGATTGCCTCGCAGGCACAACCGGTCAGGTTCCGCGACGGCACTCTCACCGTTGCCGTATTCAGTGCCCCCTGGATGCAGCAACTGAACTTCCTCAAGGCAAGAATCGTGGAGCAGCTGAACCGGCAGCTGGGTGAATGCCTTATAAAGGAGATCTACCTCAAGGCCGGCACCCCACCACCTAAAGTTACCGCCACTACGACGAAACCGAAGGAAGCCCGCCCCCTGACGGAGAATGAGGAGGCTTGGGTTGCGAAGCTTTCCGGCACTGTCAGCGATCCAGATCTACGCGGAACTCTGGCCGGCCTTCTCGCACGACACCTTTCGGACAACGATCCCTCCGATGGTCACTCCGCCGACTGAGCACTTCCGTCCCTGCCACAACCCGCCCCACGCTGAGCCATCCTGCCCTGCAATTCGTACATCTCATGCGTCCCGCAGATACGCGCTGTTCAGGAGCCCGGCCCTGTTGAGCCGGAACTCGAACGCCGTCTTCAGCACCCCCAGGCCGTAGATCACGCTCCGCCTGAAGTTGATGGACGATGCATCGGCGAAGTACTTGGTGGGACAACTCAACTCGCCGACACGGTACCCGGCCCATACTATCTGGGCGAGCATCTGGTTGTCGAACACAAAATCCTCGGAGTTCAGTTCCAGCGGCAGGGTTTCGAGTATCCGCCGGGAAAAGGCACGATAGCCGGTGTGGTATTCGGAAAGCTTCTGCCCCAGGAGTATGTTCTCGACGAAAGTAAGGAAGCGGTTGGCCACGTACTTGTAGAGGGGCATCCCCCCCTTCAGGGCGCCCGGGCCGAGGATACGGGAAGCGAGCACTGCGTCGAATTCGCCGTAGGCGATCATGGCGGCCATGGCGGGAACGAGGGTCGGGGTGTACTGATAGTCGGGGTGAAGCATCACCACGATATCCGCGCCAGTCTCCAGTGCCGCCCGATAGCAGGACTTCTGGTTGCCACCGTATCCACGGTTCCGCTCGTGGACGATGGTCCTGATGCCGAGGCGCCGCGCCACTGCCGCGGTTTCGTCACGGCTGGCGTCGTCCACCAGGAGCACGTCGTCCACCACCTCGAAGGGGATCTCCCGCCAGGTCATCTCAAGGGTCTTTGCCGCGTTGTAGGCGGGGAGGACCACCACAATCCGCTTCCCGTTCAGCACTGCTCGTCTCCCAGAATCGCCGCCGCCTCGGCGGTATAGGCACTGTCATCGCCTTGCACGACAAGAGGGGGAAGGACCTTCAGATCGGCCCGCCTCCCTTTGGCCAGTTCGACCAGAACCATGCGGGCATCGGCATCACCGGTGCCATGCACCATCCGCAGCCTGAGGGGGGCCAGCTTGAGGGACCGTGCCTCGGCGAAGAGGTCCGGGAGCCGCGAGGGATGGTAGATGAAGCAGATCCGACCCGTGGGCTTCACGAGGTACTTGGCGGCAGCCATGAAGTCGACGAGGGTTGCGGTCGATTCGTGGCGGGCGTCGTCCCGGCCACGCCTGGGGCTGATCTTGCCGGTCCCGCGCCTGCGGTAGGGGGGATTGGAGAGGACCAAGTCGAAGGAGGAGACGGGAAACCGCTTCCGGAGGCCCAGGACATCCTCCCGGAGAATGGCGACCCGGTCAACAAGGCCGTTCAACCGGACATTGCGCTCCGCCAGTTCAGCCATACCGTCCTGGAGCTCCACCCCCACAAAGGTGGTCCCCTCGGTCCGCCGGGCGAGCACGAGCGGGATAATGCCGCTGCCGGTCCCCAGGTCGATCACCCGGGCTCCGGCGCCGGGAGCGGCAAAGGCGCAGAGGAGAAGCGGATCCAGGGAAAAGCGGTAGCCGTGCCGTTCCTGGACGATCCGCAGATCGTGACGCCTCAGCTCGTCTACGGTCTCCTCACCCCTCACGTCTCACTCCTCACCCCTTTCCGCAACCGCCACTCCCGGCCGAGCATGGCAGCAAAGAGGGCGAAGGACCCCAGAGTCAGCCACTTTCCCACCTTGAAGGGAAGGGGGTCGAAGCGGAACTCGACCCGGTGCTCCCCCCGGGGAAGGTAGACGCCCCTCAGGATGTGGTTCACCGGATGGATCGGTGTCTCTTGCCCGTCGACAAAGGCCTTCCAGCCCCGGGAGTGCTTTTCGCCGAGAACAAGGAGGGCATTGCGCCCGGCGGTGACGGACAGGTCGATCCGGACCCCCTCGTACCGGTCGAGCCGCACCGTTCCGGCAGGGCCGACAGCCTGGGCGTCGGGTGCGGCAAGGGGGAGCGGCGGTGGGGTTTCCACGAGGGCGAGCCGCCGCGGATCAAAGGAGGGGTTCTGGAGGATAGCCAGGGCCTGACCAGAATTGGGGATCACGGCCACTGCCGGCACAAGCCACGCCTTGGGAAGGATGGAGCGGTTCTCCAGCACCACCTGGGAGCCGTCGGGGGAAGTGAAGACCGGCTGGTACTTACCTCCCAACACCCCCTTCTCCCGCTCATACTGCTCTCTCCAGTAGACAAGATACCGGACGTTCAACATGTCGGGCAAGGCCGAATCAAAGGCGAAGTTGTCGAGGATGTCCTGCCAGCGGACCTGCTGGACCGGCATCGGCATGTAGAAGGTCGGGATCTTCGCGAGAACATAGGGGTTCGGGTCGGCGCCGAGAGGGAGAACCCGGTACTCCTTGGGCTGACCGGCCAGGTAGTCGATCACCGGCGTCCGCTCCCCGGCCGACTTCCGGGGTGCATCCACCAGGAACATGAATTTGGCGTTCACCCGCCCTACGTCGGCCACGTAGAGGATGACCAGCACCGCCGGGAGGAGGGCCGGCGCCAGCCTCTCCCTCTGCCGCAGCCACACGGGAAGGGCGCAGAGAAAGGCCAGCCCCGCCGCCAGTGCCGTCTCCGCCATCAGGTTGCTCCACCGCTCCGCCACCAGATGGGGACCCTGCTGGTAGTTTGTGGGACGGGCGAGGAGCTCCATGAAGGCGCCCACAAGGGGCTCCCGGGCACCGTACTGGATGCCGAGGGCCACCAGGAGCAGTGCCGGCAGGGCCAGGAGCCCCACCGCGTAGCGGCGGAAGGCGGGGCTCTGGCGCACCGCACTGTCTCGCAGGAGGTCGACGCCCCGGGCGGCCAGGACCCCGATGCCGAGCACCGGTATGAACATCATCATCTTCGGGACCCGGAACCGGTCGATCCCCGGAAAGTAGTCGAAGAGGAGGTTGTAGAAGGGGGTGTACTTCCCCATGGAGAAGAGAATCCCTCCCACGAGCCCCCCCAGGGCGAGCCAGGTATAGCGGTCCCGCCGGAAGATGAGGGGGAGCGGCACCAGGAGCCATGGCAAGAGCCCCAGATAGCTGGTGGTCTGGGTGAAGACCATCCGCCCCCAGTAGTAGGCGGCGATGTTCGTGGGGTTCTCCCCCCCCTCCTGCCGGGAAAGGCCCACCATGCCGGGGACCACGAAGGTCGCCAGCTCCTCCGGCGGCAGGGACCAGAGCATCGCCTCCTCCCGGGCAAGCCCCCCCTTCCCCTCGTTGGCGCCGCTCCGGGCACCCCGGTTGGTGTCCACGGACCAGTTGGCCAGCGGCACCAGCGACACGGCCACGGTGGAGAGGAAGAAGAAGAGCACCACCAGATTGAGTCCCGCCAGCCGGAGCGTTTCCCGCCCAGCTGGCCGCTCCGTCACCAGGATGCCGATGGAACGGGCAATGCCGTAGACGCCGATGCAGAGGCAGGTGTAGAAGGCGATCTGCCAGTGGGTGTAGAAGAACTGGATGGCCAGTGCGAAGCCGGTTGCCAGGAACCAGACCACCCGGCGCCGCTGGAACCCCCTCTCCAGCAGGAAGAAGGCCCAGGGGGCCACGCTGATGGTGGCGATCTTCAGCACATGGCCGGCGTTGACGAGGGAGGCGTTCTCCGGGGCCAGGGCGAAGATGAGGCCGCCGAAAAAGGCCGCGGGACGGCTGAGGCCGATGGCCCGGCAGCAATAGTAGGTGCCGCAGGCCCCCAGGTAGAGGTGGAGAACGATGAACCAGGCCACGCTGGCCGGCGGCGCGATGAAGTAGTAGATCAGGTTGGGGAGAAAGAGAAAGTGCCCCCCCACCTCACCCCCTTCCAGGGTGTTGCCGCTGTTGGCGTAGATATCCCAGTCCGCATGGAGCGGGATGCGGAAAAAGTCCAGGAACTCCTGACTGGAAAGCCGCAGCACCGACCAGTAGTACTCGTTGATGATGTCCGGGGCGCGGATGATCTTGCCGGTGAAGAGGATCTGGGCAAAGAAGGCGATGAGAAGCGCCAGGAGGAGCGCCAAGGCCAGGAGGTCCTTCCGCCGTTCGGTCATGGTGTTCTCCGACTCTGTTTGGTCTGTCATGGTCTTCACCGCCGGGCCGCCGCCTGCCGGTAGATCTCCAGGGTCTCCCGAGCCGCCGCCTCCCAGGAGAAGAGCCGGGCCCGGGCGCGCCCCCGCACCCGCATCCCTTCAGCCAGGACGGGGTCCGAGAGGACCCGGCGGAGGGCATCGGCCACCGCCGCCACATCGGTAGGGGGGAGGGCGAAGCCCGCATCCCCCACCACCTCGGGGAGCGACGTGGTGTTGGAGGTAATGACCGGCACGCCGCAGGCCATGGCCTCCAGGGGGGGCAGGCCGAACCCCTCGAAGAGGGAGAGGTAGGCGAAGACCGCGGCGCCATCGTAGATGAAGGGGAGTTCCTCGTCGGGGACGAAGCCGGTGAAGATCACCTGGTCCTCCAGCTGAAGCTCTCGGAGCCGGGCGAAGAGGGAGTCGTAGAGCCATCCCTTGCGACCGACGATGACCAGCTTCGCCGTCACGCTCCCCTCCCGCCGCAGGAGGCTGAACGCCTCGATGAGGGTGGCCAGGTTTTTCCGGGGCTGAATGGTCCCCACGTAGAGGATGTAGCCGTCGGGGAGCCCGTAGCGGTCACGGACGGCCTTGCCGCTCGCCGGGTCCCGGGGCGCCAGCATGGCTGGATCGAACCCGAGCATCACCGCCCGGATCCGCTCCGGGAGCACCCGGAAATCGGCCATGATCTCGGCCCGGGCGTGCTCCGAGTCGGTGATGATGAAGGTGCTCCGCCGGGCGGCGATGGGAATCTGGAGCCGCCAGTAGAGCCGCGCCGCCACCTTCTCCGTCTCCGGATGCCTGATGGGGATCAGGTCGTGGAGCGTGACCACGGTCGGGCAGGGAGATAAGAACGGAATGGCGCTCTTGGGACAGTGGAGGAGATCGATCCGCTCCCGGGCGCAGGCGAGCGGCAGACTCACATGCTCCCGCCAGAGCCGGGCCGCGGGGTTCTTCCCCGGAAGCACTATCTCCCGGGCGCCGGGGAAACGCCCCAGGTGGCACGGATCGTTGTAGACGATCACGTACTCGTTCTCCCGGTCCAGGGCTAGGAGGGCCTCCACGAGGCCGAGGACGTAGGTCCGGGGTCCCCCCTGGGTGGATATGGTGGATGCATCGATGGCAATGCGCATGGCGTCAGTTTCCTTCTTTCGTTCCGGCGCCGTGGAATCGGGGGTGGAGCCGCATCACCCCGTGGAGTCCCAGCCGTCGGAGGATCCGCTTGACGACCCCCTTGCCGACCCTCACCCCAGACCAGAACCCCGCCCGCCATCGCGGGTAGCCGAGGCGGACGCTGGCGGCGTACACTTCCCGGGCCACGGCCAGGAGCCGCTCGTCGCTGGCACCGCCGTAGCGCATTCCCGCCAGGACCTGCGGCAGGTAGTGGAACCGGCAGCCGTGGCGATAGAGGCGGAGCACCAGGTCGTAGTCCATGGCGACCCGTAAGCCCAGATCGAAGGTCCCCACGTCGTCGTAGGCCCGCCTCGTGACGAAGGTGGCGGGATGGTTCAGGGGCATCTCGTGCCAGGTGGCGGGGCCGGGCCCGGCGGGTTTCAGGACGAAGAGTTCCCGGTCCCCCTCGAAGCGGGCCATGTCGCCGTGGAAGACATCGCACTCCGGGTTGGCCGCGAACGCCTCGGCCACGGCCCTGAGCGCCCCGGCGGCGTAGGTGTCGTCGGAGTTGAGGATGCCGATCAGCTCCCCACGGGCCAGGGCGATTCCCTTGTTGAAGGCGTCGGAGATCCCCCGGTCCGGCTCGGAAATCCAGCGGATGCGCGGGTCCCCCTCGGCAAGTCGCCGGACGATGGCGAGGGTGCCGTCGGTGGAGCCGCCATCGACGATGACGTAGTCCAGCTCCGGCCACTCCTGGGCGAGGACGCTCTCCATGGCCTCCTCCAGGTGCCGCTCGCTGTTGAGGGTGACGGTGATGACAGAGACGATCATCGGCTGCCGGCCGCCTCCCCGTAGACCCGGAGGGTCTGTCGCGCCGTGGCCTCCCAGTCGAAGAGCCGCGCCCGCTCCAGGCCCCGGCGGCGCAGCCCCTGCAGCCGCTCCGGGTCAGCGACGGTCCTGCCGATGGCCTCGGCCATCTCCTCCACGCAACGGGGATCGAAGAGGACCCCGGCATCGCCGGCCACCTCGGGGAGCGACGCGGCGTCAGCACAGATGATGGGACAGCCGCAGGCCATGGCCTCCACCAGGGGGATGCCGAACCCCTCGAAGAGGGAGGGAAAGACCAGGGCCGTGGCCAGATTGTAGAGGAGCGGCAACTCTTCCGTGGGGAGATAGCCGAGGACCCGGACCCTCTCCTCCAGCCCCAGGCGGCCGATTTCGGCAAGGATCTCGCCGTGGGACTGCATGGCGATGCCGCTCAGGACCAGGTCCCCGTCGAAGAGCCCCCGATCCGCCAGGAGCCGGAAGGCCGAGAGGAGCGCCCGGTGGTTCTTGTGGGGCCAGGTGGCGGCCGGATAGTAGAGGAAGGGGCGGCGGAGCCCATGTCTCTCGCGGACCCCCTCCAGGAGGCGCCCGTCGTCGACGACCCCGAATCCGTCGCCGATCCCCGTAAAGATGACGGTGATCTTTGCCGGGTCGATCCCGTAGCGCTCCACGAGGCACTCCTTGGTGAAGGTGGCGCTGACGATGATCCGGGTGGCCTCCTCGGCGGAACTGCGGTAGAGCATCCGGCGGCGCCGCAGGTCCAGGGGAGCGAAGAACTCCGGGAAGAACTCGTGCTGCATGTCCCAGAAGGTGAGGACCGACGGGATCCGCGTCCCCGGCGGGGTGAGGACGGTGAAGGGGTGGTGGATGACGTCCACGGCCAGGCGGTCCACTGCCCCCCGCAGGATGTCGCGCCCCGTGAGGTTCCGCACCACCCCCCGGGCGAACCATCCCAGGGAGGGCTTGGCGTAGGAGAAGGTCCGGACCGAAAAGTTCTCCGCCGTTACGGGAATCGCCCCGGCGTGGCGGGGATCGGCCATGAGCACGTAGCGGTTTGCAGTGTCCAGCCGCTGGAGGGTTGCCACCAGGTTGCGGAGGTAGGTCTCCATCCCGCCGATCCTGCCGGGGACGAGACTTATGGCGTTGAGGCCGATCCTCACGGCTCGCCGGCCCCTCCTGCATCTTCATAGCGCCGCAGCTCTTCCTCAACCATGAGCCGGATGATCTCCTCGAAGGATTTGGTCCGGCACCAGCCGAGCCGGGAGACGATCCGTGCGGGATTGCCGCAGAGGGGAACCGCCTCCGAGGGGCGGAAGAGCGTCGGGTCGGTGGACACGTACCGGCTATAGTCGAGCCCCAGGCACGAGAAGACCGTGTCCACGAACTGGCGGACGCTGTGGGTCTCGCCGCTGGCCACCACGTAGTCGTCGGGGGCGTCAGCCTGGAGCATGAGCCACATGGCCCGGACGTAGTCGGGAGCATAACCCCAGTCCCGGACCGCGTCCAGGTTGCCGAGGACCAGATTCTTCTGGAGCCCCTGCTTGATCCGCACCGCCGAGGAGACGATCTTGCGGGTGACGAACTCGTACCCCCGGCGGGGTGACTCGTGGTTGTACAGGATGCCGGTGCAGGCGAACATGCCGTACTGCTGGCGGTAGTTCTTCACCAGGTGGTAGCTGGCCACCTTGGAGATACCGTAGATGGAGCGGGGATTGAACGGCGTTGCCTCGTCCTGGGGGGCGGTGGCGGCGTTGCCGAACATCTCGCTGGTGCCGGCGAAGTAGACCCGGCAGGCAGGGGCGAACTCCCGCAGGGCCGCCAGGAGGTAGTGGGTGCTGTTCACGTTGTTGTTGATAATGGAGAGCTCGTCCTCGAAGGAGTAGCTGACGAAGCTGGAAGCGGCCAGGTGGTAGCACTCGTCGGGCTGCAGGTCCTTCACGGTCTTGATGATGGAGAGTACGTTGTCCAGGGAGGCGACCTTCAGATGGATCCGGTCCTGGAGGTGGGTCAGGTTCCGGAGCCGGTGCTGGGCATCCTCGATGGCGGTCCGGCGGACGATGCCGTAGACCTCGTACCCCTTCTCCAGGAGAAGCTCGGCCAGGTAGGAGCCGTCCTGGCCGGCGATGCCGGTGATGAGCGCTTTTTTCATGGTTCCTCCGCGGTCGCCGCGTCGCCCGAAGCGGCCACGGCATAGAAGACCGGATGCAGGATGGCGGGCGAGAGGTTGCCGTTCAGCTTGCGGGTGAGCCGCACCAGCCGCCAGTAGAGGGGACGGAGCAGGAGCCGCACCTTTTCCCGGAGCGTCCGGGCCACGGAATCCTCGAACCCCTGGAAGGAAACGGCGCCGAAACCGGCCGTAAGGAGCACCTGGCGCAGGCTGTTCTCGGTGAAGCCTGCCTCGTGGGTAAAGTCGTTGTAGCGGTGGAGCTGGCTGTCGGGGGCCTGCATATTGGGAACCTGCACGATGAGCGTACCGCCGGGGGCAAGGGCTCCGCGCAAGGCCGCCAGGAACGCCACCGTTTCTCCTTTCGGTACATGTTCGAGCACGTCCAGCAGCGTGATCAGGGCAAAGCTGCCCCGATGCTCCCGGAGCCAGGCGGCGGTGTCCTCCACCCGCTCGCAGGGAAGCCCCAGGGAGGCGCAGAAGGCGACGGTGCTGGGAGAGATGTCAATCCCCCGGTAATCGGTGTAACCCCAGGCCTTCATGGAGGAAAGCATCTCTCCCCGGCCGATTCCGACATCCAGCAGGGGGGCATCCGGTCTCTGGGGAAAGAAGCGCTGGTAGTTCCGCTCGAACTGCCGGAACTTGAACTCCGCCTGGTTGTTCTCCCCGAACACCGTCTGCACGTAATCGTCGAAAAATTCCTTCATGGCCGGCGTGGTCCCTCTCCTGGATTTCCTTTAGTGATCCGCTCGTAGTCGGCGCCAATGAGCGACTGCCGCCGGCAGATGCCGTTCAGCACCACGGCAGCCGGACGCCAGGAGAGCGCCGTGAACATCCACGAGGGGATGGGGCGCTCCGTCAGCAGGTGGAGCGACCTGCCGTTGGTGCAGAGGTGGAGCGAAAATCTTTCCGCAATGGCGGCCAAGGACCTGCGGGTGTAGAACGAGACATGCTGGCCGTGCTCCAGGCCATAGTACCACCACCGGTCGGGGGACGGCGACGGATCGGGAACAAGTTCCGTGGTAAAGAGGATGTTCCGGGAGAAGCGGAGCATCTCGCCGATATCCTCCAGGGGCGCTGGCAAGTGCTCGAACACCTCGTAGGCGGTCACCAGGGCGAAGGAACCCCGATCGGCGTCAGCGGCCTCGAAGTCCCGGACGAAGAGATTGTCGCAGTGCTTGTCCCAGCGGTAGAAGTCGTACCCCTTGTCCCGCATCATCCGGGCAAGGAGCCCGTACCCCCCGCCGTAGTCGAGAAAACGGGCCCCTCGGTCGAAAAAGGCGGTAATGACCGCCCCGGTAACCGTGGCCAGCCGGCTGTTTCGCCGCACGAGCCCCACGTCGCTTCGCTTGATGGCCTCGCCGTAGGCCTCGGGGAGCCAGTGGGGCTCCCGGGCCTGGATGAAGCCGCAGCGGGTGCAGCGGGACAGGAGGGCCTGATGTTTACCCAGAAAGGTCGCCGTGGCAAAGGGGCTGGCTGGTGCCTGACAGATGGCGCAGTTCATGGAATCCGGCCCTCTCCTCACAGGGGATGGAGCGTGGTCCCCATGAAAAACTGCTTCCGCAGCAGGTACTTCTTCAGCACATCGGGGAGCAGCCTCTTTGCCAGGAGAATCAGCGGAGTGTCCTTTCTGGCGGCCCGAAGCGGATGGTCCAGGGGAAGCTCGAAGACGCTCTGGTTCGGCATGGTGATCCCGTCCACCTGCCGGGTCTTGCGGGCGGCAAAAAAAACTTGGGCCGGGATTCCCCAGAAATCGCCCGGCAGGGGCCGGTCCGGGTCGAAATCGAAGTAATAGGCCTTCAGGCCGATACGAAGCTCAATCTTGATCTCGACCTCGTCAAAGCCGTTCTTCCCGTAAAACGCGCTGAAGAGATCCGGGGAAAACTGGTAGAAGCCGTGGCCGGCAAAGCCCGACATCGGCAGGATATGCATCACTCGCCCCCCCACCTTCAGCGCCCGGACCGCATTCCCCAGGACTTCTTTTACGTTGAAGCAGTGCTCGGCGGTTCCCGAGTCAAAGACCAGGTCGTAGCGGTTCCAGAGCTCGGGCGGCAGCGGCTCGTTCAGGTCGGCGATGATTGCGGGGTGCTCGTCGGGGAAGAGGTCAAGGGTATCCACCGCCCCATAGCCGAACATCCTGAAGAGGGTGGTCACATGGATGGTGGTGCCGAACTGGGTGACCGAATCCAGCACGACCTCGTGGTCCGCCAGGCTGCGCAGTGGGTACCTCTCCTCGGCCAGGATGCGCTCCACCTCGGGATAGGTCCCCTGGACCCCCAGCACGGAATAGATCAAGGCGCTTGCGCCCCCGACGTCCTTCCCCTTCAGTGCCTTCGCCACCAGCCTGATGTTCGATGAGGTGATTCCCATAACGTAAGTATCCTTGCAGAGGCCTTCACTCCCAGCAGGAGTTGACGATGTCCGTGACGTACCGGTTTCCCGTGACCGGATTGGTGCGGAAGACGTCCTCGTAGACCGCCCGCCGGCTCAACCGCCGATAGGCCAGATCGAGCACTTTCCCTCCCGCGGCCGCCAGCCGGGAATTCAGACGTCCGGCACCGGCCGGCCTGAGCAGCGCTGCCACCCCGCCCAGCCCGATGCGTGAAAAATGCTGCCAGCTGCGGCAATACTGGGCAAAGTTGTTCTGAAAATGGTAGAACGCCACCCGCTTGTCACCAACATGGGGGATGCCGCCGCGCTCCACCACCCGCCGGAGGGCGCCGGCGGCCTGCTCCCCGTGCCACTCTCCCGGCAGGAGCGGATTCTGTATCCAGTAGAAGCCGGAGTCGTAGACCTCGGCGGTCCGTGCCTGGGGGAGACGCCCCGCTGCAACAAGGTACTCCAGCATGTCCTGATCCTCAAAGGGCTCCGGCCCATAGGCGCACAGGTTGCAAAACTCCCGGTCCGGCCGGTGGGGATCGGCCTTTTCGGCCATGGCCGCCGCCACATAGGAGGGCCGGTCGGCCAGGAGGCGTGCCAGCTCCTCTTCCCAGACCGCGAACCATGACGGATCGCTGATGACCGTCAGGGCCGGACACCCCTGGAGCATGAAGGTCTTGCCGGCCACGTCCCGATACACGTCACGGGGATCGGCCAGGAGCACCACGTCGCCGTCCAGGTGAACGACCGTCTCCGCACCACGTTCCGTAGCCAGTTCATGGAGCACGTTCCAGCGCAGGAACCAGCAGCGCGACGTGGTGGAGAGCTCCCGACCGCGGGGGTACCGTTCCGTAAGGGCGGCGGCCCGGGGCCCACAATCGACGATCTCGTACCCGAGCTCGACCAGCCTCCCGCGGTAGCCGGGGGAGAGCAGCTCCAGCCCCTGGAGGAAACAGAGGGTGATCGGGTTGCTCCATCCCTGGCGGCGCAGGTGCTCGCCGTGCCAGAGAACCGGCACCGCCTGCTCCAGGGCTTCGTCCCCCCTGGTGGTCCACAGGAACTGGGCGATCATGCCGACATCCGCGGGAACGACCCGTCAGCGGGTCCGCGCCCCTATGAAATAGAGCTCGTCATAGGCAATGACGTCGTCGATGCCATCGGCCATGGAGCAGTTATGGGTGACCTGCCTGAACAGGGGCTCGAAATTGTCCGACAGAAAGGAGTCGATGCGCCTGCGGTCAACCTTGAGCGGATGGGCGGCGTCATACTGGTTCTGGACAATATCGAGCACTTCATCGTGATCGTAATAGCGGTCGTGGAACACGATCACCCCGCCTGGCTTCAACACCTTCAAAATGTTCGCGAATACGAGATTGGTGTCGTAGCAGTGCTCGATCACGTTGATGATGCAGACCAAGTCGTAGGTCTGGTCCACGGGCATCTGCTCCACGGGGCAGGCAAGGAGCGCAGCCACCGGGATCGTCGGGTTCAGCCTCTTTCTGAGTGAGTTGTAAAGCGGCGTGAAATATCTCCCCAGCACCATGTTGATGATGGTCTTCCGGGACAGGCGCTGGGCCAGGTAGAGGTTGTTCCGGTCATAGGTGCAGTTGGGGTGCGAAACATACTCCCCGATGAGGGGATCAAGCAGGGAGCACCTCTCGATGGTGCAGTGCTTCCCGATGATCCGCAGATTGGTGAACGGCCCGCACCCCATCTCGAGGGCATGGCCGAAGGTTCTCCCCTGCAGTGCGCCGTAATCCTCGAACGCGCTCTCGTGGTAATCGTTGCGGTCCTCGATGGACTTATACCCCCGCTCCATCCAGTGGAGCCGCTCGGCGTACTGGGCCTCCTCCCACCGCTCCCGGGGGACGGCAACAACCCCCTCACCCTCGTCCACAAACGAAAGGTCGTTCTTCTCCCGGAGGGCCCTCTTCGCCTCCTCCCCCGAAAAAATCCTGACATTCTTGTCCACATAGATCTGCTTCATGGTGCTTCGCATTCTCCCGTGAGTTACATCACCTGCCGCAGGTAGCGGAGGAAAAGGATCGATCGGCTCTGGCAGATGAAAATGGGCCGCGTCCGGGCGCTGAACAGGTTGAACAGGTAGTAGGCGCAGGCGTAGGAAACCACCGTGGCAATGGCGGAACCGATCCCGCCGTAGGCGGGGATGAGCACCAGGTTCAGCACCACGTTGACCACCGCTCCCCCCACGGACCTGACCAGGTAGAGCCGGGTCAGATTCTCCGCCAGGTCCCAGGATGACTGGGCCACGCCAACAAAGACGAAGAGCCCGGCCCAGATATGGATGGCCAGGATCGGCGCGGCGGCAGCGAACGCCTCGCCGTAGATCAGGCTGATCACGTACGGCGCGGCCACCGTCATCGGCACCGCCAGCCCCAGGGAGGTGGCGGTCATGAGGCAGAAGAGCCGCTGGAGTCGCCGCTGGTAGAGCCCCTCGTTCTCAGCACGGGCCTTCACCACCGACGGGAAGACCGACGAGACGATGGTCAGGGGGATGAAGTACCAGATTTCTGAAATCTTCGCGGCGGCGGCGTAGATACCCACCGCATCGCTGCCGACCATCTCGCCGAGCATCACCTGGTCCACCTTCAGATAGATCACCATGGAAAAGCTGGCCAGAAGGAGCGGCCAGCTGTCCCGCAGCAGCCGCCCGGCCCAGTCGCGGCTCGTACGCCAGGCCCCCAGGAGCCGCTCCCTCCCCTGGTAGGCGAACATCAGCCCGAAGGCAGCCAGGGCCGACTCGGCCAGGATGGTCCAGACGAAGGCCATGAGCGGCGCCTGGGTCAGAATCAACCCCACCCGGACCGCCGCCGCCACCAGGAACGCTCCGTTGCGCACCAGTACCGAGTATCTGGAGGCCACCTGGGACTGGAACCAAAAATCGACCACATCGAAGGCCTGGGTTATGGTCAGGGCTGCCGTGATCACCATGACCTGGAGCACAAGCCCGTCGTGGGGACGCAGCAGAATGATGGCGCCGATGGTCAGGCCGAAGGCGACAATACCGCAGGCCAACCGGAGCACGAAGGCGGTACCGAGGATCGCGCACCGCTCCTGCGGCTCGTTGACCAGTTCGCGCACCACGATGCCGTCGAGCCCCAGGGCCGCCAGGTTAATGAAAAGGGCCACGAAGGAGATGGCGTAGTTCATGACCCCGAACTGCGCCGGCCCCAGGTAGCGGGCCACCCAGACGCTCACCAGGAGGCCGAGCCCCATCCGCACCACCTTGTCGGCCATGAGCCAACCGGTGTTGCCGATGATGGCCTGAAGGGTGCTGCGCCCCTCAATCCTCCGCCGGATAAACCCGGGCAGGAATCTGCTCCCGGCCCAGCCCATCGTCAGCCGTTCAGGCTTGTGAGGTACCAGGCATAGACGGAGGCTATCCCCTCCTCCAGCCCGACCCGGTGCCGCCAGCCGAGGGAATTGAGTCGCGAGACGTCCGAGAGCTTGCGGGGAGTGCCGTCGGGTTTTGTGGTGTCGAACACCAGTTCCCCCGGGAAGCCGACTATCTTCTTCACCAGAAGCGCCAGGTCGCGGATGGAGATCTCTTCGCCGCTGCCGATGTTGACGATGTCGTTCCCTTCGTGGCACGCCATGAGGAAAACGCTGGCATCGGCCACGTCGTCCACGTGGATGAACTCCCGGAACGGCGACCCGGTCCCCCAGACGGTGACCGTCGGCGCCCCGGCCACCTTCGCCTCATGGACCTTTCGGATCAGGGCCGGCAGGACGTGGGAGGTCTCCAGGTCGAAATTGTCCCCCGGACCGTAAAGGTTGGTCGGCATGGCGGCGATGAACCGGGTGCCGTGCTGACGGTTGTATGACTGGCAAAGGGTGATCCCGGCGATCTTCGCCACGGCGTAGGGCTCGTTGGTGGGCTCCAGGGGGCCGGTCAGCAGATACTCCTCCCTGATGGGCTGGGGTGCCATCTTCGGGTAGATGCAGGTGCTCCCCAGGAAGAGGAGCTTCTTAACCCCGCTTATCCAAGCGCTGTGGATGACGTTGGCCTCGATCATGAGGTTGTCGTAGATGAAGTCGGCCGGATAGCTGTTGTTGGCCACGATCCCCCCCACCCGGGCGGCGGCGAGGAAGACGTACTCGGGACGCTCCTGCTCGAAGAAGGCGGTAACGGCCCCCTGGTCCCGCAGATCCAGGTCGGCGCTGGTTCGAAGCAGAAGGTTCCCATACCCCTCCGCCTGGAGTCTGCGGACGATGGCCGACCCAACGAGCCCCCGATGGCCGGCGACGTAGATCTTTGCGCTCCTATCCATCGGCCCGCTTCTCCCGCTCTGCCAAGGCCAGGTCGGCATCAGTCATCATGGCCACGAGCCCCTCGAAGTCGGTCCGCGGCGTCCACCCGAGGGCCTTGCGGGCCTTGGTGGAATCACCCAGGAGGAGATCCACCTCGGCGGGGCGGAAGTAGCGGGGATCGATCTCGATGAGGATTTTCCCGGTCTTGGCGTCGATCCCCTTCTCGTGCTCACCCTTCCCCTGCCACTCCAGGGGCATGCCGAGGCGGGCAAAGACCTTCTCCGCAAAGAGGCGCACCGAGTAGGTCTCGCCGGTGGCGATGACGTAGTCGTCGGCCTCCTGCTGCTGAAGCATGAGCCACATGGCCTCCACGTAGTCGCCGGCAAAGCCCCAGTCCCGCTTGGCGTCCAGGTTACCCAGGTAGAGGCGGTCCTGGAGTCCCACCATAATCCGGCCCGCGGCCCGGGTGATCTTCCGGGTGACGAAGGTCTCGCCCCGGCGGGGAGACTCGTGGTTGAAGAGGATGCCGTTGCAGGCGTACATCCCGTAGCTCTCCCGATAGTTGACGGTTATATAGTAGGAGTACGCCTTGGCGCAGGCGTAGGGGGAGCGGGGATAGAAGGGGGTGGTCTCCTTCTGGGGGGTCTCCACCACCTTGCCGTAGAGCTCCGAGGAGGAGGCTTGGTAGAACCGGGTGTTCAGCTCCGTCTCCCGGATCCCCTCCAGGATGCGAACGGTGCCGAGGGCGTCGATCTCGCCGGTGTACTCGGGAACGTCGAAGGAGACCCGCACGTGGCTCTGGGCCCCGAGGTTGTAGATCTCGTCGGGGCGGATGTCCCGCAGCAGCTTGTTGATGGAGCTGGCGTCGTTCAGGTCCCCGTAGTGGAGGAAGAGCCGGACACCGGTCTCGTGGGGGTCCCGGTAGAGGTGATCGATCCGCTCCGTGTTAAAGGAAGAGGAACGGCGGATCATGCCGTGGACCTCGTACCCCTTGGCCAGGAGCAGTTCCGCCAGATAGGAGCCGTCCTGCCCCGTGATGCCGGTGATGAGTGCCTTTTTCATCTAGTGTTCCTCCGTCGTGATTGGTTCATGGGTCATATCATCAGTCGGCGCCATACCGCCGACCGTGTAGATGGATTCCGGCTCGACTCCCCGCTGCAGAAGCTGCTCCCGCAACGCCTCTCCCCGCTTGAACGAGGTGATGACGATCCGGTGGTTTCCGGCCAGGAGCCCGTGGGGGATGGAGACCACCTGCTTGCCGAAGAATTCTTCTCCCCCGGCACCCACGTCCATGACCAGGGCCAGCTCCAGCCCCGTCTCCCGGAGCGACAGGTATGCGATCTCCGCCACCTCGTCCGCGCCGCAGAAGGCGACCCGCGTCACCCCTTCCTCCTTCAGCTGGCGGAAGAGGGCCAGGTAGTCCTGCCGGGCAACCCGGTAGAGGGTGGTGAAGTAGCTCAGGTGGTTGTAGGCGAGGCGGCTCTTCTCGGCGATCCCCTGGGGGGTTAGGAGATAGGCGTAGCGGTTGCGGGGAAACGCCTTGACCCGTACATACCCCTTTGCCACAAGGTTCTTCAGGTAGGAGTTCACGAGCCCCAGGGCGATGCCGGCCCGCCGGGCCAGCTCCCGCTGGGAGACGGGCTCCTCGGTGGCGATCTCCGAGAGGAGCAGAAACGAACGGTAGGTGTCGAGACCCTTTTCATGAATATCGTTCATGGCGTGAACAATACACCAGCATATCCGGTTTTGCAACGGGAAATCGGCGGGTTGGTGCTCACTTTTCCCCCTCCGCCAGGGCCTCCTCAAGCCGCCGCGCCGCGCCGGGTTCGAGACCCTTCAGCGCAGGCAGCAGCGCCGTCGCGCCGGAGCGGTCGCCGAGCTTCGCGCGGGTGACCCCCAGATTCAGGAGCGCATCGGCATTGCGGGGCATGAGCCGCGCCGCCTCGGCAAAGGAGTCGCTGGCCTCGGCGAGCTTTTCCCGGCGGAACAGGACAACGCCCAGGTTGTAGTGGGCGTCGCCGTAGCCGGGGAGTTGGGCAATGGCCCGACGGTGCAGTTCCTCGGCTTCGGGCAGGCGCCCCTGGCGTTCACGGAGAACCCCCAGGTTGGTCAGGGCCTTCTCGGAGCGGGGATTCAGAGCCAGCGCTTTCGTCAAGGCGTCGACCGCCTCGCCGGTCCGCCCCAGATCGTCGCAGGCGGCCCCCAGGTTGATGAGGGCCTCCACGTAGCCGGGCCGGGTGGCAAGGGCCCGCCGGAACCAGGCGGTCGACTCCTCCACCGTCCCCCGGCGGTAATGAATGGAGCCGATATTGGTGATGATCATCGGGTCGTCGGGAGCCCGCCGGAGCGCATCGGAGAAGAGGCTCAGGGCCTTGTCCAGCTCGCCCCGCGCCAGCTCCACGTTCGCCATCCCCGTGAGCCCCACCAGGGACAGGGGACTCACCTGCAGGATATGGTGGTAGAGGCTCTCCTGGGTCCGCCAGACCTGGCTCTGGCGCCAGGAGAGGAACGCGAGGGTGACGACAAGGGCCGCGACAGTGGCCACCGCCATCTGTCGCTTCGTCCGGGCAAGGGCTGCCAGCGGCACGGCGAGGGTCAGCACGATCCCGGCCAGGGGGGCGTAGAGGTAGCGGTCGGCGGCAAAATAGGCGGTGTGGCCGGCGATGTTGGAGGTGGGAAGAAAGAAGGCGACCGCCCAGGCAAGGCCGAAGAAGAGAAGCGGCTGCCGCCGGAGACCGTACCACAGCAGACCGCCGAGGCAGCCAAGCGCCAGGAGCGTGGCGACAATCCAGGGATCGAGCCAGGAGGCGGGAGCCGGGAAGGTGTACTCGGGAGCCAGGCTCAGCGGCCAGAGAAGCTTTCCGAGGGAGAAGCTCCAGGATTTCAGGACAAGGCGGACGTAGGCCCCCACGGTCCAGTCGCCATAGCCTTCCATCTTGACCAGGGCGTTACGGACAGCGACGGCGAACTCCGCACTCGTGAGGAGATGTATATACCATCCGACGGTTCCAGCCGCCAGCAGCCCCGTGCCAACAACCAGAACTCGTCGGCTCCGGGTCAGGAGGCGCTCTGCCTCCGGGACAAAGGCCAGCTCCCAGGCAATGAGCACGGCGGGAAGAACGAGGGCGTTCTGCTTGGCGGCAAGGGCCACCCCCCACGCAGCCGCGGCCGTTGCCAGCCATCCCCACCGGCGGGGCAACGAATCGAGGAACCGGGCATAGGCCAGAACCGCCAGGAGACAGAAGGCCAGGGCAAGGCTGTCCTTGCGGTGGGAGACGTTCGCCGTTACCTCCACGGTCACCGGGTGGGCGAGGAAGAGGAGCGCGGCGCCGAAGGCAGCGAACCTGCCAGCCCCGGTTCGGCAGGCAAGGAGGAAGAGAAACGCGGCGTTCAGGCCGTGCCAGAGGATGTTCTGGATATGCCAGCCGGACGGTTCAAGGCCGAAGAGGCGGTAATCGAGAAGGTAGGTCAGTTCCCGCAGGGGGCGCCCCGGCTGGCGGTTCTCCAGGAATGCCGAGAGGGAGCGGATGTCGGGGTTTTCGACCACGACGGGCAGGTCGTCATAGGTCCACTGGTAGCCGAAGGTGCCCGAGAGGAGGAGGAAGGCCGCCGCCACGATGATGAGACAGGGGACAAGGGTTTCCCGCAGAGGAGACCGGGTCATTACCGCCTCCCGGCACCGCCGCGCCGGCGCAGCACCGTCCGGTAGAGCTCCTCCAGCGCCATCCCCCGGGCCTGCCAGGAGTGCTCGCGCTCGGCCCGCTCACGGACCTGCCGGGAAAGCTCCTCCCGTCGTTTGGCGTTTGCGGCCAGTTCGGTGACCCGGTTCGCCAGGTCGCCGGCATCGCCGAAGCGGGCGTAGACGCCGCTATCCCCCAGGATCTCCCGGTTCACCGGCGTATCGAAGACGATGGTGGGAAGCCCGCAGGCCATGTAGTTGAAGAGCTTGCCGTTGGCCTCGGTGGGAGAAATCTTCGGTGAAACGGCCAAGTCGCCTGCAGAGAGGTAGACGGGCGCCTTGGCGTAGTCGATCCTGCCGGTGAAGGTGACCATGTCGTCGACTCCCAGCTCCCGGGCCTTCTGCCGGTACCCCTCCTCGGGAAACCCCATGACCAGGAAGCGAACCGGACTCCCGTGGGCCTTCAGGATCACCGCGGCGGAAAGGATCAGATCGATCCCCTGGTAGCGGTTCAGAACCCCCAGAAAGACCACAAGGGGAACGTCGGGAGAAATCCGGAGCCGGCGGCGCACCTCATCCCGGGGATAGGGGCGGAAGACCGCCGTATCAACCCCATCGATGAGGGCCGTCGCCTTCTCTGCCGGAATCCCCCAGCGGCGGACCAGATCGTCCCGACCGGCGCCGGAGCTGGTGACGATGGCGTCGGCCGCCCGGTTGATCCACCCCTCCAACCGCGCGAAGAGGCGGAAGAGCAGCGAGTCTTTCCGGACGAAGCCGTGGTCGGTCAGTTCGCCGGTGAGGCTTCCCTGGCAGTCGAAGAGGAGCGGCAGGTGGAGGATCTTCGCCAGGAAGGCGCCGATGAAGCCCCCCTCGTGGAGGTGGGCATGGATCAGGTGGGGGCGGAAGGAACGGGCCTCCTTGAGCGCCGTGAAAAAAAGGAGGATGTCGAGGTACGGCTTGTGCCAGGAGGGGCCGGCGGCGAGCTTCGAGTACCACGGGACCCGGACGGTCCGCACGGTGGGAATCCCCGGCATGTCGTGCCCCAGGTGGTAGGTGGCGATCCGGACGTCGTGCCCCAGCGCCATGAGGGCACGGGCCTCCTCGTAGATCCGGACGTGGCACCCCCGGTCGGCAAAGTAGGGGGTGGGGGCGAGCATGAGAATCCTGAGCCGTCCCTTACTCAAGGTTTATCCGTTCCCTGACCACATAGATCGGCTTGGCCTGGGCCTCGTAATAGGTCCGGGCGTTCAGCTCGCCGAGGAGCCCCAAGGCGATGAACTGGACTCCGCCGAAGAGGAGGAAGGCGGTGAGGGTCAGAAGCGGGTTGCGGTTCATGCTCATCCCCTCGAAAAGCTTCATGTAGAGGGTGAGGCCGCCGGTCACGAACCCGGCCAGGATGGTGTAGATCCCCCACTTGCCGAAAAGCTGGATCGGCTTGGTGGAATAGGAAAGCAGGAATGTGACGGTCATCAGATCGAGGACCACCCGCATGGTGCGGGAGATGCCGTACTTGCTGGTGCCGTGGAGCCTCGGGTGATGCCGCACCGGCAGTTCCGCCACCCGGGCGCCGACCTGGGAAGCCAGGGCCGGCACGAAGCGGTGCATCTCGCCATAGAGGTTCACCCCTTCCAGCACCTCCCGGCGGTAGGCCTTGAGGGTGCAGCCGTAGTCATGGAGGTGGACCCCGGTCATGCGGGAGATGAGGCCGTTGGCGATGATGGAGGGGAGCCGACGGTTGACGAAGGTGTCCTTGCGATCCTTGCGCCAGCCGGAGACCACGTCGTACCCCTCGTCGATCTTTGCCAGGAGCATCGGGATGTCGGCCGGGTCGTTCTGCAGGTCGCCGTCCATGGGGACGATCACCCGCCCCCGGGCGGCGTCGAAGCCGGCGGCCATGGCCGCGGTCTGGCCGAAGTTGCGGCGGAAGCGGATCACCTTAACCCTCCGGTCCCGCTCCGCGACCCCCCGCAGGAGCGCGAAGGAGCCATCGCTGGAGCCGTCGTCCACGAGGATCAGCTCGTAATCGAAGCCGCTGCCCGCAAGGGCTCCGCTCACCCGCTCATGGAGTGGAAGGATGTTATCCTCTTCGTTGTATATCGGTATGACGATGCTCAGGTCCACTACGGTTTCCCCTGTAGATTCAACTGCCCCTTGAGAAAGGGGATGTGTGCACGTATCCGGGCCGTCTCCTGCGGGAAATCCACCTGCCCCAAGGCCACGAAAAGCTGGTAATTCCTCAGGGCCTCGGCCAGATCACCCCGCCGCTCCTCGACCCGGGCCAGGGTCAGGTAGGCCTCGACGTTATAGGAACTGAGGGCGATGGCGGCCCGGGCGTGCTCCCGGGCCTGGTCCAGTTCCCCAGTGGAAAGATAACTCTTGGACGCAGCCCCGCGAACCCAGGTGGAGTCGGCGTTGACCCGTGCCGCGTGGCGCCAGAGGGTATGCTCGGTGCGCCAGTGGCCGTTTTGTACCACGGTCAGGAGCGCCCACGCAAGGATAACGGCAAGGGCCGCGCCGAAGACTCCCCGTTTCGGAAACCGGGTGATGAGGGCCGCGGCCGCGAACGCTCCGCCCGGGAGACAGAGGTACATATAACGGTCGGCCACCAGATACCCCGCCGGCACCAGGTTCGAGACCGGCAGCCAGAAGGCAAGGAACCACCCGGCACCCAGAGCCAGAAGGGGCATCGCCCGCCGTGCCAGAGGGACCAGCGCGGCACCGCCGGCCAGAAGTACTGCCCCCACCCAGGCCCACGGCTGAAGGATGCTTGCCGAGAGCCGGAACACGTACTCGGGAGCAAGTCCCACCGGCAAGATGATCTTCCCCAGGTAGAACCCGAAGGAGCGCAGGGACGCCATGAACAGCGGAAGATAGTCCGCCGTGGCGGTGAAGTTGTTCTTGGAGTAGACCGTATAGAGCTGCCGGGCCGAGAAAAGCCATTGGTAGCGCCATGCGGCCAGCACGCCCGCCGCCCCGAACACCAGCGCCAGCAGGAGGGGCCGGCGGAGCAGAAGCCATCGTTCCCGGGGAACCGCAAGCCATTCCATCAGCACCAACGCCAGGGGAAGGGCCACCGCCGTCTCGTTGGCTCCCAGGGCCGCCGCATACGCGCCAACCGCACCGGCCGCGCACAGCCACCGCCGGCCGCCGCTCGCCGCCAGGGCCTTCAGGTGCAGGAGCGCGCTGGAAAGGACAAAGAAGAGGGCCAGCAGCTCCTTGCGGTGGGAGATGTTGGCAACGGATTCAGCCTGGAACGGGTGGACCAGGAACAGTAATGCCCCCACAAGCGCAGCGGGGATCTCCACTCCGAGGCCGTGAAGGAGCAGGAAGAGGAGAAACCCGTTCATCCCGTGCCACCCCAGTTGCTGGATATGGTAGCCGGCGGGGCGGTCACCGAAGAGGAGGTGATCGGGGATATAGGAGAGCTCCCGCAGTGGGCGGCCAGGGACCGTGTTCTTCAGAAACGAGTCGAGGGTGCGGGCGTCGGGGTTCTGGACCACCACCGGCAGGTCGTCGTAGGTCCACTGGTTAAAGAAGGTGTTCCCGTAGATCGTGAGCGTCATCAGGAGAAAGAAGAGAAGAAAGAGCCTCTTTGTTGCAAGCGGGGCGGGGAACGTCACAGGGGCTCCTCCCCGGTTTCGCCATGGGGCCACGGCTCACCCATCGCCTTCACCGTCCTGATGGTGACCTGTTCTCCCCCGCCCCTGTTCCGGGCGTACCGAGGGACGACGAGCCCCTTCAGCAGACCCGCGCCGTACGAGAGGTGGAGTGCGGGAAAGAGGACAAGAAGCAACGGGAATGCCGACGGGAGCCCGGCCGCCGCAGAGGCGGCAACGGCCGAGAGGATAACCGCTGCGCCGTAGCAGAGTAACGGCAGAAAACAGACCGCCTTCGGCGCCAGCGGCAACAGTGACAGGTAGAGCAGAAAGAGGGACGGCGCGAAATCGACCCATCCCCTGAAGCCGCTGATCCGGGTCTGCTCCCCCCGCCCCCGGCCGTAGCCCAGAAACTGGCGCACAAAAGCCCGGAAGGTAGGCCGCTGACTCCGTTGGACGGCCAGGTCCGGATCATGAATCAGACGCCCCCCCTGAGCCATGACCCGATCCATCAGCTCGTTCTCTTCATTGGGATACAGACGCTCGTCAAGCCCGCCAAGCTCCAGAAAGAGCTCCCGACGGAAGGCCAGGTTGCAGAGGATCAGTTCCCGCTCACTGGTAGGCCGGGACGTCCCGGTCTTCCGATAACGGTTCCGGGCACCACCACCGCCAAAGGGCGACGCAAGGGCAATGCCTATGGCGCGCTGCAGAAGGGAATCGGAGTCGGGGGTGAGGGAGGGGCCGCCCACGGCGGCAACGGAGGGGTCTGCGAAGTGCCGCACCGCCCTTTGAAGTGAGCCTGGATCGGCCAGGGAATCGTCATCGAGGAAGTAGAGGATATCTCCCCGGGCGAGGGACGCGGCACGGTTCCGCTGGCGGCTCGGCCGGCGCCCCTCGGCAACCAGCACTTCGAGGCCGGCCGCCGGATACACGGCGTCGCGCAGTCGGCCCAGAGCCCTCACGGCACCGCCCGGCTTGACCGGTATGATTATCGTCAACGTTACGCTGTCGTCCATGATCACGCACACGAAAAAACCGGGCTGCCGCCCGGCTGTTTCTCACCATTAGGTCACGCCCTGCCGAGGGTGCGGGAGGGCGGAGAGTCCATCAGAAAAACTTCTTCACATTGGCGGCAATCCGCTTCTCGATCCGGTTGTCGCTGCCGTTGCGCTTGCCGTAGGCATAGTCCAGGGACGCCTGGAGCTTGCGAAAGGAAAGACCGATGGTGCCGTTGTATACCAGTTCCGAGACTCCGCCCGGATCGATGAACGAATACTGGCCAAAGGCCCCGAGATAGAGATTTTTCAGGGGGAAGTACCGGGCCCCGAGGGAGAAACGGCGAGTAGTGTCAACGATATTGCCCAGGTCACCGGCATTAACCGAGGTATTATAAGTGAACTCCTGGGTGAGTTCCAGCAGTTTCCTGCTTACGCCGCTGAAGGTATAGAAGGTGTAGCCGAGCCGCTGCCGCAGGTCTATATACTCGCTTGTGAGCCCCTTTGCAATGTCGCCCTTGCTGTAGGTAAACACAAGCGACGATTCAAGGTTTCGGTTTGGACGGTATTCCACGGCCCCCTGACTTTCCAGGAAACCGATACTGGCCCCCCCTTCCACGCGGTAGTTGTAGCTGCTCCTGATCCTGGCAAGAAAGGTAGGGGTGGAATAATCGATGGTGTTGCGAACCGATGTGAGGTAATCGGTCGGCAGGTCGGGCCTGGCAAGCACATCCTCACTGACGGTGAACGAGACGGTCACGCGGGGCACGGGAGACCAATAGGCTCCGGCAGTGGTCACGGAGCGAAGGTACTCGTTGACGGTGTTGTCCCGCCGCTGGAAATTACTGGCGACCGTCGAGCCGCCCGCACTGCTGTTGTTGAAATCGCTGTTCACGATAACCGACGAGTTGGAGAAATTCTGGGGGTTGGAGCCGCTGCCGGCGGAGATCTGCTCGTTAAGTTCCAGCCGCAGGGAGGTGGATGGCGAGTGGATAACCCGACCGTACAGGTTCTGGTTCAGATAGGACGAAGAACCACGAGAGCCGTTGGATGAGTCAAAATACTTGATGGTGTACCCGGCGCCCAGCGAATAATCGCGGGAGAACCGGCGGGTGCTGGCTGTCTCCACCCCCCCCTCCAGGGAAAGAAGCTTCACGCCGTCGGTGTCCGTATGCTCAGCCTTGACGCTTGTGCCGAGGGTAAAGGATGACCGCGAAAACAGGTCGCTCCGCAGCGAACCGTTCACGTTCGAGGTGAGGTTCTCGCTACCGTCCACTCTTCTCACCCGCCGCTCCCGCGAGGAGAGCATGCCATTCCAATTCCCGTCGGCTCCCCAGACGCCACTGGCATAAACCGGAACGGTCCGCTCCAGTGAAAGTCCCTGCTGGTCCAGAACGCGGGAGAAGGTGGAAAAGGTCCGGGCGTCCCAGGCCTGGCGGGTGGCAATAGCGAAAAAGTTCAGGTCGTAGGCTTCAAAGGTGTTGGCGGCGGTGGCGCTCGAATGCTTCGTGAACTGCATATCGGTGGAGATCTTCAGCCAGTTGGTGAGGTCGATCCATCGACGGTTCAGGGTGTGGTCCACGGTACCAATCTGGATCTGGCTCTCGGTGAATGACTGGAACGGGCTCAGGTTGTCCTCGAAGCGGGTCGTGCGGTAGTGAAACCAGTTGTCGCGCTTATTGAGGCTCACAAAGGCCAGGCGCCGCATGCGGGTATCGACCGGCGAGGAACTCTTCGTGTCCTTGTTGTACTCGTCACGGTAATCGACCATTACCAGGGGAATGTGCCTGAAGATTGCGTTGTAGCCGTTGGTCAGGCCGTTTTTGACCCCGAACAGAAGGGTTGCGCCAGTGGCGATGTGCGTACCGTCGATCAGGTTGGTGATGAGCCCGGGACGAATCATGGTGGAAGAACTGATCGGCACGGTGTCCTCAAGCATGCTGACCCTGTTCATGTCGTAGCTGTAGAGCCTCATCTTCAGAGGGAGCTCCAGCGGGTCGACAACCAGCTCCCCGCGATAGAGGACATGGCCGGCACTGATGGAGGGGTTCTGGTCGGCACTCGAATCGTTGGGATTCCGTATTTTGGTATTGAACGAACCCCACTCGTAACCGACCGTCACGTCGTACGAACCGACACGACCGCCATAGAGGGAGCCCGCGGTAGAGTAGAGCAGCGAATAGCGGTGGTGGAAGGAATTGGCCGACGTCACCTTCTGCCCATTCGCTTCGGCATCATACTGAACATAGCCGAGATCGACCTCACCGCTGACCCGGGCATGGAGCGGCCGCGGGCCGAGCAGAGAGACGGCCTGGATTGCCAGAAGGAGTGCAGCGCAGATTGAAAGGTGACGTATCGACATTGACGGGCCAAATTTTGGTTATTTAGCGCACAGTATAAAGAGAGCAGACCCAACTATAAAAAAATATGCAAATTTCGAGCCCTAACACAACACCGCAATCTAGTGGAATAATGTCGCAACCATCCAACAAATGACATTATTTTGACCATGTTTCCCCGGTCGAACCACAGACCACAGCAACGCTTTTCAACGGCATGCCGGCAAGCCAAAACCCCTACCCGACACAGCCCGCTCGACCAGCCTGAAGCCAAGGCAAAAAAAAGGGGGCGAACAATGTCCGCCCCCGCTGAATGTCACCTGCACGACTACTTGACGTGGCACCCGAGGCAGAGCTTGCTGCCGGAGTTCGTGGTCCGGAGGAAGGGGGAGTTGGTGTCGTTGTGAACCGAGTGACAGCTGCCGCACTCAAGGTACTTGTCGTTGCCGTTGGAGGCGAAGAGCGGGAACGAGTTGGTGACCGACCCGGTCTTCATGGTGTTGCCGGTTACCGTGCCGATGCCGGGGTCAGATACCAGCACCCGGAAGTTGACCGGGTGGTCGTTCTTCAGGTCGGTGCCGAGGTTGGCATCCCGCCCACCGGCGATGCCGGGGCCACCGCCGGGAACGCCGGCAGCCATGTCGGTGGTGCCGTCGGCCGGAGCGTTCTTGATCATGGCGGTACCGCCAAGGGCACTTCCGTCATGACAGCTCATACAGAAGAGGGAGATACTCTCCGAGGTGAAGCCGGTCTTGTGCTTGGAGTTTTTCATGGTCACGGAGGAGTAGAGTTGGAAGGTGCCGGCCGCGGTACTCGCGGTTGCCTGCCGGTTCCAGAGCGGAATATTCTGGGCCGCGTTGTGCGGCGTGTGACAGAACACGCAGATTTGGCCCGTACCACCCGCCCCCGCCTTGTAGCTGGCGGTACTGCCAGTACTGAGGTTGTGCTTGGTGCCGGAAATGACCGCGCTTCCAGCGAAGGCCGTGGTTGCAGCGGCTGCCAGGGACAGTGCTGCCATGAGGGTGACAATTCGTTTCATCTTCTTTTCTCCTTTCATTGCGTTCATTGATCGTCAAGACACCGACGCTTGCTCTTTCTCAGACGATTTCTTGAACAGCAACGAACATGCCAAAACTGCTCGACCCAGACCACCCCATCCGGCAGACGCCACATCCTCAGTCGTAACACGCTGAATTGACTGTGCCCGACCAAAGCACCCCGAAAAAGTGTCAACAATATGCCGCATGAGCCCTGTGTACACCAGCGCGACCGTATTACAGCTATATAACAGAAATGCTTCCGATAATTGGTAACAAAGATGGGTAATAGCCGTTAAATGACGTACCCCCTGCCAAAGAGGCCAGGGGGCACACGAGAAGAACGTCCGAAAGGAGAACGGGGCTACTTCAGCTCGACACCCGGGATGGGATTTGCCTTGAGAAAGCGGTCGGAAAGGTATTGAAAGACCTGGAACCGGCGATTCAGCTGGTCGACAACATAGATGGCATCATTGTTGTCGATATCGATACCCTGGGGGATCAGGAAGCCGCCAGGAGCCTCCTTGCCGGTGGCATGAACCGAGTAGAGCCCGCCAACGGAGAGGAGATAGTCACCGCCGGCGCTGAATATCTCGACCTTGTGCCCCTTGCCGTCGGTGACATAGATGTTGTCGTCCGAATCCACCGCCACCGCCTTGATGATCTGGAAATCACCGAGACCGTCGCCGCGGCGCCCGAATTTCCGCAGGAATTTCCCCTCCGAGTCAAAAATCTGCACACGGGCATTCATGGAATCAGCAACGATAATATCCCCCTTGCTGTTCACGTCCACATCAATGGGATAGTTGAAGGAAGCGTCGGCATCTCCCCGCTGCCCGAAGCTGAAGAGGTGCTTCCCGTCGAGCCCGAAGGCGACAATCCGGTGCCCCTTGGTATCGGCCACGTACAGACGGCTACGCTGATTGTCAATGGTGAGCCCGCCCCCCTTGAGCACATGAGGACCAAGCTCGATGGTTCTGAGGGGCTTTTCATCGGCGGTAAAGGCAAGAACGAGATTCTTCTCCGCATCGGACACGTAGACGTTGTCCGCGCTGTCGACAGCCACACCGATCACCTGCTTGAAGAGTCCGGATGAATTCTCCTTGCCAAGCATATGAACGTCGGATTTCGCCAGATCGTAGACGAAAACCCCCTGAACACCCGCATCGGACACATAGATCTTCCCCTTGCCGTTCGACTTGATATCGAGGGGTTTCATGAAGGAGATCGGCTCCTCATCACCGGCGATGCCGGCCATGAACTGCCGCATGCCGGTCTTGGGAAAATCGAGCTGGCTATAGTAGGACTTGACCCACTCGATGCGGGGCCGTTCCGGCAGCGGAGGCCAGAAGAAGCGCCGCTGCTCGTGAACCATCTTCTGCGGGCCAGCACACCCGCCAACAATGGCGGCCAAGGCAGCAAGAACCGCAAATCTGGCAAACAATCCTGATACGTTCATAGATACACCTCGTTCCTTGAGAATCCTTCCCTGACTCACGAACCGGCCCCAATCCCTTGAGGCCGGCATTTTATTTATTATGACACATCTGACAGAGCACCATGCGATCTTCGGCATTGTTCACGAAGAAATAGCGGACATCGCTGGCGTGGGGATTATGGCACGAAATGCACGACATCTCCCGGCCCGACTTAAGAGCCGACGGATCCTTGCGCCCCCCGACCGGGTGCCCCTCGCCGGTGGATGTCCGCACCACGTGGGGAGTCTTCTTGATCGCTTCGTGGCACGACAGGCAGAGCTCGTTCACAGGCGCCTTGAGCTGTCCGTAGTGGTTGCTGCCGTGGGGATCATGGCAGACCTCACACATGCCGCCGGCGATGGGGCCATGTATGTACTTCCGCTTCCTGAACTCCGCCGCCTTGTCCTCATGGCACTCGTTGCACAGGGCCGCCTCGCGCTTGGTCACCGCATAGCGGGGAGCCACCTTCTCAGTGTGACAGTAAACACAGGAGTAGGTGCCGGCGGGACCATGGACAAACTTGACGTTCAGCATCTTCCTGTGGCAGCCGACGCAGGGGTTCTCCTTTTCCAGGGTGCTGAAAAGCTGGGCAGGTGAAGGTTCCATGTTATGGCAACCACTGCACCGCTTCTCCATGTCGGACATATGGAAGACATAGGGTTTGAACTCGGGAGGCGCCGATGCACCTTCGCCACGGGGAGCAAAGTAGAACTGGGCCTGGGCGGACTCTGCCCGATCCTTGCCGATAAAGCTTTCCACCGTCACGTCGTTTCGTCCGTGGTCCCATACCGGCTGGACAATGAGGATATCTTGAAACATCTTGCGGTACTCCGGTGAGCCGACCACCAGGAGGTCGCTGGAGATGCCGTTGACGGCGATCCGGACTCCGGTGACCTCGGGATTGTTCAACTTGAGGATCAGATAATTGGATCGCTCAACCCAGGTATTCGGAGACGGATACACAAACGTCACCGCCCCGAACGCGGCTGTTGCGGCAGCGAGTATAACAGCGGCGATGAAAACGAGTATCCCCTTCCCCGTCATGCACTCTCCTCCACTACGCTAAGGGTTCTTGATCTGGCGAAGCCGGTCATAGGACTTGGGCTTGTGGCATCCCGCCACACAGCTGCCGCCGCTATCGGTCCGGGTGTACCGGATGGGGATGTCCCAGGTGCCGAAACCGGGAATCCGCTCCTTAATAAGCCGCGGCTGGCTGGCGGCATGGGCGTCGTGGCAGGTCTTGCACGAACGGCCCTTGTCGGGCTTATTGATGTGAAGGTAGTGAAGATTGTAGTCGCCGTTGCGAAAGCCCGTCAACGTGTCGGTTCGTCTATCCTGGGCAATGTCCTTCGGGTGGCAGCCGAAGCAGAGATCAAAGTTTCCCTGGGCATAGGGAAGATAGAAGGGCTCGGGGAACGCGCCCTTCATGATATTCGGCCAGGCGGAACCGTGGGGGGAATGACAGGACAGACACTCTCCCTGCGCAACAGGCCGATGAATTGACACCCCCTCTGCCATTTTTTTGTCATGGCATGAAAAACAGAGACTGGCCTTGTCGTGCCTCAGAAGCGCCCGATTGTCGGACTCGTGTGGATCGTGACACGACAGACAGGAACCGTCAGTCACCGGAGAGTGCCCGTGATTTGCCGTAAACTTCCCCTTATCGTGGCACCCGAAGCAGAGCGCAGCCCCCTCGGCCTTGAGCATCATCCGGTTGGGAGACTGGTGAACGTCATGGCAGTCGAGACAGCCGCCATCGGCAACGGGAAGATGGACAACCTTCTTCGTTGCCTTGCTCTCGTGGCAGACGGCGCACAACCGGGTCCCTGTTCCGGGGAGGCGGAAGGCACCCCGATTCTTCGGATGCTCCAGGCCCGTCGGGTTGTGACAGGCGATGCAGTCGTCGGAACCGACCGGTCCATGGACAAACTCTTCGCGCACCTTACTCTTGTGGCACCGGGTACCACAACCGTCGGGAATCCCCGGAACTGATGCGGCGGAAACGGCTGCGGCCGCCAGCACGAGGCCAAAAAATGTACTGAACAGGATGAAGGAAACGCGGTTTATTCTCATACCGTCGACGGCCCGGCACCACCCCTGCGGCACAGGAAAATGGTACAGGCGAGGGGAGATTGGACAGGGGGCTCACACCCTCCCCCTAACCCCTCGTTATCATGCAATAACACTGCCGACCCTCAGCACAAGCATAAAAAAACCCGGCCAGCGGAATTACCGCCGGTCGGGTTTTGGACACAAGCCTTACAGAAACCGCTACTTGCCGCCGTAGCTGTGGAGTCCCGACAGAACCAGGTTCACGCCAAGATAGCAGAAGATGGTGGCGGCGAACCCGACGATGGAGAGGACAGCAGCCTTCTTTCCGACCCATCCGCGGGTGAACCGGGCATGGAGAAACGCGGCGTAGACAAACCAGACGATGAGGGACCAGGTCTCCTTCGGGTCCCAGCTCCAGTAGGTGCCCCAGGCATAGTTGGCCCAGGCCGCGCCGGTAATGATGCCGAGGGTGAGAAGCGGAAACCCGATCATGATCGCCTTGTAGTTGAGATCATCGAGTATCTTGATCGAGGGGAACATGGAGATGACCCCGCCCGCTTGGGCCATTCCCGACGCATCCTCTTTCCCCGCCTTGATCAGGTACATGATGGAGAGGCCGCAGGCAACAGCGAAGGCCGCATAGCCCAGGAAACAGGTAATGACATGATACAGGAGCCAGTTGCTCTGCAACGCAGGCACCAGCGGCTCGATGCCGCTGCTGAGCCCCAGCTGTGCCCATGCCATGCCGAGGAGCGCAAAGGGGACCACGAACGCTCCAATCACCCGGTATTTGTACTTCATGTCGATGATCCCGAAAATCAGGATGATCGTCCAGGCGAAGAACGTAACCGACTCATAGAGGTTAGACAGCGGCGCATGACCGTGGCCCAGGTCGTATGATTCCTTCCAGCGAAGACCAATGGCAACCGTGTGCACGATAAAACCGAAGTAGGCGGCGAGACTCCCCGCCAACCCCACCTGCTTGCTCTTGCTTGCCAGGAACGCAAAGAAGGCGAGCATGGAGACCAGATAGGAAAAGGTCGCGATGTTGAACAGCATGGAACTGGTCATGTAGTATGTCCTCCGCCCTGTTACAGTTTTTTCACTTTTTCGACGAGATCGTCAAACGCCAACTGGAAACCCGGCTGATTCTTGTTGGCTACACCGCCAAGGGTCACGTGCCCCTTGCGAACCCGGACCCATACCCGCTTGTGGGACATGAAGAAAGCCATGCAGCAGCCAATGACCATCAGGAAGCACCCGGTCCAGACCACCCACACCCCCGGATCCTTGGCCACCTGGAGCCCGGTGTACATCTTCTCTTCGGAGCTCACATAACTGAAGATCAGGTTCCCGCCGCGCTGGTCGTCAAAGGTTGGATAGTTCTTGAAGACGATGAAGGCCTCGGGCTTGCCGTTCGGCGGGGTCACCTCGATCCGGGCCGCGGCGCCGCGGAACTGGGGAATGAACTGGCTCACCTCCGACGCCGCCTCCAGAACCTGCATGGTGGAGCCGTCCGGCAGGGTCTTGCGCTCACCCTGGGCAAGCTGCACCGTAACAGGGGCACCCCCCTTCCGCTCCCGAACGGTGAAAGTGAACGTTCCCCCCTCAGCCTGTCCATAGCTGGACTGGTAGAAGGTGATCCCCTTATAGGAGAGGGGATCGTTGACGATGACCGGCCGTTTGTCAACGACCACCTGACCGTTGTCGATGACCGTCAGGAGGCTCTTGAACTCCTTGGGGGCGCCGGTGTCGTAAAACGTCACCGAGAACTTGTCGCACTTGACGATGAATCCCAAGTCGATCGGCTGATTGGAGAACGTCGTAGCTTTGGAAACCGCCTCCCCCTCGTTGATCGTGACAAAACCCTTGAAGCCGAAGAAGGAGCCGATAAGCGCACCGATAAAGATAACAACGATGCTCAGGTGGACAACATAGACCCCAAGCCGGCTGTAGGGGGATTTCTGTGAGAAGAGGTGAAACTCGCCATCCTTCTCGGTCACCACCGGCTCGGCAAACTCACCCTTGAGGAAGGCAACCATCTTGTCACGCAGTGATGACGTATCGCCCTGCATCTTGAAATCGTGGGTAAGCGAAAGGGTCTTCTCGAACCCCTCGTCCATCACCAGGGTCGGCTCGGAGATGATCTTCAGCACCCGCGGCAACCGCTTGATGGAGCAGGCCACGATATTCACCGTGAAGAGGTACATGATCAGAATGAACCACCAGGAGTGGTACATGTCGAAGAAGCCAAGGAGATGATAGATCTTGTACTTGGTTTCGCTGATGGTCTGGAGGTACTCGGGCTTCAACTGCCCCTGCGGGATGATCGTACCGATAATGGACGTGGCAGCGAGGCTGATGAGGAGGGCGATGGCAAGTTTGAGAGAACAGAAGAAATCCCACAGTGCCTGCAAAAAACCGCGATTGCTGGTTGTCAACGTAACTCTCCCGTTTTATATGGATTTCCAGCCAAAAAAAATGCCCTTGCGGACACGACACATTATAACCAGACTTCTTCGAAAAAAACAAACGTATATTTTTCCGCATACAGGGATAAAAAAAGGGGCGACAGAAACCCTGTCACCCCTTCTTCAATCAGACAGCAACGCCGTCCGGAACGGCACTACTTCTTGTGGCACTCACCGCACTTGGTCGGCCCCTTCTTCATTTCTTCGTGGCAGCCCTTGCAGCCTTTGCCGTGGGCCAGTTCCTTGCCGAAGCCCTCGATCTTGCCGGCGCCCTTCTCATGGCACTTCTTACAGTCCTTCAGGGCCTCCTGGTGCTTCTTGTGCGGGAACTTCACGTCACCGTTCTTCGCCTTGAGGACGATGTCGTCGGCGGCGACGGCGAGGCCGGCACAGAAGACGGACAGAGCGAGAGCTGCGATGATTCTTTTCATTGGTGCACCCCCTTAGTTCTCTTTGATGGAAAAATCGAATGAAACTTACACAGCACCGGACTGCTTTGTCAAGCACTAATCGTTTACACAACGACCGCAAACCGTGCAATTATCACTGGTTAATTGAACACGGCTAACCCCTTTGCAGTCGTCCCTGAAGGGCAAGATCCTTCTCTTCCACCTCCGCGGCCATGGCCTCCTTGTACCCAACCAGCTTGCCGGCAAGCTCTGCGTTGCCGAGAGCAATGATCTGCACCGCCAAGAGTCCGGCGTTCTTGGCGCCGGCCTTGCCGATGGCCATGGTGGCAACCGGAATGCCTCCTGGCATCTGCACCATGGCATACAGGGCGTCAAGCCCGTTGAGAGCCCCGCCGGGAATCGGCACGGCGATTACCGGCAGGATCGTATCGGCGGCAATGACTCCCGCCAGATGCGCCGCCATGCCGGCGCCGGCGATGATCGCCTTCACGCCGCGACCGGCAGCGCCGGACGCAAGGGCAGCGGCCTTCTTGGGGGAACGGTGGGCCGACGCCACCCGCATCTCCCACTGAATTCCGAACTCATCAAGAACCTTGGCCGACTCCTCCATAACGGGGACGTCGGAATCGCTCCCCATGACGATCAGAACCTCCGGATTGTTCACTGTAACCTCCTCGTACTATCGCTTGAGCGCCTTGGCGCCGATATCCTTCCTGAAGTGCATCCCATCCCAGCTTATGGCCCCGACCCCACGGTAGGCCCGGTCGATGGCCTCCTTCACCGTTACGCCGAGGGCGGTAACCCCCAGAACCCGGCCGCCGGCTGTGACGGTCTTCCCATCCGTCTCGGCAGTGCCGGCGTGGAAGACATAGAGGTCATCGATGGCGGCCGCGTCACCGAGGCCCTTGATTTCGTCCCCCTTGCGGTAGTCGCCGGGATAGCCGCCGGCCGCCATGACGACACAGACGGCCGCCTTGTCGTGCCAGTCGATGGACACCCCCGAGAGGTCCCCCTTGGCCACGGCTAGGAGCACCGGCACGATGTCCGATTTCATCCGCATCAGCAGCGGCTGGCACTCCGGATCGCCGAAACGGGCGTTGAACTCCAGCGTCTTCACCCTGTCGCCGTCAATCATGAGTCCCGCATAGAGGACGCCGCGATAGGGTCGCCCCTCGGCCGCCATGCCGTCCACGGTCCGGCGCATCACCTCGGTCATGGCTTTCTCGTGGATATCAGGGGTCACCACCGGAGCGGGAGAGTAGGCCCCCATGCCGCCGGTATTGGGGCCCTGGTCGCCGTCGAAGACCGCCTTGTGGTCCTGGGCGCTGGCCAGGGGGATGATTGTCTTTCCGTCGGTAAAGGCGAGAAACGACGCCTCTTCCCCCACCAGGAACTCCTCGATCACCACCCGGGAACCGGCCGCACCGAAGGCGTTGCCGGAGAGCATGTCGGTGACCGCGGCCACCGCCTCGTCGCGGCTCTGGGCGATGATGACCCCCTTGCCGGCGGCCAGACCGTCCGCCTTGATGACAATGGGAATCCCGACCCGGTCGATGAACGCGATGGCCGGTTCCACCTCGGTGAAGACCTCGTAGGCCGCTGTGGGGACGTCGTACTTCTTCATCAGGTCCTTGGCGAAGGCCTTGCTCGCCTCGATGATGGCCGCATTGCGCCGCGCGCCGAAGATCGTCATGCCGTGCTCCTCGAAGAGGTCCACGATCCCGAGGGAGAGCGGCAATTCCGGCCCCACCACGGTGAGCCCGACCCCCTTCTCTTTGGCAAAGGCCAGAAGCCCGGGGAGGTCTTCGACCGTAAGCGGGACATTCTCGGCAATGGTGCCGATGCCGGGATTCCCCGGCGCACAATAGACCTTCTCAACCAGCGGCGACTGGGCGATCTTCCAGACAAGGGCATGCTCCCGCCCCCCTCCGCCAACAACAAGAACCTTCATGGTCTGCTCCTTTCCGCAAAATAACGCTGCATAAGATTCCTGAATTGTGGGAGCCCCCGTAGCGACTCCAGGTCGCTGTCACGGCTGATGGTTTCCCTGTCACGGAACCCACGGGCCAGGGCCTGCTCCAGAAAGGCGACCGCCTCAACGGGATGGCCGGCACGGGCCTCCACACACCCCTGGTCGTAGAGGAGGTCCGCAGTCTCGCCGCCGGCGGCCGCGACCGCCCTGAAGGTGTCCCGTGCGACATCGAGGCGCCCTGTCCGCAGGAAAACCTTCCCGAGCATGTTACGCGCCTGCACGGCATCGGGTCGGAGTTCGAGAGCCCGCCGGTAGGCCGCCTCGGCCTGAGTCCAGTCGCCGGTGGCAAAAAAGGTATTCCCAAGATTGAGAAAACCGTCGGGATACCCCGGATAGTGCCGGACCACCGTGAGGAGGTACTGGCGGCCGCCGACCGGATCGCCCTTTTCGGTGAGCAGGACCCCCAGGTTGTTGAGTGCCTCCCGGTACCTCGGATCGATGGCAATGGCCCGGCCGTAGGCTGCCTGGGCTTCGTCGAGCCGCCCCTGACCGTGGAGCGCCTCTGCCAGACCGATCCAGGCGCTCTTGCTGCCAGGGGTCTTTGCCGTCGCGTCCTGCCAGAGGGTGACCGCGTCCCGCCAGACATCGGTCCGTCCATGGGACAGATACGGAAGCGCCAGGAGAGGCAAGAGCCCGAAACACGCCAGCGCCCGTCGCCTTCCGCTCCGGGTCAGCTCCCACGCCCCATCCGCCAGCATCCCGACGAGGGCCGCGGCACCCAGCATCGGGAAGTAGAGGTACCGGTCGTTCATGAGGGTGATGAGCGGCACGATCTGGGAGACCGGCAGGAACCCGATCCAGAAAAGAGCATACCAGAAGAAAGCCGGCCGTTGCCGCCGAAAGAGCCACACCCCCACAGCCGCCATCAGCGCCAGCACCAGGGCTGCCCCGGCCACGGCGGCATCGGGGGCCGTCCGCACCGGCGGCCCGTAGATGGCGGAGAGCCCCGACGGCCAGAAGAGCATCCCCAGATAGCGGACAAGGACCGGCAGCATGGTCCAGAAGGTCGCCAAGGGGCTCCCCCCGTGCCACGAGGTCCTGCCGCCGCCATGCTCCACACCCTGGCTCCAGAGAGTCACGAGGGCCACGATCCCCGCCGCCGCCGCGTAGGGGAGCTTGTTCAGGAGCCACCGGCCACGGCGCGCCGGCGGAACGAAACAGAGGTCGTGGAGCAGGAGCACCGGTGGCAAGATCACCGTCACCGACTTGGTGAGAAGCGCCGCCACAAAGGACACCAGCGACCCGGCATAGAACCCCCGCCCCTCCCGCCACCCCCCTTCGCGGTAACGCCAGTAGAGAAGGAAGGCGACCAGGAATAAGGTCATGGCCAGGACGTTTTTCCGCTGTGAGATCCACGCCACCGACTCCACCTGCACAGGGTGCAGCAGGAAAACGAAACCGCCGGCGAAGGCCCCGACTCTCGTCCTCCCCATAGTGAACAGGAGCCGGTAGAAGAGCAGCCCGTTCAGGGTGTGGAGGAGAATATTCGTGAGGAGGAACCCGCCGGCCCGCATCCCCCAAAGAGCGTGATCCACCATGTAGGAGACGATCTGGAGCGGCGCGTAGGTCCCCACGAAGACGCGGGTGAAGGCCAGCCAGAGGTTCTCCGGGGTGAAGGCCTTAACCGCCGCGTTGGCCGTGACGTATCTGTCGTCGTCCCAATTGGAAAGGAAGTCGTGGCCGAGACAGCCGGCATAGACCGCCCAGGTCAGGGCCACCAGCACCACCAGCGGCAGCAGGTGAGGCCGCCCCCCCTTCATCAGTGGCGGAAGTGCCTCATGCCGGTGAAGACCATGGCCATGCCATGCTCGTCGGCCGCGGCGATCACCTCGGCATCCCGCATGCTCCCGCCCGGCTGGATGACCGCCGTGATGCCGACGGCGGCGGCGTTTTCGATGCCGTCACGGAAGGGGAAGAAGGCGTCCGACGCCATGACCGCCCCCTTCACCTCAAGCCCCGCGTGCTCCGCCTTGATGGCGGCGATCCGGGCCGAATTCACCCGGCTCATCTGGCCGGCGCCGACCCCGATGGTCATCCCCCCCTTGCCGTAGACGATGGCGTTGGACTTGACGAACTTCGCCACCCGCCAGGCGAACTGGAGGTCGATCAACTCCTGCTCCGTGGGCTGGCGCTTCGAGACGACCTTCAGCTCGGCCGAGAGGTCCAGGTCGGTGTCCTGCACGAGGATGCCGCCGTTCACCCGCTTCATGTCCAGGCGCTGGGCCGGCTGGGCGGGCCAGGTGCCGCACTCCAGAAGCCGCACGTTCTTCTTGGCCGCCACCACGTCGATGGCCCCCTGCGACACCTTCGGCGCGATGATCACCTCCACGAACTGGCGGTCGCAGATGGCCCGGGCGGTCGCCTCGTCCAGCTCGCCGTTGAAGGCGATGATGCCGCCGAAGGCCGACTCGGGGTCGGTTGCGTAGGCACGGTCATAGGCCTCCAGGAGCGTGGCTCCGATGGCCACGCCGCAGGGGTTCGCGTGTTTGACGATGACGCAGGCCGGCCCTTCGCTGAATTGCTTGACGCATTCGAGGGCGGCGTCGGTGTCGCCGATATTGTTGTAGGAAAGCTCCTTCCCCTGGTGCTGGCGCGCCGTGGCCACCGACGCCTCCTTCACCTGCCGCTCCACGTAGAAGGCGGCCGCCTGGTGGGGGTTCTCGCCGTAGCGCATCCCCTGGGCCAGCTTGTACTGGAAAGTGAGGGTATCGGGCCAGGCAGCCACCCCTTCGCCGGTCCGGCGCCCCAGCCAGTTGGAGATGGCGCCGTCGTAGGCGGCGGTGTGCTGATAGACCTTCACTGCAAGACGGAAGTTGGTCGTCGGGGAGACGGCACCGCCGCTGGCCTTCATTTCGTCCAGCACCGTCCGGTAGTCGGCCGGGTCCACAAGCACGGTCACGTCGGCGTTGTTCTTGGCTGCGGAGCGGAGCATGGTGGGGCCGCCGATGTCGATGTTCTCGATGGCGTCCTCCAGGGTGCAGTCGGCCTTGGCCACGGTCGCCTCGAAGGGATAGAGGTTCACCACCACCATGTCGATGGGGGTGATGCCGTGCTCCTTCATGGTAGCCACATGCTCGGCGTTGGAGCGCATCCCCAGGAGCCCCCCGTGAACCTTCGGATGAAGGGTCTTCACCCGGCCGTCGAGCATCTCGGGGAAGCCGGTATGCTCGGAGATGTCCTTGACGGTGAGCCCCGCCTCGCGAAGCTGCTTCGCCGTGCCGCCGGTGGAGAGGATCTCAACCCCGTAGCCGGCCAGTTCCGTGGCGAACTCGACGATGCCGGTCTTGTCGGAGACGCTGATGATTGCGCGGGTGATCTGTGCCATGGTTAACTCCTTGAAAACAATATAACCACGGAGATACGGAGGCACGGAGGGAAAAATAGCAAATGGAGGAAAGGCGGGATCAGGTCAAACAGAGTTCAGCCCCGTCATCCTTTGATTCACCTTATTGATCCTCTCCGTGTCTCTGTGTCTCCGTGGTGGATGTTCAGCCTGGTTGCGGAAAATTGATGTGCGCCAGAAAATCCTTCTCGAAGGCAGGCGTGCCGGAAAGCGGTATGACGCGGATCGCACTGGCCAGCGCGTCAACCGCCGTCAGTCCGCCCGGAGTGGCAAGCGCCCGCTCCACACCGCACAGAGCTCCCTCCCGGACGAAACTCGTCGTATGTACCATCTTTTCCGTGAAGATTCCAACGTTTTTTAGGCTTCGCGGGGCAAGGACGGCGCCGAAGGAACCCGTCAGGATCACCTCGGCCACATCGTCGCACCCAATCCCGGCCCGGCCGAAGAGAACCTCCATGCCGGCCCGGATCGCTCCCTTGGCAAGCTGCACCTGCCGGATGTCTTTCTGGGAGAGATAGACCGTCCGCACCGCGTCCCGGTGGAGGATGAAGGCCGGTTCTCCCGTTACTTCCGCCACCCGGTTGCCGAGGCTCGACGGGATCTCGCCGGCGGAAAGGAGACGGCCGGTGGGATCGATGATCCCCTGCTCCAGCAGGAGCGCCAGGGTGTCCAGAACCCCGGAGCCGCAGATGCCGACCGGCGGCTTCCCGCCGACGGTGGTGACAGCGAGGCGCTCTCCCTCCAGAGCCACGCCGCTGACGGCGCCAGGAAGCGCCGCCATGCCGCAGGCGAGGTTTCCTCCCTCGAAGGCGGGGCCTGCGGCGGCGGACGTGGCCAGCATCGTGTCGCCAACAGCCAGGGCGATCTCGCCGTTGGTTCCCATGTCCAGATAGAGGCGGGGGGCGGGAAGCGGGGATTGGGGACCAGCTACCCCGTAGAGGAAGGCGACAGTGTCACCACCAACGAAGCCGCCGGGAAGGGGAAAGAGGACAACTTCGACCGGCAGATCCCATCCCAGATCGGCGGCAGTGACGGTCTTTGTGGCGGTGAAGAGGGGGCGGTATGGCGGAAACGCCAGAGAATTCACCGAAAGATCAAGCAGGAGGTGCTCCATGGCGGGGTTGCCGGCAATGGCGATTGTGGCGAGGCTACCCGGCCTCTGCCCCGCCGTCGCCAGAAGCTCGTCGGCCAAGCGACGGATCCCGTCGCGAACCAGTTCCGCCATCCGTGAGCGGGCTTCTTCGGAGCGACAGGCGGCATCCAGGCGCGCCACCACGTCGGCGCCGAACTCCCGCTGGGGGTTGAGGCTGCCGGCCGAAGCGAGGCGCCTGCCGCTGGCCGGCTCCACGAGGGAGGCGGCCAGCGTCGTGGTGCCAAGGTCCACGGCTATGGCAAGGGAATCAGGTGATGACAACGAAGTGTTCCCCGAGGGGCATGACTTCCCCCACGGCAACCGCGAAGAGCCCCCGGTCTTCCGCCGTGGCGAGGAAGCTGCCCAGCGCACGCGGCGGCAGGGCGACAAGGAGCCCACCGGAGGTCTGGGGATCGAAGAGAGGGAGTATTCGCTCGGGTCCGGCGTCAGGGAAGTCCACGTGGGGGGCATAGTGGTCGCGGTTCCGGTAGCAGCCGGCCGGCACAAGGCCGTCGGCCACAAGCCCTGCGACTCCCGCCATCACCGGCAGGGCGCTCAGGGAGAACGTCAGGGTGACACCGGCGCCCCGGGCCATCTCGCAGGCATGGCCGATCAGGCCAAAGCCGGTAACATCGGTGCAGGCGGAGGCGTCACACTCCAGCATAAGCCCCGCTGCCGCCGCGTTCAGCAGGGTCATCCACCGGATCGCCTCGGCGGCCACCGCGTCGGGAACCATGTCGGCCTTGATGGCCGTGGAGACGATGCCGGTCCCCAGCGGTTTGGTCAGGATGAGCCGGTCTCCGGGACGGGCCGTGCTGTTCCTGACGATCCGCCCCGGGTTGATGAGGCCGGTGACCGCGATGCCGTACTTCAGTTCGTCGTCCTCCACCGTGTGCCCCCCCACCAGACAGGCCCCCGCCTCCCGCACGGCATCGAGGCCGCCGGCGAGGATCTCGGCCAGCACCGATCCAGGCAGGGAGCAGGCGGGGAAGAATACGAGGTTCATGGCGGTTGCCGGCATCCCCCCCATGGCATAGACGTCGGAGAGGGCATTGGCCGCCGCGATCCGGCCGAAGGTGAACGGATCGTCCACCAGCGGCGTGATGATGTCCACCGTCTCCACCAGGGCGAGCCCCTCCCCTATCCGGTAGACCCCTGCGTCATCGGCGGTCTCCGGCCCCACGAGGAGGTTGCAATCGGATACCCCCCCCAGGATGCCGCTCAGCGCGTCTTCCAGGCCCGCCGGGCCCAGCTTTGCCGCTCAACCGGCTGCTTTAACGAGTGATGTCAGCTTGATGGTCATCGTAGTCACCGTGTCGCGTTCAGGTAGACCCTGGGCACCCGCTTGCTGATGCCGCAGAAGATTTCGTAAGGGATGGTCCCGGCCCAGGCGGCCAGCTCCTCCGCCCGGACACAGTTTCCCGCGCCGTCGCACCCCAGGAGCGTCACCTCGTCCCCCACGGCCACGCCGGGGATGTCGGTCACGTCAAGCATGATCCAGTCCATGCAGACGGTGCCGGCGACCCGGGCGCGCCCCCCCCGGATCAGCGCCTCCCCCTTGTTGGTGAGGGCGCGGCTGTAGCCGTCGGCGTACCCGACGGGAACGCTGGCGATGAGCCGCCGGCCGGGGGCGGTGTAGCGGCGGGCGTAGCTGATGTTCGTCCCCGGCTCCACCCACTTGAGCATGGCGACGGCGCTCTTGAGCCGCATAACTGGCCTCACTTCCATCCGCCCCGTGAAATCCCCCGACGGCAGCGCCCCGTAGAGGACGATGCCGGGTCGGACCATGGTGCAGAAGGGAAGCTCCATGCCGAAGGCGGCGGCGCTGTTGGCGATATGGAGGTAGCGGGGATCCAGCCCCAGGGAGCGGACATCCCGCACCACCTCGGCGAAGAGGGAGGCCTGGCGGTCGGAGTAGCGGCGCCCCTCGTCGTCCAGTTCGTCGGCAGAGGCAAAGTGGGAGATGATCCCCTCCAGCTCCAGGTGCCGCAATTCCCGCAGCTCCCGGAAGAACGCCGGAGCATCGGCGACGTCAATCCCGAGCCGCCCCATGCCGGTGTCCACCTTCACGTGGATCCGGGCCTTGCGGTAGAGTCGGGCAGCGGTATCGTTCAGGGCCCGCGCCTGCTCGAGGCTGAAGACGGTGGTGGAGAGGTTGAAGCCGACGCACTTCTTCTCCTGGCCCGGGTAGATCCCTCCCAGGAGCAGAACCGGCCGATCGATGCCGCTCTTGCGCAGCTGTATCCCCTCAGCCAGGAAGGCGACCCCGAAGGCGGTCACCCCCTGGGTCTCCAGCTCCCGGGCGATATCCATGAAGCCGTGGCCGTAGGCATCGGCCTTCACCACCGCCAGGATGCCGCATCCGGCGGGAACGGTCCGTTTCACCAGCTCGAAGTTGTGACGCAGGGCGGAGAGATCGATTTCGGCAATGGTCGGGCGGCTGTCCATGCCCCTTTCCTACCACTTCTCCAGGGAGGTGTAAAGGACGAAAACCCGCCATCCCTCGCGGGGTTAAAACCCGTTGACTTGCCGGGAAATTTCGTTTAGCCTGTCTACACAATTCAAGCCTGCTGGGGGAGTTCGCAGAGAACTGAGACGGGCACGGCCCGAACCCTTCGAACCTGATCCGGTTAGCACCGGCGGAGGGAAGCGGCCAGAGACCTCGTCTTCTTCACCGAATTTCTGGAACCGTGACCTCTCTGTCACGGTTTTTTTGTTGGGAGAATCAACACGATGAGCACCAACGGACACACGCTGAGACTGGTTGTCAACCGCGAGAAGCAGGACTCGGCCATCCGGGGGCTCTACCTCGTCACCGACCAGGGGGAACGCCTCCCGGAGCGGGTCGAGGCGGCCATCGACGGCGGCGCCCGGGTGGTCCAGTACCGGAACAAGGAGCAGGACCGGGAGCAGCGGCTCGCCGTCGGCTGGGAGGTGAGGGACCTCTGCCGCAGGCGCGGCGTCCCCTTCATCGTCAACGACGACCTGGAACTGGCGAAGGAACTCAAGGCCGACGGACTCCACCTGGGCCAGGACGACGGCGACCCCCGCGAGGCGCGCCGGGTGCTCGGCCCCGGAAAGATCATCGGCGTCTCGACCCACACCCTGGAAGAGGCCCTGGCCGCCCAGGAAGTGGGGGCCGACTACATCGGCTTCGGGGCCATGTTCCCCTCCCGCAGCAAGGATATCGAACACCTGGCGGGTCCGGAACTCCTGGCCACCGTACGGGAACGGATCACGATCCCCATCGTCGCCATCGGCGGGATCAGCCGCGACAACGGCGCCCGGGTGATCGACGCCGGCGCCGACGCCGTTGCGATCATCTCGGCAATCCTCTCCCACCCCGACCCTGCCCTGGCCGCGTCAGAGATCGCCCTCCTCTTCAACCGGCGCTCGGCGCCCCCCCGTGGCTCGGTCCTCACTGTGGCCGGCAGCGACTCCGGCGGCGGAGCCGGCATCCAGGCGGACCTCAAGACCATTACTCTCCTCGGGAGCTACGGCTCGTCGGCCATCACGGCCCTCACGGCCCAGAACACCCGCGGCGTCAGCGGCATCCACGGCGTGCCCCACGAGTTTGTGGCAGAGCAGCTTGACGCTGTCCTCTCCGACATTCCCGTCGATACGGTAAAAACCGGCATGCTCTTCTCCGCCGAGACCATCGCCGCCGTTGCCGCCAAGCTGGTCGAGTACCAACGGCGAATCGCGGTGGTCGACCCAGTCATGGTGGCCAAGGGTGGAGCATCCCTCATGGACCGGGGTGCCCTGACGATCCTCAAGGAGCGCCTCCTCCCGCACACCTACCTCCTGACCCCCAACATCCCCGAGGCCGAAAAGCTCACCGGCATGACCATCGCCGACGAGGAAGGGATGCGCGAGGCGGCCCGGAGCATCCACCGGATGGGGGCTCGAAACGTACTCGTGAAGGGGGGGCATCTGCTGGCCGGAGACTCGGTCGATATCCTCTTCGACGGCTCCGCCTTCCACCGCTTCGCCGCGCCGCGCATCCTCAGCAAGAACACCCACGGCACCGGCTGCACCTACGCCTCGGCCATCGCCACCTACCTTGCCCAGGGAGAGCCGCTGCGGGAGGCGATCAGTCGGGCCAAACAGTTCATCACCGCCGCCATCCGCCTCGGGCAGCCCCTGGGCCGGGGACACGGGCCGGTGAACCACCTTCTCGCGGCACTGGAGTTCAGGGACCAGGGACCGGGGAACGGAGACCGGTAGCACCACCATCGACCATTCATTGCAAGGAGCATACACGCATGGCTACAACGCAACTGGAATACGCCCGCAAGGGGATCATCACCGAGAAGATGAAGCAAGCAGCCCTGGCCGAAGGGGTCACCCCCGAATTCATCCGCGACGGCCTGGTGGACGGCACCATCATCATCTGCCACAACATCAAGCACGACAACGGCAGGCCCCTGGCCGTGGGGAAGGGGCTGCGGACCAAGGTGAACGCCAACATCGGCACCTCGGCCGACGACACCGACATTGCCAAGGAGCTTGAGAAGGCCCGCGTTGCCGTACGCCACGGCGCCGACGCCATCATGGACCTTTCCACCGGCGGACCTGTCGACGAGATCCGCCGCGCCATCATCGCCGAGACCAGCGCCTGCATCGGCTCGGTCCCCCTCTACCAGGCAGCGCTGGACGCGGTACGGACCAAGAAAAAGGCCATCGTCGACATGACCGTGGACGATATCTTCGAGGGGATCATCAAGCACGCCGAGGACGGGGTCGACTTCATCACCGTCCACTGCGGCGTAACCCGGGCCACCGTGGAACGGATGAATAACGAGGGGCGCCTCATGGACGTCGTCTCCCGCGGCGGCGCCTTCACCGTTGAGTGGATGGCCTACAACAACTGCGAGAATCCGCTCTTCGAGCACTTCGACCGGCTCCTGGAGATCACCAAGGCCTACGACATGACCCTGTCGCTCGGCGATGGCTTCCGCCCCGGTTGCCTGGCCGACGCCACCGACCGGGCACAGATCCACGAGTTGATCATCCTGGGGGAGCTGACCCAGCGGGCACGGGCGGCTGGCGTCCAGGTGATGATCGAGGGGCCAGGCCACGTGCCCCTCAACCAGATCGAAGCCAACATCCTGCTCCAGAAACGGCTCTGCCACGGGGCTCCGTTCTATGTCCTGGGGCCGCTGGTCACCGACATCGCCCCCGGCTACGACCACATCACCTGCGCCATCGGCGGGGCCATTGCCGCCGCGGCCGGCGCCGACTTCCTCTGCTACGTCACCCCCAGCGAGCACCTGCGCCTGCCGAGCGTCGAAGACGTCCGTGAAGGAGTCATCGCCTCCCGCATCGCCGCCCACGCCGCCGACATCGCCAAGGGGGTCAAGGGGGCCATGGACAAGGACATCGCCATGGCCAAGTGCCGCAAGAAACTCGACTGGGAGGGGCAGTTCAACCTCTCCCTCGATCCGGAGAAGGCCCGGCGGCTACGGGCCGAGTCGGGCGTGGCCGAGCACGGCGCATGCACCATGTGCGGCGAATTCTGCGCCTACAAGGTCATGGACGACGCCATGGAGAAGCAGCGGGCCGCCGGCCACTGAGGCCGGCCGATTAGCCGTTGACTTGCCAGACAAAGTGCGGTATTAATTTTTTCCTCTTTTGCCACCTTAGCTCAGATGGTAGAGCAATTGATTCGTAATCAATAGGTCGCCGGTTCGATTCCGGCAGGTGGCTCCAGGAAAATCAAGGGGTTCACAGTTCAGGCTGTGAACCTTTTTCTTTCACGGGTACCAAAGAGGTCCCTTCGCGAAGAAAACCGGTTCCTTCGCAGCATAGCTTTGCGCCCGTAGCTCAGCTGGATAGAGCACCAGGCTTCGAACCTGGGTGTCGGGAGTTCGAATCTCTCCGGGCGCGCCATATCAACAAAAAAGCCCTGGATTCTTCCAGGGCTTTTTCTTTTGTTCCTTCCCCTCTGCCCGGCAACCAACAACCGCGGATCGTCGTCGCCGGGAACTATGCTGTTTCACTGCTTCAGTGCGTGGCCTTCTCCTGAACAGGCTCTTTTTTGAGCCCCTTGGCGAAGCCCAGCATCATCAGCACTGCCGGCATGAGTTGCAGAACCACGATCAGGGCGCAGAACCCGAGGAAAATCCAGACGAAGACGTTGCTGTTGTCTTCCCGTGCGCCCGATGCCGCAAAGGCTGACGATACGGTGCCGAGTAACAGTGCCAGGGCGTTGATCATAAGGGTTGAGCGTTTCATGACATCCTCCTTTTCCAGGGTTCATGGATTTACTGCAAGCGATTTCCCTTTAGCGCGCCGCCTGCCCTTTCATGCCGTTGCCGAAGGCACATCGCACGGCCTGGCGGATCTCTTCGGCATCCTCCGGTTTCGACGGTTTGAGGGCATGGTAGAAGATTCCGCTGCTTCGAACCTTGCGCAGGAGCGGCAGGGGAAGTTCGTCGGAGACCAGGATGATTGAGAGCTTCCGGTTACACTTCTTCAGAAGGTCGATCAGGTCGAAGGTCGGCAGCTCATCGAATTTACCCCCCAACAGGACCACCCTCGTTACCTTCTTGAGGATGCTGTAGAGGGTATTGGGAAGCGAGTCGGTAACCGTAACCGCGTACCCTTCCTTTATGAACAGCTCTGCCATCTGCTGCCGGGTAGCCGGGTCCTTTTCCGCAATGAGAAGTTCTTCCATGACAGTTCACCTCTTTCTGCTCGAGTCGCGGACTTTGTGAGCGGTCATTATGCAGGCAGATCAGCGGCGGGATTCCACATCTTTTCCGGAGAAGAGCCCCCTGAGCATCGATCCGAACAGTGCAAGGCCCGGCAGCATCTGAAATACCACGATCAGTGCGCCGACGCTGAGAAAGAGCATTACCAGCAGGCCGTTGCCCTCGGATTCCGCTCCGCTGGCGGCAAAGCAGGAAGAAACAGTGGCAAGCAGGGTCATAATGGTCTTGAGTGTGGTTTTCATGGCATCCTCCAGGTACTGTCTGTGTGTGAGGCCGTCTGCTCTTGATTTTCTTTATAGCAGCGGTCGTGCCAGAGAACAGTCAAACCGGAAAAAATATTTAAACCCTAGATATTACTTAATAATTACACCATATCCCCTGACAGTTGCCGCAGTGACTGCATGAAAGAGTATAAATTGTTTGTACTAAAGGGAGATAGCGAGCAGGGCGTGATGTCACCGCAAAAGGGCTCAACACATTGTTTTTACAGTGACTTAAAGCCCTACACGGTGAGTGTATAAAAAGATAAGCAGCGATGTACTGTTGTCAGCGCCCTCATGCATACGGGTCCTTCCCCGGAGCATCTCCGGCCGGTGCGTCCCCTTGACCCTCCCGGAGTGGCGACCGGTCCTTGACCGCAAACACTTCGATCCCTGCCTTTCCTTCCAGGGGGCAGACATGCTCGCAGATGCCGCAACCGTTGCAGAGCCCGTCTACCACGTAGGGGATTTGGAGAAAAATTCGTCGGCCGTCGTCGGTGGTTTCCTCCACCTTCCGGGAACGGATCGCCTTGCGGGGAATAGGGCAATGCTCCTCGCAGACAATGCAGTTTTCCTTCTTCGCAAATGGTAGGCAGTGGTTCTTGTCGAAAACCGCCTTGCCGATCACCTCCCGCCTCTTCGTCTCCTGCGCCAGGTCCGGGATGGCCCCGGTGGGGCATACCTGACCGCAAAGGGTGCAGTTGTACTCACAATAACCAAGGCGCGGAATGACCTGCGGGGTGTAGATTCCTTCGACTCCGGCCTGGAGGACCGCAGGGTAGAGGGCGCTCCTGAGACAGACCTTCATGCACTCGCCACACCGGACGCATTTTTCGAGAAAATCCGCTTCGTTCCGGACCCCGGGCGGGCGCAGGAGACGGGCTTGGAGGGCGGGGTCGCGGAACCGGAAGAAGCGGGCCAGGAAAAAGCCCGATATAAGTCCGCCGAGAAGGACGCGCCGCCCGGGGAGAAGGGGTCCGTTTGCCGCCGCCGTGCCGCGGGCCGTGAACCGGACCCGCCCTGACGGACAGCGGAGCTGGCATTCCATGCAGAGGATGCATTCATCCTTCTGGAGAATCTCTCGGTCAAAGGAGGTGGGGCAGAGGTCGCGGCAGGAGCCGCAGTCGGGACAGAGCCGCGCCGGCACCCTGACAAAGGGGGAAAGGCGGGCGGCGAGCCCCAGCAGCGTGCCGAGGGGACAGAGGTTGCGGCACCAGTTCCGCGTCTCGTAGCGTTCCAGCAGGATGATGCCGATGAAGATGAGCGCCGAAAGGAATGCCAGGGGATAGAAGGTCTCACGGAAGGGAATCAGGTAGTTACGGATCAGCCCGTAGCCGGGAGCGAGGATGTCACGCCCCTCCCCCAGGACCCGGTAGAGGGTCACCCACCCCTGCCGCGCGGCTTCACCCAGCAGGGGGTGGAAGAATAAGGCGAGAGCCCGGACGAGGATGGCGATGGGGTCCAGAAGTCCCGCCAGGTTCACGCCGAAGAGGGCGGCGGCGAGCAGCGGAACGAGGAGCCAGAACTTGAGGTTTCCCCTGAGAAAACGGAGAGGAGCGGATTTGGCGATCCTGCCGGTGATCAGATCGAGGATGGTCCCCAGGGGGCAGATCCACCCGCAAAAGAAACGGCCGAGAAGCGCGGAGAGCCCCAGCAGGAGCAGCCCCGGGAAAACCAGCCAGGAGAACGTCCTGGCAGCCAGGAGGTAACTCGCGGCCACCAGCGGGTCGGCCCGGAAGAAGGCGTTCACGGCGGCATTGATCTCGTCGCGCCCCCGGTAATCGGTTTTCACGAAGAGGACCAGGAAGAGCGCCAGGAAAAGAAGCTGACTCACCCTGGCTGAAGTGATCCGTTTCATCGTCCCGCCCCTGCTCCCCGATCCCTGGTCCTGGTTTCGGCCCTCATGCCTTGAGAACGCGGACCCGGTTCAGGTTCATCTCGCCGAGCCCCCGGCGGTGGGCCGCCACGGTCACCGGGATGTCCGCGGGCTTGAGGCCGAAGAGGGTCGTGGCATAGGCGTCGGCGGCAACGATGTCAGTGGATGCGATGACCGTGTTGAGGACCTTCACGTCCTTCAGGTCGCCACCCTGGGGACCGTGGTCCGTGAGGATACGGGTGGCGTCAATGACCGTCAGGTGGCTTTTGACGACACTGTTGATGTCGGCCAGAGCCTCTTCGATGTGACGATGGGTGCTTCCCCGGTTCCCCCCCATGACCCCCATGACATTCTTGAGTCCCAGGGTGAGCCGCGTCAGCCCGTGGTGCTTGGCCACGGGAACGTTGATGAAGACGTCGGCCGCCAGGGCCTCGCCGTAGAGCTCCCATTCCTTCAGAACGGTAGCGTTGGCGATTTTCACCGTGCGGAACCGCTCGTTTTCGATGAACTTCAGCTCCACGTTCCGCAGCCCCTTCAGGGCGTCGCTGATGCCGCTCTGCACATAGCAGCGCCGTTCATCGTTGCAGGTCCGGTCGAAGACCTTCACCCGCTTCGCCCCGGCGGCAAGGGCCTCCTCGACCAGCGCCTTTACCACCGCGGGGTGGGTGTTGGCCGCCTGGGCAGGCGTCCGGTCCCATCCCATGTTCGGCTTGATGACCACCACGGCGCCCGGCTTGACGAATTGCTTCATCCCGCCAAGGAGAGAGACGGCGTTCCGTGTCGCCCTGCCGTAGTCCCTCCCTTCCGCCACGGCCACCGTGGGCTGCTCCGCGGCCAGGAGCCTCCTCACCATCGCTTCCGAGAATACCGATGCAAGCCCCACCAGCTTGATGAACGCCCGTCTATCCATCCGCCGCCCCCTTTCCCCTTCCACGCTCGGGCGGAAGAGAACCAATGACTGAAACGTACCTATGCAAGTATACCAGAGCGGCACTTTCGTGCGTCATTCGTTTCCAGGTGATAAGCCCTTGACGTTCCTGTCCCGCAGAAGGTATTTTGCTTGTCGTGGCATGCGCGCCAGGAAAGACATACCATTAACGAGCGCCGGGCGAACAGCCACGGAGCTGTCCGGTCTGCTCAAATCACTTGGCAATCGCTATCGAGTCATGTAGGATTAGCACTAATTCATCATTTCGGCGCCACCCGACGGCGCCGTGGTACCGAGAGTCGAAAGGAGCACCCGTGGTTACCCGTTCGCATCTTACCAGGAATCTGAAACGCGCATTTCTCATCGCCGCCGGCCTCGCCTGCCTACCCGTCACGGCCATGGCCACGGAGGTGGTGCCCCTTCAGGACAAAGGCGTCCTGGCTGTCGAGGCTGCCGATCTCTCCCGGGAAAACCGGGAACTGGTGCAGCTCTTCTCCCCCACCATCCGTAACCGTGAAGTGCGGGTAAATGCCGGAAAAGAAGGGGCTAAGGTCCTGACCATCGTTACCGACAGCATCCTGACCGGCAGGACTGTCCGCAAATTCAATGAGAGCCTGCTCGCCAAAGGGGTCAGCATCTACGGTGCCGCGTACTACGGCAATTTTTCCTGGGAGCGGACCATCAACGACGCAGCCATCACCGCCACCCGCACGGTGACGGGAGAGATGGACACCATCGAGATTTCCGAAGGGATCGTCAGGGACCCGAAGACCAACCTTCCCCTCATGCCCCTTACGGTATCGATCCACGAACTCTCCATCCCACTGCGGGACGATTTCGGCAAGACGTGGAAGAAAATGAGGATTATCCCCGACGCCGAAACCGCCGCGCCGGAGCCCAAAACCGGCCGCTACCCCGGCTCCCGCGTACGCCTGGTGCGACAGAACGATGAGGAAAAACGGCACGTGGTCTATGCCGTAAAGGGCAACCTGCGACAGGTTGAGGAATTCTTCGACGCGAAGCTGAAGGAAGCTCACCGGACCGTCATCGTGGCGGGCGACTCCGAGGGCGCCCCCTCGCCGGCTGAAGTTTTCGGCATCAGGACCTCGGCCCAGGTGGTCGTCCTTTCGGGCTACACCTACAGCGACAAGAAGCTCGCCTACACGGAAGTGACCCTCCGCCGCGCCAGCGACCCAAACCTTGCTCCCTACGTCGAGGTGGAAGTGGCGGAAAACTGATCTCCCCCCGTTAAACGTTAGCCTTCCCGCACCCAGGCCTCGGGGTCCTGCCGGTAGTAATGCCGCAGGACCCCGTAAAGCTCCGGGTGATCCCGCTTCATTTCCACCGGCATTTCGAAGAATGTTTCGGTTATAACGGCAAAAAACTCGGCCGGGCTCTCCGCTCCGTAGGGGTCGATAAGGGTCCACCGCCCCGCCTCGTCGTCGGTCAGGAGCTTCTCGTACTCTCGCTCCAGGATATCGCGCCACGGCGACCCTTCGGGGAACCCCGGCAGGAACCCCTCGGCATCGGTGATACCATCCTCGTGGTCCAGTTGGTGGGCGAATTCGTGAAAGACCACGTTGAAGCCGTCGTCCCACGACTCCGCATCGAGCAGCACATCCTTCCACGAAAGAACCACCGTCCCCTGCTCCCACGACTCGCCGACCCGCGGCTCGGGCCCCTCGGTGACCACCCCCGCGTCATCCCAGCGCCGACGCTCACCCACGTACTCGTCGGGATAGATGACGATGGAGGAGAGCAGTGGATAGTAGTCGGTCTTCCGGTGCAGGAGGAGGATACAGGCCAACGCCGCGACGGTCACCCTGACTTCGTCGGTCACCTCCGCGCCACCACACCCTTCGAACTGCTTCTCGGCGAGAAAAACCTGCATGTGCCCCCAAAGCTCCTGCCGGTCCTCGGGGGAGAGCATCCGGTAAAAGGGAACGTTTCGCTCGACGATTTCGAGCCATGGCGGGGGGACCTCCCGACGCATCAGCCGTTTTCTCCTGAATCCGCTAAAGAGTGACACCGTTCAAACCCTTTCCCGGGGCGCTTTCGTCACGCACAAGAACGGCGCCCTGTCGGGGCGCCGTTCCAGTCAGCAACATATCTGCCGCACTACCTTCATTAAGGCTCATCAGGCTTCGGATCCGCACGGGCAAGAAACGCCTCGACCCCGTACCCGGCCTTGGCAGCCAATGCTTCAAGGGACACTCCCGCCGTGCCGGAAGGTTCCGGCTCCACCACGGATTTCCGGGCAGGCGCCACCTCGGTTCCCCTCACCACGGCAGCCAGAAGTCTACACCAGGAAAGCAGCGCCTCGAAGGGCTCCTTGACGAACCACTCGACCCCTCTGCTCCGGTGGACACGGATACAACGCCTGACGCGGAAATCGGCAAAGAACCGACGGAGCGCCTCGCCCCGCCCGGGACCGGGCGGGAGGGAGGTCAATTCCCCCAGGGACAGGACGATATCGACCAGAAGCACCAGGCGGTCGGCATCGCGCCGAAGGGTTTCATCCCCCTCCACGGGGGAGAGAATATCGGCGAGGGCCCTTCTCAGGCCGTAGGCGGCAAACCACTCCGCCGACCGGGCGGCAAACCCTTCTTCCCCGCCAAGCCTCCCGCTTTCCCGGAGGATAACCATGAGAGCCAGGAGCATGCGGTCGTGGAGACCGGCGGAGACCACCGGCGCCTCGACGGCGCTCGACTTCTTCGCCGGCTCCGGCAAGAGGGGTGGAAGCAGGGCAAGCCGTGCGGCCAACTCATCGGCAAGCAGGGAGACATCTCCCGACACCCCCGCGACAATGCTCAACTCCTCAAGAAAAATACCGAGCCCCTCCCTCAAAGGATATGGTTTCTTTGCGCGGGATGGCTTCCCGGAGACCTTTGCTGCGGGAGGGGGTGCAACGAAGTCATCCAGCAGGAGACACAACTCCCTGAACCGTGCGATGAGCTCTCCGTAGCGGATCAGCTTCACTTCCTCGTCGATGCTCGGCACGCCACGGCCTTCAAGCACGAAGCAGAGCTTGCCCCATGTGCCGAAGTCGTCGTCGTAGATATCCCTGAAATCAAAGAAAGCATGGAACTCGTAGGCCTCAAGCTCCACGAACAGCCCCTTCTCCCCGATCTCCCGGCCATGGCGGATGTATTCCAGGCCAGTGGACATGTCACGGAAGGCATAGTAGTGGCGGCCGTCGGGATTGACGCCGAGGGCCTCGCCGATGGTAGTCTGCACCAGCGCCGTCTCGCCGGCGTCGTTTCGGACGGCCCGGGCGGTCGAGGTTTTGAGCCATCCGGCGGTGCTGGAGTAGCGGTTGTGGAAGAGGATCAGCCCCCGCTCGTCGCCGTGGCGGTTGGAGTAGGCGAAGACATCCTCGTTGACGGCCCCCTCCACGAAGAAGTCATAGAGGACGAAGTTCTCGGAGCCCGAGAAGAGCCGACGACGGCGCATCAGCGGGAAGATCCGCGCCTCGTGCTCCGCCACCAGGTGCTCGTCCACCGGCTCGTCCCAGCAGGCCCGCTTGTACTCCATGCCGTACTTTTCGTGGAACCCCTCCACCTGGCCGTGGCCGATCATCGGCAGCCCCGGCATGGTCACCAGCAGCACCGCGGCGCCGAAGTACTTCTTCTCCTTGCCGAACTGCTCCACGGCGGTCCGCTCGTCGGGGTTGTTCATGAAGTTGACGAACCGCTGGAGGATGCGGTGGTCGTACTCCAGGACGTTCTTGATGGTCTGGCGGTACTTGGCGTTCTCCTCCATCTTGAGCATGTTCATGAAGGCACTGTTGTAGACCCGGTGCATCCCCAGGGTCCGGACGAAGTATCCCTCCATGAGCCAGAAGGCCTCGGCCAGCAGGAGCGTATCGGGCACCTCCGCCGCCACCCGGTCCACCACCTGGCGCCAGAACTCCTCGGGCATGGCGGCGTCGAAGGCGGCGCGGGACATGCCGTGCTCGGCCCGGGACGGCACGCCGCTCCCCCCCGGCTGCGGGTACCAAAGGCGCTGGTAGTGCTTCTTGGCAAGGGTCATGGCGGCGTCGAAGCGGATGATCGGAAAGCTGTGCGCCACGTGCAGGATGGTCCGGATCACCGCCTCCCGCACCTCGGGGTTCAGGTAGTTCAACTGGGCCGTGTCGTTCCAGGGAATACTGGTCCCGTCATTGCCGTGGTAGATGTACCGGGTCCGGCCGTCGCGGTGGTCATAGTGCTTGAAGACCACCGCGGCCTCACTCTTGTCCCAGTAACCGTCCTCGATGTGGAGGGAGACCTCGGGCGCGGAGGAGAGGTCGGGGCCATTGAACGAGTAGGTGGGATATGGTGGGTAGTCAACCTGCACGAACCAGTCGGGGTGTTCAATGGTCCACTTGGAGTAAATGCCGGTGTGGTTCGGCACCATGTCGCTGGCGAGCCTGATCCCCCGCGCAAGGGCCCGGTCCCTGAGGTTCGCCAGCGCCTCCCATCCCCCCAGATCGGCGGCGATGGTGTAGTCAAAAAGGGAGTAGGCGGAAGAAATCGCCTCAGCGTTGCCGGAGATCCGCTTGATGGCCTGGGACGCGCGGGAGCGCTCCCAGATGCCGATGAGCCAGAGGCCGGTGAAGCCCCAGCGGGCCAGCTTGTCCAGCTCCGCGTCGGGGATCTGGTCGAGCCGGTTGATCTCCCGTCCATAACTGAGCGACAGCTGGCCGAGCCAGACATAGACCATCTTCGCGATCAGGACAACGTTCGGCATCCAGTCCACGTCAGCGGAGAACCGCTCGTGCTCCGGGTAGTGGTCGTCCGGCGCGGGGAGCCCCCCACCGGGGCCGAACTCCAGAACCGGTGCTCCGCCCGGCTCGCCATGGGGGGCAAAGATACGGCCCTCTTCGTGGACCACGGTAAAGGCGGTCTGGACCTCCACCATCAGCTCATCGGGAATGATCTCCGCCCAGCGTTGCCGAATGAACTCCATCTGCTCGTAGAGCGAGGTGGGAGCCGCCCTGAGGGGTTGGCGCAGCAGTTCCATGAGCGGCAGGCCGAAGGAGCCGACGGCCGGAGCCCCGGCCAGCTCCCGTTCCACCCCGGCGACCACCCGGCGGTAGTCGCTGGTGGCCGCCAACTCGGAGTCGTCGAGGATCTCCCGGAAAGGATCAAGGGCGCGGTTCTCGGCGGCCAGGCGCAACAGCAGCAACTCTTCCGAGACCTGGATCTTACGGGAATGGTCCGGGCCGTCCGCCGCCAGCCATTCCGCCGGCGTCAGGGGGCTATCCAGCAGGTCGGTGCCGGGGAAAAGCTCGCAAAAACGATGCGCCACGCCGGCCAACTCCGGAGAACCACAGGCGAAACCGGCACCGGCCAGCGCCTGGGGGAGGATACCGGGGCACTGCTCCGCCACGTAGCGCTGGATGACATGGCGGAAAATCCTGCGCTGCAGGGCGTGGAGGTTAAGCATCCCCGCCTGGACCGGCGGGGCGCCCTGGCGCCGCTTCGTGAGCCGCAGGGCCAGTTCGCGGAAAAAGATGATGGTCGGCAACCGGCGGACCCGCATGGTATCGGCCACCGTACCCAACGCGAGCTCACGCCAGAGTCGCACGGTCAACTGGATCGAGAAGGGAAAATAGTCGGTCTGTCTGGAGGATGGTGCCATGGGATACCTCGGGGAAGGGGATACGGACAAGTTTTCAAGATTATGACAGACCGGCGGGTATACACAACCCTTAACTTGTACCGCGCGCAAGAGTCGTTCGCGAGTTCTGCGTTGACCAGCCACCAAAAATCCCTATAATGAAAGACAGCTTACCGTTTCATTTTCTCGTCAGGAGGCTCCGTGCGCCATTCCCTCATTGCCAAGATCGCCGTCGCCATCAGCCTGATACTGCTCTCCACCATGGGGCTTTTTGCCTATATCAACATTGAGCAGCTGGACAAGCTCCTCTTCGAAGAAGCCGTCATCGACGCCGACAAGCTGAGCGAGACGATCATCCGTACCACCCACTACCACATGCTCGAAAACAACCTGAAGCGCGCCTACCAGATCATCGACGAAGTCGGCACCCAGCGGGGAACCATCGAGCGGATCAGAATGGTCAACAAACTCGGCACGGTGACCCACTCCACCGACCCCAAGGAGATCGGCCTCCTCCTCGACAAAAAAGCCGAGGCATGCAGCATGTGCCACTCGGGCAGCTCACCCCTTGTCCACGCCACCACCATGAACCGGAGCCGTATATTCAAAAACCGGGAAGGAAAGGAAGTTCTCGGCATCGCCAAGGCCATCTACAACGAAGAACGCTGCTTTACGGCCCCCTGCCATTTTCACCCAAAGGAAGCCAAGGTTCTGGGAGTCCTCGACGTCATCGTCTCCCTGGAACAGATGCACCTGAAGGTTTACTCCTACCGCAACGAAATCATCATCCTGACGACTCTTCAGATCGGACTCATCGCCATCTGCCTCACGGTTCTCATCCAACGACTGGTGAACCGGCCGGTCAAGAGCCTCGTTCGGCATGCCCACCTTGTGGGCAGCGGCGAACTGGATGCCAAGGTGGCCATCGCCAACCGGGACGAGCTTGGCGAACTGGCTGAAGCCTTCAACAACATGACGCACAATCTGAAGAAAGCCCGCGCCGAGCTGGAAGACTGGGGGAAAACCCTTGAGGGAAAGGTGGAGGAGCGGACCGACCAGATCAGGAAGATCCAGGCACAGCTCGTTCATTCGGAAAAGCTGGCGTCCCTGGGAGAGCTTGTGGCCGGCATCGCCCACGAAATCAACAACCCCCTGACCGGCATCCTGGTTTTCGCCTCGCTCCTCTCCAACGACACGAAGCTCGACCCGGCCCTCAAGGGGGACCTGGACCTGATCGTCAAGGAGACCCAGCGTTGCGCAAAGATTGTCAAGGGGCTGCTCGACTTCTCCCGGGAGTCTATCCCCCAGAAGAAACCCTCTTCAGTCAATGCCATCATGGACGAGACCCTGACCCTCATCTGCAACCAGGCCTGCTTCCATGATGTGGGCGTTATCAAGGAGTACAACCCCGACCTCCCCGAGATGCCCCTTGACCCGAACCAGATCGAGCAGGTCTTCATCAATATGCTGCTGAACGCCTGCCACGCTATCAGCGGCCTGGGTGAGATACGGATCAGAACCGGCTTCGACCAGGAACGGGATGAGATCTGCGTGGCCATCAGCGATACCGGCTGCGGCATCCCCGAAGAGGTCCTCCCCAAGATCTTCGATCCATTCTTCACCACCAAGGAGAACAAGGGGACCGGCCTGGGGCTCTCGGTTTCCTACGGAATCATCGAGGCCCATGGGGGGAGTATCGACGTGCAGAGCACCATCGGCGCCGGCACCACCTTCACCATCCACCTCCCCCTGTCCCACGATGGGGCACTGGAGTCGGCGTCGGCGAGCAATCAGCCGTCGTCATCGAAAGGAACGGCCTGACCCCCCACCACGTCTGCAAGCCGAAAGCAAGAAGGGGCACACTGGATTGTGTGCCCCTTTCAGCATGCAGACCTGTCTCCGGCAGGGAAGATCAGCCGCCCATCTGGTTCCTGACCGAGATCCGCAGCTTTTTCAGCAGCGCCTGGAAGTTGGGACGAAGCATGCCGGTCTCCTCGGCGGCTCTGGTTATGTTCCAGTTGTTCCGTTTGAGGGCCTGAAGGACGAAGGCCTTTTCGATGGGCTCCACGGCCCGCTCGCGGATCTGCCGCTTCGTCTCCTTGAGCTCCTCCACGTTCTGGGGGATGTAGGCGTTGAGCCCCTCTCCCCCGTCCTTCCCCGCAATCCGAAGCTCCAGGTCTTCCTTCTGGATGAGGTCCTCTTCGGCGAGCACGACGGCCCGCTCGATGATGTTTTCCAACTCCCGCACGTTCCCCGGAAAGGTGTACTCTTCCAGGAGCGCCAGGGCGTCGGGGGCGAGCCCCCGGATGTCCCGCTCCATCTCCTCGGAAAACTTCTTGAGGAAGTAACCGATGAGCAGTTGCAGGTCACCCTTGCGCTCCCGCAGCGGCGGCAGGTCGATGGGGATGATGTTCAGACGGAAGAAAAGGTCTTCCCGGAAGGTTCCCTGGGAGACGAGGGTTCGCAGATTCTTGTTAGTGGCTGCAACAAGGCGGATGTCGATGGGTATCGGCTGGGTACCGCCTATGGGGGTAATCTCCCGCTCCTGAAGGACCCGCAGCAGCTTTGCCTGGGTGGTGAGGCTGATGTTGGAGATCTCGTCGAGGAAAAGGGTGCCGCCGTCGGCCACCTTGAAGAGGCCAGTCTTGGTCTGGATGGCGCCGGTGAACGATCCCTTCACGTGGCCGAAGAGCTCGCTCTCCAGGAGATTTTCGGCCAGCGAGGTGCAGTCGACGGCGACAAAGGGGTTTTCACGGCGGTTGCTGTGGTTGTGGATGGCGCGGGCCACCAACTCCTTGCCGGTGCCACTCTCGCCGGTGATGAGAACCGTGCTGTCTGTGGGGGCCACTTGGATGATGCGGCGGTAGACCTTCTGCATCTCCTTGCTTTCCCCGACAAAAAGGTCGAAACCGTGGTGCTCGCCCAGCTCCTTCTTCAGAAAGATATTCTCGAGCAGCACAGCGCGCTGATCGAGAGCTTTCCTCACTTTCTCCGTGATCTGATCCGGGGTAAAGGGTTTCGCGATGTAGTCGAAGGCTCCGTTCTTCATGGCCTCGACGGCGGTGTCCACGGTTGAGAAGCCGGTGATGATGATGACCGGGACCTCGGGTTGAAGAACCTTGATCGCCTTGAGGACCTCCATGCCGCTCATGCCGGGCATCTTCAGATCGGTGATCACCAGACCGAAATTCTCGTCCTGCATCCGCTCAAGGGCGATCTGCCCGCTTGCCGAGGTTTCTACGTGATACCCCTCCTTTTCCAGGATACGCCGCAGCCCTTCCCGTATGACAGCCTCATCGTCAACCACAAGTACATCAATAGTTTCCATTGCCACCTTCCCTTTTCGTTCCAGTATCCGCGCATCGGACCGGGTGGATAATTTCGCGGAGCGTCGTGAGGCTCTGCCATTGTCACCCCAGCCCAACAGACAGCCAGGTAACAAACACATCCTTTGTCATGCAACAAATCCGCGACAAACCAAAGGTCAATTAGCAGTCTTTAAATTACAGCAATTAAGATTTCAAGTCAAACGTCTAATGCTCTCCACTCATCGCGCAAAGGCTCTCACAATCAAAAATATATCACAAATTTAAACACTTACAGCACATTACGGGTGTATATTTTTTTATACACCACCCCTCTCCGTCCGATTTACACCCGTTTTCAACACGTTACAGGACCGAAACAAACAAACGGCCCATCAGCACCGGCTTTTCGCCGTATATAAGTCTTATACATGCCCAGGGCCCACGAACACTGGGCCCCCCTGCAGATGGGGTTACATCTCCTTAACTTTCAACAACTTAAAAATTATTAACCATCCTGGCACGACGGGTGCAGAAGAAAACGACAAAGACGCTGCTCAGACCATCACTCCACCCAAGGAGGCCGCCATGAAAACCATGATCTACGCCCTGCTCGCGATCCTCGCCTCTTCCACCACAGTCTTGGCGGCCGGCAGCGCCGAGTCCGAGGGAAACGGCTTCCTGGTTACCCTCTTCCTGGCCTTCGGCGCCCTGATCATCGTCTTCCAGCTCGTCCCCGGCCTGCTCCTGTTCGGCTCCATGGTTAAGGGGCTGTTCATCAAGCCGGCTCAGGGAAAAGCCAAGAGCGACCGGGCAGCGTAGGCAACTCAACTCCATTCTGACGAAGAGAGGTACGGACATGTTAGGACTTCTCATAGCAGATAACGACTCTGAAGCACGAAAGGAACTGTCGGACCTATTTATCGAAGCAGGCTACAACGTGATCGTCACCAACTCCGCAGCCAACGCCCTTTATGGCATCCTCAAGAAAACCGCCCAGGTGGTGCTTCTTGGCAGCGAATTCGACGAATTCAAGGCCGGCGAACTGATCCCGCTGCTCAAGCAGTGCAACCGGGACCTGACAATCATCCTCGTGTCCGATGACGCGTCACTGCCGGTGATCAGAAAGCTCCGGAAGGAAGGGATATTCTACCATGCATTGAAGCCGGTCAAACCTGAAGACAAGGAAGAGTTACGCCAAGCGGTCCGGTGCGCTTTCGACAACCTGATGAGTTGCCGGGTTGCCAGATAGATACGAAAAACGGGCACATTCACGACAAAGACAAGGGAGGATGCCATGAAACGCTCAACGTTCGCACAATCGGTAGCACTCTGGATCGGAGCAGTCGCTCCGGCGCTGGCCGCGTCGGGGGCACGGGAAGACAACAGCGGCATATTCGTCTGGCTATTCCTCGGCTTCTGCGCCCTGATCGTCGTCGCCCAACTCATCCCCTCGGTTCTCATGATGCTCGGTTTCGCCAAGGGGCTGAAGAAGGAGCACCCGACTGCAAAGGAACATGCGACCCACTAGATCGGCCATCACGCATTCAGCAACCAAAGGAGGCGACGTAATGTTCACCCTACGCTCAGCAGCACTCGCGCTATCAGTCCTGGCAATCTTCCCGATGGCGGCCCTCTCCGCAGAGAAGCCTGAAGACGCGTGCCTCGGTTGCCACGGCGACAGGAACATCAGCGGCAAAAGCGGCTCCCATGTCTACATTGACCCGGCCCAGTACACCAGAACCACCCACGCCGTCATCGGGTGTACCTCGTGCCACGAATCGGTTTCGGCAAGCCACCCGGACGACGGGATCAGACCGTCGCGGGCCACCTGCAAGGAATGCCACGGCCCAGTGCAGAAAGAGTACGCCGCGAGCCTCCACGCCAACAATGCCGGCTGTGCCGACTGTCACAACCCTCACTCTGTCAAGCCGCCGGTATCGGTATCAGGCAAAGAGATGAACGCCATGTGCTCACGGTGCCACGAAACAGCCAAGATGGTGAAAGTTCATGCCAAGTGGCTCCCCCAGGCGGATCTCCACATCGACGCGATTCCCTGCATCACCTGCCACACCGGTTCCCAGAACTACGTGATCACCATGTACATCGAGAAACGGCTGGGAACCAAGCCGGGGAGCGATTTCAAGGTGGCCAACTATGACGAACTCTCCCAGACCCTGCCTGGAGACAAGGATGTGAAGTCCCTCATCGACACCAACGGCGACAATTACATATCACTGGCAGAACTGAGGACTTTCAACCGCGATGCCAAACACGACAACCTGCGACTCTGGGGTATGATGACCCCCGAAAAAGTCACCCATACCTATCAGATTCTCGATAACCGCTGGGATTGCACCTTCTGCCACGCCTCCGGCCCCAAGGCCATGCAAACGAGCTTCGTCTCCTTCCCGGGCAAGGACGGCAGCTTTACCCGCGTCGCGGTAGAAAAGGGCGCGATTCTCGACATCCTCTACGGCACACCGGACTTCTACATGATGGGCTCCACCCGCAGCACCGCACTCTCAATAGTCGGCGGACTGATCATCTGCGGCGGCATGGCCTTTGCCGGCATCCACGGAACCCTCAGATTCCTGACCAGAAACAACAGAAAGGAGCACTGATCATGAGCGCACACACCGAGAATAAGGAATTCATCTACCTCACCCCCATGCCAGTCAGGATTTGGCACTGGATCAACGCCCTCGGAATCGTGACGCTCTGCATCACCGGCATCCAGATCCGGTTCCCCGAGTACGTGAACATCTTCGGCAGCTACAAGGCGGCGATCCGGCTTCACAACACCGCCGGGATAACGGTTTCCATCTTCTACGCGATCTGGCTTGGCTACTACCTGGTCGTCAAGGGGAACCTGTTCAAGCTCTACGTTCCCAACACCTATGACATCAAGATGGGGATCTTCCGGCAGGTGCTCTTCTACTTCTACCATTTCTTCAAGGGCGGCCCGAGCCCCCACCACGCCACCCCCGATGACAAGTTCAACCCGATGCAGAAGGTGGCCTACATGGGACTCATGCTCGCCCTGATGCCACTGGTGATCGTGTCCGGCATCCTGATCCTGAACGTGGCGCCGCTACGGGAACTGATCATTCTGATAGGCGGACTGAAGATCCTGGTGAGCGCACACTTCCTGATTGCCTGCTGCTTCTTTGCCTTCCTGTTCGTTCACGTTTACCTTGCAACCATGGGACACACGATGCTCGCCCACTTCAAACCGATGTGGGACGGCTGGGAAGAGGTCAATCATCACTGATACCGCAAGGCTGCCGCACAAAGGCGAAACGGATCCCCGTTTCGCCTTTTTTCATGCAACTCACCGAAAACAGGGACGCAATGAACTCAAAGTATTTAAAATTGACTAATCTGTGCCACTTACCTATAATTCAGCCTGCTTTGCGTTTCAGCATTTCATTTCTTCACAGGAGGCACACATGAGATTCCGCTCCACCCTTCTCCTCACGGTCTGCATGATCATCGCAGCCGGCCTTGCCTACGGCATAAACGTCAAGGACGTGGTCTTCACGACGAAAGACGCCGGGAAAGTCGTCTTCAGCCACAAAATGCACATCGGCAAAAAGGGAATCGAAAACAACTGCAAAGCCTGCCACCCTGCCCTCTTCGACATGAAGAAAAAAGTCACCTACACCATGGCCGACATGGAGAAAGGGAAATCCTGCGGCGCCTGCCATACCGGCAAGGACGGTGTCTTCCCCCTCAAGGATTGCGCCCGCTGCCACGCCGTCAAGGAGATCACCTACCAGGTGAAGTCCACCGGCCCGACCCCCTTCAGCCACAAGAAGCACCTGGCCATGTACTCCGACTGCAACGCCTGCCACCCCAAACTCTTCAACGCCGGGAAGAACAGGCCGTTCACCATGGCCGAGATGGAGCAGGGGAAGTCCTGCGGCGCCTGCCACGACGGCAAGACGGCCTTTGGCGTCGGCGAATGCGCCAGCTGCCACACGGTGAAGGAAGTGGGTCTCACCTCCAAGGACACCGGCAAGATCATCTTCAGCCACAAGATGCACGCAGGGAAGATGAAGTGCGGCGAGTGCCACAACAAACTCTACGCCCCCGGCCGCAACAAGCCGGTCGGCATGACCGCCATGGAGAAAGGGAAGTCCTGCGGCGCCTGCCACAACGGCAAGCGGGTCTTCGATGTGAAGCAGTGTTCCAAGTGTCACCCCATGAAAGACGTCGCGTACAAAGTCAAGGGAGCGGGGCCGGTCACGTTCAAGCACTCGGTCCACCTCTCCATGTACAGCTGCTCCGACTGCCACTCGAAGATCTACAAGGCGGGACGGGGAGCAAAAGTCGTCACCATGCTCGAGATGGAGAAAGGCAAGTCCTGCGGAGCCTGCCATGACGGCAAGAAAGCATTCACCGTCCGCGAGAACTGCGTGAAATGTCACGATATGTAAGCAACCCTCATTTGGACGTGCAACACCAATGAAAGCAAGGGCGGGTAATTCCCGCCCTTGCTTTATGTGCCACATTGGATACACTTTCAATGAAATGAAGAAATGAGGGGGCATTCATGCTAAAAAGCTTCGCCGCCAAGGCCATCGTGCCACCCGCCATTGCCGTAACCGGCTTCGTCATTGTCTGCTGCATCCTGCTCTACTCGGTCATCAAGACCGACATGCTCAACGACACCATCCAGCACGAAACCAACCTCGCCGGGACCATCGTCAAGTCCGCCCGATTCGCCATGCTCAAGGACGACCGGGAAACCCTCCGCAACATCATCGACAACGTCGGTCAGCAGGCAGGTGTCGAGCAGGTCCGCATCTTCAACAAAAAGGGGGTCATTGCCTTCTCGGCCCACCCGAAAGAGCTCAACACCATTGTTGATAAGAAGGAACCGGGCTGCATCGCCTGCCACGCCGGAGCCGTGGCAGCAACGAGCATGGGGCGGATGGAACAGGCCCGTCGTTTCGTCAACGAGAAGGGAAAAAACGTCATCGCCATCACCGCTCCAATCTACAACGAACCCGAGTGTTTCAACGCCGCCTGCCACGTTCACACCGCGGAACAGAAACTCCTCGGCATCCTCGACATCGGCCTCTCGGAGGAACCCCTGCAAAAGACCCTGGGGGTGCTGCGTGGCAGAATGATCGTCTTCTGCATCATGGTACTTCTCCTGGCCATCGGCGGCGTCTCGGCACTCCTGCGACGCAATGTCCTGCTCCCGATCAGCGATCTTACGGACTATGTCTCAGCCGTCAAGAAAGGAGACCTTGATCGGAAAGCACCGGCCTGCCGAGACGAAATTGGCGACCTTGCCCACTCGTTCCAGGATTTGGCGGAAAAACTCAAAACGGCCCAGGACAAACTGAACAAACCCGATCAGCCCGACGACACGACCGCCAACAGGCGTTCCTGACAACCGGCACCGTCATGCTGCCCGTGGCCCCTTTTCCATGAAACGTGCACTGGACCGTCCAACAGCACCCGACAACGCCGGAACCCCGCCTGACAGGGACCTGGTCAAGCAGGAGACGCTGCAAAGAATCGAGCGACTCAGGACCAAATCCAGTCGCGGCCTCTGGGCCATGGCCCTGTTTATTGCCGTCAGCATCGTCGCCCTCAATGACTTCAGCCTTCTCCCGTCCTTGCCTGAAGGAATCCGCGCCGCCCTCGGCAAGCCCCCTTCATCAATCATGATCAGCGGCGCCCTCGTGGTTTACACCTTCTCCGCCATCATTCTGATCCTCTCCCGGATGATGGGGGGTTCCGAGGAGTACAGCGGCTTCTCCCACGTGGGATACCTCACCGCCTTCTACGGCTTCTACCACTTCGCTAAAGCCCTCGGCGACAACTTCTGGGCCGTCTTCGCGGCCGGCATCACCATCCTGGGCCTCGAAAGCTACCACATCTGGAACTTCTGTTCCGAGGCGATCAAACGGGAAGAAGAGATTCTTGCCGCCATCGAGCGAAACAACCGGCAATAGAGGTCACACCACTCCCATCGCCGCACGGGCTGAAAACGCTTGACGAATCATGGCAGTATTGCTAGCTTTGTTCTTACGTTACACCGTTTCCACAACCGCATAGAGCCATTCGCTAGGGGAGTTTCGACTGAGAGTCCACCGCACCGCGGCGGACAACCCTTTGAACCTGATCCGGGTAATACCGGCGGAGGGAAGCGCATCGAACATGGTTTGTCAAACCCATGGGCCGCTTCCGCGGCTTTTTTCGTTTACACACTACTCTGCAGCGATGTTGAGCTGCACCGGGAGATACCATGGAGATCATCATAAACGGCGAAACGAAAACCCTGTCCCCCATGTCGGTGACAGAACTGCTCGGCTCCCTCGGGATCGACCCGCGGCGGGTGGCGGTGGAACTTAACCTCGACATCCTCCCCAAGGGGAACTACGAATCAACCCAACTGGCCGCCGGGGACCGGATCGAGATCGTCCATTTCGTGGGTGGCGGCTAGCCTCCGTCTTTACTGGATTACCGGGATTCAATTTCACCAACAGGAGACAACATTATGTCCACATCGACCGACAAACTGGTCATCGCCGGCCGTGAATTCACCTCCCGCCTCATGGTCGGAACCGGCAAGTACGCCAGCAACGAGCAGATGGTACAGGCTATCGAGGCCTCGGGCGCCCAGATCATCACCGTGGCAGTGCGCCGGGTGAATATCTCCGACCGCTCCAAGGAATCGCTTCTGGACCATATCGACCTGAAGAAATACACCCTTCTCCCCAACACCGCCGGCTGCTACACAGCCGAGGATGCCATCCGCACCTGCCGGCTCGCCCGGGAAGCGGGGATGTCGGATTTCGTGAAGCTGGAGGTGCTCGGCGACGAGAAGACCCTGTTCCCCAACAACGAGGAGCTTCTCAAGGCGGCCACGGTTCTGGTCAAGGAGGGGTTCACTGTTCTTCCCTACACCAGCGACGACCCCATCGTCTGCAAGAAGCTGGAGGATATAGGCTGTGCCGCCGTCATGCCGCTGGGGGCACCAATCGGTAGCGGTCTCGGCATCCGAAACCCCTACACAATCAGGATCATCATGGAGACGGTGAAGGTGCCGGTCATCGTCGACGCCGGGGTGGGGACCGCCTCCGACGCGGCCATCGCCATGGAGCTAGGCTGCGACGGCGTCCTGATGAACACCGGCATCGCCGGCGCCAAGGACCCCATCGCCATGGCGGAAGCCATGAACCTTGCGGTACGGGCGGGTCGGCTCGCCTACCGGGCCGGTCGCATCCCGAAGAAACTTTACGCCACTGCGTCGAGCCCCATCGAGGGGATGATTGAATAGGGTCGATTTCACCCTTTATCTCATAACCGACCGCCACCAGACCGGAGGCCGACCCCTTCCGGACGTAATCGAGGAAACTCTCAAGGGCGGGGTACGGGCCGTCCAGCTGCGGGAGAAAGACCTTTCACCCCGGGAACTTCTTGACCTGGCCCGGACCATGCGCGAGGTGACAGCCCGCCACGGGGCCCGACTCTTCATCAACGACCGGGTGGATATCGCCCTGGCGTCGGGCGCCGACGGTGTCCATCTGGGAGAGGCAAGCATCCCGGCCGATGAGGCGCGCAAAATTCTCGGGCCGGACCGGTTCATCGGCGTGTCGTGCCACAGCCATGACGGGGCCCTGGCGGCCCAGGATGCAGGGGCGGACTTCATAACCTTCGGCCCGGTCTACCCTACCCCCACGAAGGCGGCCTATGGCGATCCGGTGGGTCTGGAACAGCTCACCGAAGCTGCCCAACTCCTGCGTATCCCGGTCTTCGCCCTCGGAGGGATCAAGAAGAGCAACGCCAACGAGGTGGTGGCCGCCGGAGCCGCCGGCATAGCCCTCATCTCAGCCATTATCAGCGCCGACAGCCCGCAGGAGGAAGCGCTTGCCCTCCTGTCGCTCCTGAAGTCCAGGTAACCCGATGTCCGACGCCTATCTCAACCCGGATCTCCGATTCAATTCCTACGGCACCTTCCTGCGCCGCCGCTTCGGCTGCCGTGTGAGCAAGGTGAACGTGGACGGCGGTTTCACCTGCCCCAACCGTGACGGCACCCGGGGAACCGGCGGCTGCGTCTACTGCGACAACAGCTCATTCTCACCCGGCGGCACGGTCCCCGAAAAATCGATCGAGACGCAGATGGCGGAAGGGATGGCCTACCACCGGGCCCGCCTCGACAGTCAAAAATTTATCGTCTACTTCCAGAAATTCACCAACACCTACGCCACGGTGGAGCGGCTGCGGGATCTCTACACCCGGGCGCTGGCCCACCCTGACGTCATCGGCATCTCCGTCGGCACCCGCCCCGACTCCCTGGCGGACGAGGCCCTCGACCTTCTCGCGGAACTGGCGAAGCGCCACTACGTCTGCATCGAGCTGGGACTCCAGTCCATGGACGACGCCATCCTCCGGGACATCAACCGGGGGCACACCCTGGCCGAATACCTCCAGGCGGTGGAACGGATAGCCGGGCGCGGGATCGAGCTCTGCACCCATCTGATCTACGGGTTTCCCGGCGAGACACGGGAAGGATTCCTGAAAACCGCCGACCTCATGGCCAGCCTGCCGGTCAATTCGGTCAAGCTGCACCAACTCCACGCCGTGAAGGGAACGCTGCTGGCCGACATGTACCAGCGAGGCGCATTCGTGCCGATCAGCCACCGAGAGTACGTGGCCACCGCCTGCGACTTCCTGGAGTTGCTGCCACCGCGGATCGCCATCCAGCGCCTCTACGGCTCGGCGCCGCTGGCCATCCGGGTGGTCCCCACCTGGGACCTGAAGAACAACCAGATGTGGTATTCGATCGTTAACGAGCTCAAGCGCCGCGGCACCTGGCAGGGATTCCGTCTAGGCGGGGAGTGCCTTAAAGCGGGCAATCTGTAGGGCGGGCTTCATCCCCGCCCTTTTTCCATTTCAGGAGGGACGCAATGAAATCCGCCACACTCGTCGGCAGCGGCATGGAGTATCCCATCGGCAAAATCCTTTGCATCGGCCGCAACTACGCCGACCACATCAGGGAACTGGGGAACGAGCCCCCCGAAGCACCGGTCATCTTCATGAAACCGGCAAGCTCGGTCATCGGCGACGGCGGCACCATCGTCATCCCCTCCTACTCGAAGGACTGTCACCACGAAGCGGAACTGGCGATCCTCATCGGGAAAGAAGGGAGGGACATTCCCAGGGAGCAGGCCCTGGAGCACATCGCCGGCTATGGCGTCGCCATCGACCTGACCCTGCGGGACGTGCAGGCGGAGCTGAAGAAAAAGGGGCTCCCCTGGGACATCGCCAAGGGGTTCGACACCGCCTGCCCCCTCTCCGGCTTCGTCCCCCCCGCACAGGTTTCCGACCCCCAGGACCTGCAGATCCGCCTCACTGTCAACGACGAGACGCGACAGGACGGCTCCACCTCCCTCATGATCCACACGGTCCGGGACATCATCAGCCACATGTCGGGGATCTTCACCCTGGAGCCGGGGGACGTGATCCTCACCGGCACGCCGGCGGGGGTGAGCGCCATCATCTCGGGTGACCGGCTGGTTGCGGAAATCCCGGGAGTTGCCCGCCTTCATGTTAGCGTCCGGTAAGTAGCGGGGGCCTCAACGGTATACGTTAGCTTTTTCCCGCCCGTGACGGTTGTTCACTGGTGGTGCCGGTGCTAGAATGGAGACGGCGCACACTTCGCGGACCGGGAGAGACCAATGCCCATAGCCGTTTTCGATGCCATCAAGGGAAACCTTCACACCCTCCTCGGCGGGGCGGAAGTGAGCCTTTCGCAGCAGGAGGCTGTCGAGCGGGGGGGCGGCGGAACCCTCCATGAAACCATGACCGTGGAGGATATCCCTTACTTGTTCACCGCCTGCCGGGGAGCAGTGCCGTTCACCCGCACGGAAGAGGTCTTCTGCCGGGAGTTGCTGGCGGCCTTCGCGGCCATGTTCACCGGCTTCCGGCAGGAGGGGTACGCGGCCCACTTCCGCACGGCCCTCCTGGCGTCGATCACTGACATCACCGTGGCCCGCTTTCTCCGGGGCGACCACCGCAAGGCCTTCTGGTCGATCCAGCAACTGGTCCAGCTCCTGAAGAATCTTTCCTACCAGCGTTACGAGGGGAAGCCCGCCACCACCGGCTTCCTGATCCACCGGACAAAGCTCCCGGAACTCCGCAAGCGGGTCCGTTCCCACAAGTACACCTGGGACGACCTGACCCCCCATCAGGCCATCACCGCGGACTTCTTCGCCAACCCCCTCACCTACCGTTTCATCGACGGGGTGAACTCGGTCTTTGTGGCAAACATCCAGATGCAGGTTGCCGGCATCATCCGGACCAGCGCCACGGCCGAGCGGGAGGAGGTGGACCGGCTGACCCACCGGGGCGCCTTCACGCTGCTCCAGAGCGCAGGCTCCGGAGCATTCGCCATAAAAGTTAACGAAGCGTCGGAGATCGAGGTGATTATCAGTCCAGACAAGCTGCTGGTTCGGCGACGGGGGCAGTGGGGAATCTTCGACCCTGACATCTTCCGGACCTTTCTGGCCGGCAACCTCGGCACGGAAGAGATCAACGACCTGGTCTGGACGGTCTACGCCCTCTCCAAGACCCGTCACGGCACCGTGGTGCTGATCCATGAACGGGGCTCCCGGGAACTGGCAGCCCTCAAGCGGGGTTCCGTGGGAGGTGATGATCCCCTGAGCGCGCTCCTCTTCGGCAAGGTGAAGGGAAAGACCATCGGCCAGCTCAAACAGTCGGGCGAGCTGATCCGGCTCCTCTCCTCCGACGGGATGACCGTCTTCAGCACCCGGGGGAAACTTCAGGAAACAGGATTCATTATCGACACATCCCACACACGTGAGGTGGTTGCGGGTGGAGGCCGGACAGCGGCGGCCAGCGCCGCCTCTTACTTCGGACGGGTGATCAAGGTTTCCGAGGACGGTCCCATCGAGTTGTACCACGGGGGCAAGCTGGTATATCGTTTCGGTTGACAAGGGTATACGCTTTGCATAATGAATTGGATTCGCCCCCTTTCCGATTGTCTGAGAACTAGGAGTCCATGATGGCCAAGAACCTGCGCCTCGGCTCTAAGCTGATCCGCATATCGCTCCTCACCGGAGCCCTCATCGCCCTTGCCGGCGCATTCTGCGCCTACATGACCGGCTCGCTCTCCCCCGCCAGCTCCGAGGCCCAAGGCTATACGCGAATTGTATTCGTCACGCTCATCCTCAACGCGGGTCTTTTCCTCTTTACTCTCTGGATGCTCACTGCCAGAAAACTGGTCACCCGAGTCAACATATTGTCTGCCGCTCTTGATCGAGGGGCCAACGGGGACCTGACGGCCAGGGTGACCGCTGAATCCAAGGACGAGTTGGGACAGCTCGCGAACAACCTCAACAGCATGTTCGGGCGCCTTTCAGAAATGGTCACGCAGGTAAAAACATCCGTCACGGAGCTACGGGGCATAGCGGTAACCGTCAGGAATGCCGCCGACCGGGAGATGAGCACCGCCAGGGTCCAGTCCGAGGCGATCCAGGGAACCACTGACGGAATTCGCGATATAAACCGGTCAGTGAACGAGGTGGCCCAATCAGTGGAGCAGCTTTCCCGCACCGCTGCGGAAAACTCCTCATCCATCCTTCAGATGTCGGCCAGCATCGAAGAGGTGGCCGAGCATGTGGAAGCCCTCGCAAACGCCATGGAGGAGGTCAGTTCCTCCATTGTTGAGATGGCCACCGCGGAGAAGGAGATTGGCGGGAATGCCAACGGCCTCATGAGCGATGCCATGCGGACAGCGTCGCTGGTGGCCGAGATGGACACCGCCATCAAGCAGATCGAAAAGAGCGCCGTGGAAACCGCCGCCATCTCCGAAGAGGTGGTGCGCGACGCGGAACTGGGTCGCGAATCAGTGGAAAGAACTATCACCGGCATCGACGAGATCCGCCGTTCCTCCCGCACCGTTGCCGAAACCATCGCAACCCTGTCGCTCCGGGTAGGAGACATCGGAACGATCATCTCGGTCATCAACGAAATCGCCGAGCAGACAAAGCTCCTGGCCCTCAATGCCTCCATCATCGCCGCCCAGGCCGGCGAGCACGGCAAGGGATTCGCGGTCGTCGCTAACGAAATAAAGGAACTGGCCAAGCGGACCACCAACTCCACCGGCGAGATCGGCACCATCATCACGGGGCTGCGAGAGGAAAGCGAACGGGCGGTGAAGGCGATCGGGCTGGCGGAAACGCGCATTGCCGAAGGAGAGGCCCTGTCAAACCGCTCCGGGGATGCGCTCTACAAGATCCTCGACGGCGTCAAGATGGCAACCGGCCAGGTGAATGAGATCGCCCAGACCACCGTGGAGCAGGCCCAGGCCAGTGAGCATATGCGAAACGCCATGGAGCGGGTGGCCGAAAAGGTTGAGCAGATCGCCCGGGCCACCCAGGAGCAGGCCCACGGCACCAGCCTCATCATGCAGGCCGTCGGCCGAATGAAGGAACTCGCCTCCCAAGTCCGCAACTCCACCCAGGAGCAGCGCAATGCCAGCTCCCTCATCGTCCGGTCCAGCGAGGGAATCACCCGGATGATCGCCACCATCCGCCAGGCCTGCCAGGTTCAGACCGAAAGCAGTGACAAGATCGTCCACGCGGTGGAAAACATGGAGCGGACGTCGGAGGGGAGCGTGGAAACAACGCGGGTCATGGAGACGGCCGTCAGCGGCCTCACCCACCAGATTGACGGCCTGAACGAGGCAATGGGGGGATTCAAGGTATAAAAAAAAAGCCCCGGAGCGATCCGGGGCTTTTTGATTGCGTGCATGCCATTGTGGCGGTGACTACTCCTTCACTACGTTGGCGGCCTGGAGCCCCTTGGCTCCCTGGACCACATCGAAGGAAACCTTTTGCCCCTCGGCCAGGGTCTTGAAGCCGTCCGTCTGGATGGTGGAGAAGTGAACGAACACGTCAGCGCCGTTCTCCTGCTCGATGAACCCGAACCCCTTGCTGTCATTGAACCATTTCACCACACCTTTTGCCATTACTCCGTTCCTCCTGTTGCCTGTTTCATGCTGCCTGCCAACGAACCCGGGCCTACCCAAGGGCCCCAAGACAAAATGCTGAATGTCCCGCCTTGTAGCATCATTCGCCAAAAACTGTCAAGCCGATATTATTCTCATGAAAAAACGGGAGAGCCGTTGCCGCCCCCCCGCTGTATTTCGTCCTACTTGCCATCCTCCAGGGCCGCATGGGCCGCCGCCAGCCGGGCGATGGGGACCCGGAACGGCGAGCAGGAGACATAGTCAAGACCGATCTTGTGGCAGAAGATGACCGACGACGGGTCGCCGCCGTGCTCGCCGCAGATGCCGAGCTTGATACCGGGCCGGGTGGCACGCCCCTTCTCCACGGCCATCTTCACCAGGACACCGACGCCGTTCTGGTCCAGCGACACGAAGGGATCGTCCTCCAGGAGCCCCGACTCCACATAGAACGGCAGGAACTTGCCGGCGTCGTCCCGGGAGAGGCCGAAGGTGGTCTGGGTAAGATCGTTGGTGCCGAAGGAGAAGAAATCGGCCTCCCGGGCGATCTCGTCGGCGGTGATGGCCGCCCGCGGCAGCTCGATCATGGTGCCGATCAGATACTCGATCTTCACGCCGTAGCGGGCGATGACCTCCTCGCAGACCCGCACCGTGTTCTCACGCAGGCGCGCAAGCTCGCTCACCACCCCCACCAGCGGGATCATGATCTCGGGAACAATGGTGAACCCTTCGTTCTTGGTCAGCTCGCAGGCGGCCTCCATGATGGCCTGCACCTGCATGTCGTAGATCTCGGGGAAGGTGAGCCCCAGGCGACACCCCCGGTGGCCGAGCATCGGGTTGAACTCGTGGAGGTAATCCACCTTGTTCTTCAGGGTCTGGACCGTGACCCCCATGGTCTTCGCCAGGGCTTCCACGTCTTTCTCCTCCTGGGGAAGGAACTCGTGCAGCGGCGGGTCCAGGAGGCGGATGGTGACCGGAAGGTCCTTCATCTCCCGGAAGATGCCAAGGAAGTCCCCCTTCTGCATCGGGAGTATCTTGGCCAGGGCCTTCGTGCGTCCTTCCACATCCTCCGAAAGGATCATCTCACGAACGGCGGCAATCCTGTCCGCCTCGAAGAACATGTGCTCGGTGCGGCAGAGACCGATCCCCTCGGCCCCGAACTCTCGAGCGACGCGCGAATCATTGGGGGTGTCGGCGTTGGTCCGGACCTTCAACTTGCGGCAGCGGTCCACCCACTCCATGAGAGTGCCGAATTCACCGGTCAGCTGCGGGGCCACCGTCGGCACGGCGCCGAGCATCACCTCGCCGGTGGAGCCGTCGAGGGTAATGACGTCACCCTTCTTCACCGTCTGCCCCTTTGCGGTGACGAACTGCTCGGCGGCATAGTCAACCTTGATGTCGCCACAACCCGCGACGCAGCACTTGCCCATCCCCCGGGCCACCACCGCAGCATGGGAGGTCATCCCACCACGGGCCGTGAGGATGCCTTGCGCCGCGTGCATGCCGTGAATGTCCTCTGGGGATGTCTCCACCCGAACAAGGATGACCTTGAGGCCAAGCCGCGCGGCAGCCTCCGCCTCGTCGGCGGTGAAGACCACCTCGCCGCTGGCGGCGCCGGGAGACGCCGGCAGACCCTTGGCAATGATGATCTTCTGGGCCTTGGGATCGAGGGAGGGGTGGAGCAACTGGTCCAGCTGCGACGGAGATACCCTGAGCACGCCGGTCTTCTCGTCGATGAGCCCCTCGTTCACCATGTCAACGGCGATCTTGATGGCCGCCTTGGCGGTCCGCTTGCCGTTGCGGGTCTGGAGCATGAAGAGCTTACCCTTTTCGATGGTGAACTCGATGTCCTGCATATCCTTGTAGTGCTTCTCCAGGATGCCCCGGATCTCCACCAGCTGCTGGTAGCACTCGGGCATCACCTCTTCCATGGCGGGAAGAGTGGTGTCCTTGCTGTTTGAACGGTTGATCGGTTGCGGCGTCCGGATACCGGCCACCACGTCCTCACCCTGGGCATTCACCAAGTACTCGCCGTAGAAGTAGTTCTCGCCGGTGGAGGGGTCGCGGGTGAAGGCAACGCCGGTGGCGCAGTCGTTGCCCATGTTGCCGTAGACCATGGACTGGACGTTGACGGCGGTTCCCCAGTCGGCGGGGATGCCGTTGAGTCGGCGGTAGGTGATGGCCCGCTGGTTCATCCAGGAACCGAAGACGGCGCCCACGGCCCCCCAGAGCTGCTCCTGCGGGTCCTCGGGAAACTCCTTGCCAAGGGTCTCACGGATCTTCGCCTTGAACTTCCCGACCAGCTCCTTCCAGTCGGCGGCGGTCAGGTCGGTGTCGAGATGAATCCCCTTCTCGTCCTTCTTGTCCTCCAGGAGATGCTCCAGCAGCTCCTTGTCCATCCCCATGACCACGTCGGAGTACATCTGGACGAACCGTCGGTAGGCGTCGTAGGCGAAGCGCTCGTCGCCGCTCTGGGCGATGATCCCCTGCACCGTCTCGTCGTTCAGCCCCAGGTTGAGGATGGTGTCCATCATCCCCGGCATGGAGGCCCGGGCGCCGGAGCGGACCGACACCAGCAGCGGATTGCTCTTGTCGCCGAAGGTGCGCCCCATGATGGCCTCTACCTTCTTCAGGTTCTCGGTCACCTCGGCGGTCAGGGTCGGGGGATAGGAGCGGTTGTTGGCGTAGTAGTAGGTGCAGACCTCGGTGGTGATGGTGAAGCCGGGGGGAACCGGCAGTCCGATGCTGGTCATCTCCGCCAGGTTGGCACCCTTACCCCCCAGGAGATTCTTCATGTCGGCCTTGCCTTCAGCTTGGCCCTTACCGAAGAAATAGACATACTTTGCAGCCATTGCACTCCTCCTCTGTGGTTATGACGGCGGAACCGTCGTTAAGTGACACTCAAAATCATACAGCTTTATTAAATCTACTTAAGCCACACTCAATGCAATTCAGCCAGAATAAAACAAGAAAAAAGCCGCTTGCCTTTCGGCTAAGCGGCTATCCTTGAGAAGTCGGCGATGGCGCCGAACATCCTGGCGATTCCCGTGAGGAGCGCCAGGCGGTTCTGCTTCACCCGATCATCATCGGCCATGACCATGACCCGTTCAAAGAAGGTGTCCACCGGCCCCCGCAAGGTGGCGATCTCGGTCAGGGCGTCAAGGTAGGCGCGGCTGGCCACCTTCTCGGCCACCGAGGCGCGGGCTGCCTGAAAGGCCTCGAAGAGCCCCCCTTCGGCGGCGTCCTGGAAGAGAGCAGGGGAAACCTCGACATCCACCCCTTCCTTGACGATGTTGCAGACCCTTTTGAAGGCCACGGCCAGGGGCTCGAAGTCGGGATGGGTCTTGAACTCGGTCAGGGCGGCGATGCGGGCCCTGGCATCAACCAGGTCGTCGAACCCGGCGGCCACGGCGGCATCCACCGCGTCGGAGGGGTAGTCGCCCGCCAGAAGATTCACAAACCGGCCCCGGAAGAACTCAAGCACATCGGCATGCACCTCGTGCCGGGGCCGGGTGAGCTTCGGCGCCAGAAAGTCGAGGACCGTGCCGATCAGAGACGGCAGGGAAAGGGTGTAGCCCCGCTCGAGGATAATGTTGGTGATGCCGATGGCGGCACGTCGCAGGGCGTAGGGGTCGGCGGTGCCGGTGGGAATGAGCCCCACGCCGAAGCAGCCGCAGATGGTGTCGAGCTTGTCGGCAATGGAGACGAAGGCGCCGATGTCGGAACCCGGCAGTTCGCCCCCGGCCTGGGTCGGCAGGTAGTGCTCGGCAATGGCGGTGGCCACCTCGGCCTCTTCGCCTTCAAGGAGGGCATACTCGCGCCCCATGATCCCCTGCACCTCGGGAAACTCCCCCACCATGCCGGAAACCAGGTCCGCCTTGCAGAGGAAGGCGGCGCGGGAGGCCTTGGCCTTCACCGCCGGGTTGAGCAGGTCGGCCAGGTGCTCGGCCAATGCCCGGAAACGCTCCATTTTCTCGAAGGAGGTGCCGAGCTTCTGCTGGTAGACCACGTTCTTCAGGGATTCCACCCGGGTCGACAGCGCGACCTTCTGGTCCTCCTCGAAGAAGAACCGGGCGTCGGAGAGTCGGGCGCGGAGCACCCGTTCATTCCCCTTGACCACCACGGAGGGGTCCTCGGTAAGGGTGTTGTTGATGGTGATGAAGCCGGGGAGCAGCTTCCCGTTGTCGTCCACCACCGAAAAATAGCGCTGGTGGCTCCGCATGGAGGTGATGAGCACCTCCCGGGGGACCTTCAGGAACTCGGGGGAGAAGGTGCCGTAGACCGCGCTCGGGTACTCAACGAGATAAGTCACCTCGTCAAGGAGCCCCTCGTCGGGGAGGAGGTGGCCACCGGAGGACTTGGCCACCCGGTGGATCTCGCGGCGGATAATCTCCTTGCGCCGCTCCGGGTCGGGGATGACGAAGTGCCGCTCGCACTCATCCAGATAGTGGGCGAAGTCCCGCACCGGGAAGGGCTGGTTGGCCATGAACCGATGACCGCGGGAGACGGTGCCGCTCTCGATGTTCCCGAAGCCGAAGGGAACCACGATGCCGTCGAACAGGGCCACGATCCAGTGGATCGGCCGGGCAAAGCGGACGTCCAGATCCCCCCAGCGCATGGATTTCCTGAAGGGAATATTGGCTATGAGCCGCGGCAGGATCTCGGAAAGGAGGTCGGGCACCGGCCGGCCGCTCTCCTTCCGGACGGCGGCCACGTATTCACCCTTTTCAGTCGTGACGAGCGTGAGGGAGGCCACATCCACCCCCTGCCCCCGGGCGAATCCTTCGGCGGCCTTGGTCGGCTTGCCTGCTGCGTCGAAGGCGACGTTCCTGGCCGGCCCCAGGGCGGTGATCTCCGCGTCGGGCTGAACCGCCGGCAGGGCCTTCACCGCAAGCGCCAGACGCCGCGGGGTACCGAGGGTCCGGATCTCGCCGCAGGTGAGGCGGGCGTTTTCCAACTCCTTCGTGATCATCGCCTCCAACTCGGCCATGGCCCGGGGGATGAAGCCGGCGGGGATCTCTTCGGTGCCTATTTCAAGAAAAAGTTCCTTGCTCATGCTAGCGGCCTCCTTTCAGGAGCGGGAAGCCGAGGCTCTCACGCAGTTTCAGGTATCCCTCGGCGCAGAGGCGCGCCACGTTCCGGACACGGCCGATGTAGGAGGCACGCTCGGTGACCGAGATGGCCCCCCGGGCGTCCAGGAGGTTGAAGGTATGGGAGCACTTCATGACGAAGTCGTAGGCCGGGAGCACCAGCCCCTTTTCCACCAGCCGGATGCACTCCTTCTCGTACATCTGGAAGAGCTGGAGCAGCATCGCCACGTCGGCCTCCTCGAAGTTGTAGGTGGAGAACTCCACTTCGCTCCGGTGGTGGATGTCGCCGTAGCTGACCCCCTTCACCCACTCAAGGTCATAAACGTTGTCCACCCCCTGCAGGTACATGGCGATCCGCTCGCAACCGTAGGTGATCTCGGAGGAAACCGGCTTCAGGTCGATGCCGCCGGCCTGCTGGAAGTAGGTGAATTGGGTGATCTCCATGCCGTCCAGCCAGACCTCCCAGCCAAGGCCCCAGGCCCCCAGGGTGGGCGACTCCCAGTCGTCTTCGACGAACCGGATATCATGTTTTTGCGGGTCGATGCCGAAGGCCCGCAGGGAATCGAGATACAGCTCCAGAATGTTCATGGGGGACGGCTTCATGATCACCTGGAACTGGTAGTAGTGTTGGAGGCGGTTGGGGTTCTCGCCGTAGCGGCCGTCGGTGGGGCGCCGGGAGGGCTCCACGTAGGCGACGTTCCACGGCTCGGGACCGAGGACACGGAGAAAAGTGGCGGGATTGAAGGTGCCGGCACCCTTCTCGGTGTCGTAGGGCTGCTGGATCACGCATCCCTGCTTGGCCCAGTATCCCTGGAGGGAGAGGATAAGGTCTTGAAAGGTCAAGGGCGTTCCTCCGTAGGCATGATAGAGTGAGAAAACTTTACCCAGTGTAAACGGGGTTTCGGCAGAATTAAAAAGGCCCCAAGTTACGGGCAATTAGAGTCGAAAAGATTACATGGTCCGGCGGGGAGTGTCAAGGATTAATCGGCCTGAATGTCGGTCTCCATCTGCTTCAGAAACACCAGGGAGTTGAGAGGACGGGTGAGATGGGCGGCGATGGCGCCGTCGAGCAGAGCCCCCGCCTCCCGCAGGGCGGCTGGCGAAAAGACGACGGCCCCGAACCGGCCGGTGCCGAGGGAGCGGGCCAGGAGCGCCGCCGTCTCCGGCGCGAGGAAGATGCCGACCCGTCCGCAGACGGCACAGAGAACTCCACCTGCAGCGCCAACCATCCGTCCGGCGGATGGATCAAGCTCCACGCCGCAGGTGGCGCACTGGTCGAGGGAAAGCCGGTAGCCGAGGATATTGAGGAGATTCGCCTCGAAGAACCGCCGGTCCGACGGGGAGCAGGAGGCGGAGTCGAGATGCTCAAGGTAGGAGACAAGAAGCCGGAAGAGCCGGGGAAGCGGCGCGCCGTCCGGCAGGAACCGGTCCACCAGCTCGACCGCGTAGCCGGCGTGGCCGATCTTCATGAGGTCTTCACGGATGCGGGGATAGACGGTGACGATATCGACGCTTCGGATGGAGGAAAGCCCCTCCCGAACAACCAGCTCAACGCTCAGCCGGGCAAAGGGATCCAGCGCACCACCGAAGCGCCGGACGCTCTTCTTCGCCCCCTTGGCCACCCCGCGCACCTTGCCGTGGGAAAGGGTGAACAGGGTGACGATCCGGTCGCTCTCACGGTAATCCATGGCGGAGAGGACAACGGCCTCACTGCGTGAAGTCTCCATGTCGCGCAGGGTAGCACCCTCCATCCCGGACCGTCAACGGTGGATGCTCAACGGACAGGAACACAGAAAAAAGGCGCCCGCGTAACCAGGCGCCCACACCTCACACCTCACACCTCACGTCCTCACCTGAAACCAAGTCGCGCCATGAGGATGCCGACATACTTGTTGAGGGGATGATTCCGTGCCAACCCCGGGATGGGGGAAGGCTTCCGCGTGCCAAGCCGGTCGAGCTCCGCAATAATCTTCTCACATGGCCCCCGCCGGAGCCCCTCCCGGAAGACCCCGATCGCATCGTCCCTCATGCCTGCCAGCAGGTAGATTCTCCCCAGGTTCAGGTAGGTAACCGGATTGCAGGGGTCGCCCTCCACGGCCTCGCGGGCCAGGGTTATGGCATCGGTGAAGGTGCCCCGGGTCTTTGCCTGGCAAAGGGCCAGATAGGAACAGGTTTCAGGCTTTCGCTCCTCGCTGGCCGCATGCTCGAAACAGGTCCTGGCCAGATACACGTTGTCATGACCCAGCGCCTCGATTCCCCGTGAAAACCACTTTGCTGCGAATGATGCCTGCATGGTGCGCCTCGCGACAGATGCTGTCCACGTTCCTGATCAAGCAAATTCAAGATTCAGGCCAGCCAAAAAACGCACATCCACACACCACGCCAAACCACAACAAAACTACAAAATACTGAAATCACGAGATGCAGCAGATACAAGCCATAACAATTTGTGACAGCAACTAAGCCATTTAACCAATAACGCTTATCCCGCCACGAGCACTCCAGCCCCCCGCAGCGTACCGCGCCTGAGATCGGCAAGGGCCTCGTTGGCGGCCTCGAGGGGATAGGACTGCACCGCTGTCCGAATCGGCACCCGGGGGGCGAGGGCTAGGAACTCCTCCCCGTCCCGGCGGGTCAGGTTGGCCACGGAGCGGATGCTCCGCTCTCCCCAGAGGATGTCGTAGGGAAACGAAGGGATCGCGCTCATGTGGATGCCGCCGCAGACCACGACGCCCCCCTTGCCCACGGCCCGCAGCGCCACCGGCACCAGCTCCCCCGCCGGGGCGAAAATGATGGCGGCGTCCAGTTCCTCCGGCGGACACTCCTCGGCGCTTCCCGCCCAGACCGCCCCCATCTCCCGGGCGAAGGCCTGCCCTTCGGCGTCGCCGGCCCTGGTGAAGGCGAAGACCCGCCGTCCCTGGAACCGGCCCACCTGGGTGACGATGTGAGCGGCGGCGCCGAAGCCGTAGACCCCGAGACGCTCCCCGTCCCCCGCCATGACCAGGGAGCGGTAGCCGATGAGGCCGGCGCAGAGGAGCGGCGCCGCCTGCACGGCAGGGTACCCATCGGGGATCGGAAAGCAGAAGCGGGCGTCGGCCACCGTGTATTCGGCAAAGCCGCCATCCCGGTGGTAGCCGGTGAACCGGGCATGGTCGCAGAGGTTCTCGCGGCCGGCCCGGCAGTGGCGACAAACGCCGCAGGTGTAACCAAGCCACGGCACGCCGACCTGGGTCCCCTCCCGGAACCGCTCCGCCCCTTCACCGGCACGCTCCACCGTCCCCACGATCTGATGGCCCGGGACAAGGGGAAGCTTCGGCTCCGCCAGCTCGCCATCGACGATGTGGAGGTCGGTGCGGCAGATGCCGCAGGCATGGACCTTCAGCAGCAACTCACCTGGACCCGCTTCGGGCACCGGCAGATCAACCGGGCGGAGCGACTTTCCCGCCCCCTCGAAGAGCATCGCGCGCATGCTACACCTCCTTGCTCTCTTTCCCCCCGAGCCGCACCCGGAAAAGGGTCTGCCACCGCTTGGCATCACTCCAGCCGGTGACCGGGTCCGGGGCAACGATCTTCACCTCGTCGAAGCGCATCTCCCGCCGGTCGAGGGCCACCGTGCGGGCGGCCATTTCCTTCACCGCCAGCGGCATTTCGGCGTACAAAAGCGAAAGGTGCGGCACCAGCTCGTAACCTGAATCACAGATCACCGCCCCCTTCACCGCCTCGTGGAGCCGCCGCAGGCACAGCTCCTCATCGAAGGCTACGAAGAGAGTCCGGAAATACTCCTCCGTCACGCCGAGACCCGCAACGTGCAGGGTGATCGGCCCCGTCTCCGCCGCCACATCCGTCAGAACCCGGCGCAGCGGCTCCAGGTCCGCATCCTCGGCATAGGGGCCGCCGTAGACCGTTACGTGGGGCTCGAAGGAAGGGGCGTCGTAGCGGGAGGCCAGCTCGCTGATCACCCCTTCTGCCCAGCGGCCGTCGTCCGCGGCCGGGACGAGGAAGACGGAAAAGCGGGGCGGCGGGGCGCTCACGGCGTCAGCTCCTTCCTCCGCTCGAAGGTGACGAACAGGTGGGGCGGCTCACCAGCCCCTTGCTCCCGGGCCGTTTCCACGAAATCGACGGGCAGCTCGGGAAAGGTCGTGTCCCCCGGAAACGCCCCCTGAACCACGGTAAGGAGGACCCGGTGGGCCAGGGGCATCGCCGCCCGGTAGACCTGGCCGCCGCCGCAGATGAAGACCTCACCGGCGGCACCGGCCAACGTCAGAGCCTCGGCGAGCGTCCGGGCAACGACCACCCCGTCGGGGGCATAGCCTTCCTGCCGGGTGAGGACGATATTCAGACGGCCGGGGAGCGGCCGGCCGATGGATGCGAAGGTCTTCCGCCCCATGATGACGGGATGCCCCAGGGTAATGGCCCGGAAGCGGGCCAGATCATCGGGGAGATGCCACGGCATCGAACCGTCCTTCCCGATGACCCGGTTCTCGTCCATGGCGGCAATGAGGGTGATGATCATTCGAACTCCAGCACCTCGCTCGTGGAGATGCTCCTGCTCTCGCTGAGATAACCGTACCACTTGTAGAGCATGTCCAGGAGGGTGACTACCGCCAGGATGGCCATGAGGGCCACCAGGCCGGCGTTCATCCTGAAAGTGAAGGCATCGGCGGCCGTGGTGGCCGTGGCGGCCTTGGCGAGGAAGCTGCCGATCAGTTTCCACGAGGCGGTGAAGGTGGTGGCGTACATGAACGCCATGGGAAGCACGGTGGTCCAGGCGTAGCGGGCCTTCCCGCTCTTGATCAGGATCGTGGTGCCGACCCCGAGGGCAATGGCAGCCAGGAGCTGGTTGGAGACCCCGAACATGGGCCAGATGGTGGATACGTTGCCGGACCAGATCAGGTACGACCAGGCAACCACCACCAGGACGCTGGTGAGGATGATGCCGGGCAGCCAGTTCTGCCGGCCGAGGGGTGCATAGACCCGGCTCCCCAGCTCCTGGAGGAGGAAGCGGGCCACCCGGGTGCCGGTGTCGACGGTGGTGAGGATGAAGAGCGCCTCGAACATGAGGGCGAAGTTGTACCAGTAAGGCATCAGCCCCTTCATGCCGGGGAGGGACGAGAGGATCGAGGCCATCCCCACCGCCAGAGACACGGCACCGCCGGGGCGGCCGGCCACGTCGGTCCCCACCATGGCCGACAGCTCCCGCACCCGCTCCACCGGAAAGCCCAGCGCCGCGATTGCGTCAAAGGAAAGCTTCGTGTTGATGGCGAAGTAATCGCCCGGGATCAGGATCGTGGCCGCCACCAGCGCCATGACCGCCACGAACCCTTCGGCCAGCATGGCGCCGAAGCCGATCATGGGAATCTCCCGCTCGCTCATGATCATCTTCGGCGTGGTACCCGAGGAGATGAGGGAATGGAACCCGGAGACCGCGCCGCAGGCGATGGTGATGAACATGAAGGGGAAAAGCTTGCCGGGGATGATCGGCCCGCCGCCGGCCACGAACCGCGTCACCGCCGGCATCTGGATGGTGGGGGCCATGAAGACGACGCCACAGGCGAGGAGGATCACAGTCCCGATCTTCATGTAGGTGGAGAGGTAATCCCGGGGACAGAGGAGCATCCAGACCGGGAGGATCGAGGCGATGAGACCATAGGCAGCCATGGCGATCGTCAGGCCCCCCTTATCCAGGCTGAAGAAGGGCTCCAGCGGCGAGCCGGGGATGTAATGGCCGCTGAAGACCGCCGCCAGCAGGAGCACGAAGCCGATGGCGCTCACCTCTCCCACCCTGCCGGAGCGGATCCGGTAGAGGTAGAGCCCCATGAAGAGGGCGATGGGGATGGTGAGGAAAATGGTGAAGGTTCCCCAGGGGCTCTTGGCGAGAGAGTTGACCACCGCAAGGCCGAGCCCCGCCAGGGCCACGATCAGGATGAAGAGGATGGCGAGCGACGCCGCCAGCCCCCCCACCGGCCCGATCTCGTCCTTGGCGATCCGGGCCAGGGAGCGGCCGTTGCGCCGCACCGACGCCGCCAGGATCACCATGTCGTGCACCGCCCCCACCAGCACGGCCCCGACCAGGAGCCAGAGGAAGCCCGGAAGGTAGCCAAACTGGGCCGCCAGCATGGGGCCGATGAGGGGGCCCGCCCCGGCGATGGCCGCGAAGTGGTGGCCGAAGAGGACCCAGCGGTTGGTGGGGTGGTAGTCCATGCCGTCGGCGAGGCGCCGGGCCGGGGTTTTCAGGAGGGGATCGAGGGAGAGCACCTTCGCGGCCAGGAAGGCGCCGTAGAACCGGTAGGCCACCAGGTAGAAACAGGCGGCGGCGGTCACGAGCCAGAGGGCATTCACCTTCTCCCCCGGGTTCACGACGCCGGCCACCACCGAAAGCGAGACCGCGGCAACCGCCGAAATCACCAGCCAGAGGAACTTTCCGAGCATCGTCCGCCTCCTTTCCCGCGCGCCTGCATTGTGAGCCACAACTAACAGTGCCGCAACGGGAGCAAAAAAGCAAGATGCGGAACCGTCCTCAGCTCCCCCCATTCCGCGGCATCGCCTTCAGGGCTGCGTCGATCTCCTCCTCGTCGAATCCGCCGACCGCCGTATCGCCGATAAGGAGAAGGGGAACCAGCACCGTCCTATCCGGCAGCCGTTGCCGGTAGATCTCCAGCAACTCGTTGTAGGACCGCCGGTCATGCGTCACGTCACGCTCGACGAACGGAACCCCCCGTTTTATGAGCAGCTCCAGAGCCTGACGACAATAGGGACAGTCGGGCCGCATGTAGAGAACCACCCACCCCGGCGGAACGGTTTCCGCAGCGGCCGCGGCCGGGGATCCCGGGGCGGTGGCGCCGCCGTGACCACAGCCGATGAGCGCCATCCCGACCAGGGCAAGCAGGGCAGCGGACAGCCACCACCGCCCCGCGGCAGCCACCGCTGAAGACATGCGGAGCCTCCTTAGAAAAAGTATTTCCATCCCATTTTCCCCTCGAAACGGTCGTAGCCGAAAGTCCGCTCCCCCGTCAGGGAGACTTCCAGGCTGGTATTGGTCGTGATCCGGACGTTCTGGGCGAGGATCGCCTGAACCTTTGTATGCTCCTCGAACAGGGGATAGGAGAAGCCCTTGAGGGTCAGTGCAACCTTCCAGATGCCAGCCACCTCCCGCACAAAGCCGACGGAACCGCCAACGCCGATGTCGACCTTGTCCCGCAGCCGGTCGGACAGGTTCAGATCCGCCTCGGCCATGACATGGACCAGCCCCAGCCGGTCGATCGCATACGCCAGGCCGCCACCGGCATTGAGCCGGATGATCAGGCGCTCGTTGCCGTCCGCCATCGTCTCCCGGTCAAGGCCGGTGTTCACCTTCCAGGAAACAGGCTTGAACAGCAGGTCGCGGGGCGAGAGGGAGAGGATGTCCAGAACGCGGAGGCGCTGCAGGCGGAGCTGGCCCTTCCGGGGATACACCCTGACGCTCGTGTCGAGGAAGTTGATCTGCGCCCCCTCGCTGTACCCCGCACTCGGGTCGAGAAGGTCGTGGTATGCGGGCCGCCAGGCGAGTTCCGTAAAGAACTCCCTCTGTCGCACCCCCACCGCCACTTCTCCGCGGCCGGTCCGGTGACCTTGGTCGGGCCGGGTCGGCGCCACGACGGGCAGGGCATCGCCAGCCCCCGCCCCCAGGGCGCTGCGGTTCCGCAGGATCTCCAGGAACCGGCGGTTGAACTCCTCCTTTTCCAGCTCCTTGCGGGCATAGCGGTACTGGAGAAACTCTGCCGCAAGCTCCAGGGTCCTCCCCTGCTCCGGGGCCGACAGCGAGGCGTCACGCGCCGACTCCGGCGCGGCCTCCCCCCGGGCAACGGCAAGGGCCGTCACCTGTGCCTCCCGCGGGACCTGGGCCGCCAGGTGGCGGATCAGGGTTGCCTGGGCCGGGCGGTACAGGGCACCCGCAACCAGCCCCGCGTCCTGGACCGCCCGGACGGTGTCGCTGGGGATGACCCAGAGCGGGAGGCGGTCGGTCAGATTCACGGTGGGGCGGGCCGCCTCAATCAGGAAGAGGATATTGAACGAGCAGTTCTCGTCGAAGAAGTAGTAGTCGGACGAGATTCCCTGCAGCTCCCAGACGTGCAGCGCCAGCCGGCGGGTCTCCTCCGGCGTCAGGTTCAGGGGGTACTCCCAGATGTCCCGGTGCTCCAGGCTCGTATACTCCTTCACCTTCTCGTAATAGGGGAGGAGCGAGTAGTATCCCGGGTAGAAGCCGAGGATTCCCTTGAAGGAGTAAAGGAAATCGTTGGGGGTCGGGGGATGGGCGGAGTAGTTGACCGCGTACCCCAGGAGTGGGCTCTGGTAGCCCGAGTCGACCCGGAGGAAGGTGTGACCGAACATGGAGGCGGGGTTGTTCAGATAGGCGGCGGGAAAGACCAGGACCGTCCGTTGCGGGTCGACGGCCGCCATCTCCCGGGCCAGCGTGTCGCAGGCAACCGGCGGAAGACGTTCCGTGGGGATGCCGAGCCGCTCCTGCAGCCACGCGGCACGGGCGGGGAAGCGGCAGCGGACGGTGTCGTCCTCCGTGGCACCCGCCTGGAAGAGCCCCCTCAGGGTGGCGTCCAGTTCCGCCGCCGGGTTGGTCTTGCCGTCGGGTGCCAGGAAGAATTTCGGGTCGTCGACCAGGCTCCGGGGCGATTCACTGCCGGAGGGCTTGTAGTGGAGGAGGATCTGCCAGGGGCGTTCCCGGTGAATGGCTTCGGCCGTGGCCCGGGCCAGGATCGCCTCCACCGGCATGGACTCCTCGGCCAGGGCGCACGGGGCCCCCACCGCGACAATCATGGCGGTCAGCAGGGCAAAAAAAAGGTATACGGGGCGTTTTGCCCCGTATACCTCTGACTGGCGGGTGCCGCTTCGGTCAGGCATCAGTTGGTGACGGTCACCGCATTGTCGATCACCTCGGCCATCTCGACCTTCGAGGAGGTGAAGACCCGGCCGAAGTTCTGCTGCAGCTTGGCGTTGAACGCCGGCCGCTGCTCGGCGGGCACCTGAAGCAGCTCGGCAAAGGTATCCAGAGACTCGCCACGGCCCTGGGCGATATCCTTGGCCAGATCATCCATGTTGGCCCGGACGAAGTTTATCAGCCGCTCGTTCTCGGCGATCTTTGCGGGCTGGGTGCACTCGGAGGTGCCGGTGGTGATGCCAAAGGTCTGGTTGCCGAAGGTGCCGTTGGTGGTTGCCTGCAGTGACTGGGACATGGTGGAGCCATCAGCCTTGTTTCCCCACAGCACGGTGCCCAGACCGCATCCGGTATTGGACCTGGCAGTACCTGCTGCAAGGACAGGGGTTGCAGCCATAAGCAGTGCGGCGACAGCGAGAACGATCTTCTTCATAAGTACCTCCTTGTTGGTGTGATTCGTAAAACATATCTTCAATAATACTTTAGTCACGAAACATGTCAATATCTTCAACGCTTCACCATTTAAGATACACCAGACCGGAAAAAACCGCAGTCGGATTGCCTATCACTCGCGTCACCGTGAAAGAGAAAACCTCTCCCGCAGGTACCGGACCATGCGTGCTCGGACGCCGGGGTCGGCAAAGGAGGAGATGTGTCCGGCGGGAGCCGTTTCCCACAGTTCCCGGGGCGGACGGGCCGCCTCGAAGAGAAGCTGGCCGTGACGGGCCGGCACGATGGGATCCTCCGCACCCTGCAGAATCAGGATCGGCACCGGTGCAACCCCGCCTATCCACCTCACGGGGCTGTAGCTGTCGTCGAAGAGCCAGGAGAGCGGATACTGGAAGGGCCAGGCCAGAAAGAAGCTCCCCAGCTTCTCCCGGGCTATGAGCCGGTAGCCGGAGAACGTGCTCTCCACGATGAGTGCCTTGACCTGCCCCTTCAACGGCGACGTCGCCACCGTATGGATGGCAACCGCCCCCCCCAGGCTCTGCCCCAGCACCGCCACCCGCTCAGGATCGACCCCCGGCATTGAGAAGAGCCGCTCCAGGGCCGCCGCGCCGTCCCGATGGACGCCCTCCACCGTCGCCACCCCCTCGGACCGGCCATACCCCCGGTAATCGACGATGAAGACGTTGAACCCTTCCCGCACGAGCCAGAGGACCCCGTTCACGTGGGTACTCAGGTTTTCGGCGTTACCGTGGAGGAAGAGGATCGTCCCCTGGGGCTCCCGGGCAGCAAGGAACCAGCCGTGCAGAGTGAGGCCGTCGGAGCTGGCGAAGGAGACATCCCGGGGAGCGAACCGTTGCGCCACGGGGTTTTCGGAGAGCCCCTTCCGGGGGTGGAAGAAGAGCCCGGTACAACCGCCAAGGAGGATGAACAGGCCACACGCCAGAAACAGCATGCCGAGATGTCGCGGAGTGCGCTGAACCATGAGTGTTCGCTTTTCCATGCGTTGAGCGGGGCAAAAGCCCTCAGCCGAGACGGATCATGACTGCGCCGGCAAGGATCAGCAATGCAGCCCCCAGCCGAATCCTGCCACACGACTCGCCCAGGAAGAAAATCCCGATGAGCACCCCCACGAGGATGCTCACCTGGCGGACCGGCACGGCGTAGCTCATGGGGGAGAGATTCAGGCCGTAGCGGAAGGTGAGGAACGACGCCATCATCACCGGCCCGCTGACGAGGATCAGCCGCCAGTGCTCCCGAAACTCGGCGACGATCAAGGGACGATACCGGGGGCGCAGGAGATTGATGCTCATGAGCCCCAGCATGAGCAGCACGAGAAAATAGGTGAAAAAGAGGGGAGAGTACGTGCGCACGCCCACCTTTTCGGCAATGGACCCGAGGGAATAGATAAAGCCCGCTGCCAGGGCATTTCGTACCGACGATGACCGCACGTTCCGAAACGGCCGAATGAACTCGTCCAGCGACAGGCGTTCCATCTGCACCGAATAGGCCCCCAGGATCACCAGCAGAATGCCGGCGATCCCCGGAATCGACAGGCGCTCGCCCAGGATGCTCATCCCCCAGACCGGCACATAGACCATGGAGGTCTGGGAAAGGGGGTAGACCACCGACAGGTCGCCACTCCGGTAGGCGCGGCCGTTGAAGAGGTGATAGAGGACGAAGCAGACCGCCCCGGCCGTCACCAGCAGGAGGGTCGAAAGGTCGGGCCACTGGAACCGCTCCGGCAGAAGCGGCAGGGAGAGGGTGAAGAGGGAGCCCGAGGCCACGAACATCCACCAGATGAAGACCGTCTTGTGCCGGCTCCGCTTCACCAGCAGGTTCCAGAGGGCGTGCATTACGGCGGAGATGACAATGAGGGTAAAGGCGAGAGTGCTCACCGGGGGAGTATAGCGAAACTAAAATTTTAGCGATAGTAAAATTTCAATACCCCGTAACACAATCCGCGCACCTCTGCTCAGCCGGCGGCACCCAGCCAGTAGTGGCAACACACGCCCGTCACACAGTCATCGTATCCGGACCTTGTGCATGCCCGGAGGTGTTCCATCCTGCCGTTTTTCGTGAGGAAGAGGTTCACGGTCGAAAAGGATAACCTCTGTCTCGTCGGCAGACCAGAGAGGAGCCCAGTGATGACCTGGCGTGAAAACGAGGGGAACGGTTGCCACCAGGTTCCCGTCCGCATCCCAAACATAGAGCTTGCAGCGCGGATAACCATGGACCACAAGACCTGCCACGAACTTGCCGCTCGGAGACCAGGCAAGGGTCTTCCCCGACGGCGGAGAATTTTCGCCCTGACCCATTTCAATGACGAAACTTCGCGGAGCCTCTCCGTCATCGGCCTGAATGACGAGCCGACACGATGCCCCCCCGATGGCCCTGGCGAAAAAGGCATACCGCGACCCGTCCGGAGAGAACCGTGGATAAGCGACGCACCATTCTTTAAACAATCTGACGGAAGTGCCCGCCGCAAGGTCATGAAGCAGAAGGCCCCCGCATCCGGATGAAACCGAAATGATCCGGGAGAGGCCGACGTCCACGGCTGGGTTCTCTCCGTACTCACTGCAGCCTTTTCCTTCAAACATGGTCATCTCATTCTTCTGAATGTCCCATATCACCGTGTCATATTTCTTCTTCTGCTTCCTGCGTGGGTAGAGATGGCAGACGATTCGTTTCCTGTCCAGGGGATAGGCTCCCAGAATCAGGCCGAGCCCTTTCTTGTCGGCCTCAAACCTGGCGTATTCCTTAAGGGAATCGTTAAACAGCAAAACCACTCCCGTCTCCACATCCGTAACGGGGAACCCTCGGCCCATGCTCAACATCTTCTTCCTGATATAGCGCAGTTGCAGGGTGTTCCCCTTTTCGTCCTGCATGAAGTTCGCGATATCGCCGAAAGATGCATCGACCGGCACCGCGGACAGGGCAAGCAGGAAGACGGCAGGCACCATGGCAACAATAAATCTGATACGGCGACGATCAGTGAAAAACACGGCATTGTCCGCGTAGCGCGCAGAATGTCACTCAACCGGAACCCAGATCTCGGTGCGGAGGTTTTCGGGCTTGGTGCGGCGCGGGTCGCGGTTGAGATAGATCTCGAAGCAGGGGGCATCCCGCAGCTTTTCGCCGCTTTTCGGAAGCCAGCGGGAGAAAATCGACCGGTAGGTCTGGGCGAACCCCTCGTAAGGCCCCTTGTGGAGAAAGACGGCATAGCGCCCTCCGGCGATGGCTTTCACCCCAACCTCCCCTTCCGGCTTCACGTCGCTGGTGAAGGTGATGCAGGCATCATAACGGATGCTCTCCTCGGAGGTGACGGACGGATCGTCGTGGGAAATGCCGATGAGAAGGGTATCCTTGGTCATGAGGCGCCGGGAGTAGGCGAACTTCATGAGCGCCTCCCACGCCCCGGCGGCAGCCGTGCCGTAGGGCCCTGTGCGCCGCGCGAACAGCACCTTCGATTCCGGGAACTTCCGCATATCAGCCTCGATCGGCATCGCATCTTCCACCGCCGTCACCCCTTCCGCTCCTTCCCGCTCCAGGAATCTTTCCATGGTCCTCTCCTTTCGGTAGTCGGTGGGGCTCACGCCGAAGCGCTCGCGGAACGCCCTCGTGAAGGCGGCAGGCGTTTCGTAGCCGGCCTGCAGGGCAACCCCGGTGACGTTCTCCTCTCCGTGAGTGAGCCGCATCGCCCCGCGCTCCAAACGAAGCCGCCGCACGTGGCCATGGAGGGTCTCCCCCACATGGGCTGCGAAGAGCCGATGGAAGTGGAACGGCGAGAAGCAGGCGATCGCGGCCAGGGTCTCAAGGGAGAGTGATTCGTCCAGGTGCTGCTCGATGTGGAGCAGGACCCGATTGATCCGCTGCCGGTGGTCGTCGAGGGTTATGTCGCGTGGTGGCATGGCGTGACCTCCGGGGAGGGAAACTACTATGAAGCGGTGATGGGGCGCTATTCCGATCTTGCGATCTTCAGCTCTGTCGCAGTGAGCCGGTGAAGTATTCGTTCTGCACGTCGATGACCAGCAATGCCTTTTTCATGGTTCCTCTTACTTTCTTCTCCGTCAGCAGCCGGGGTGCTTCCTGCGGCATCCTCTCAGGAAAAACGGACCTCCAGCAGGGTCAGGTCGTCATCCAGGCGCATCCCGTTGGAATACTTCAGCAGCGCCTCGTGCAGCCGCGTGAGCACGATCGGTTCCTCCGGATATCCCTGTGAGCGCAGGATGCCGAGCAATCCTTCCGTTCCCAGCATACGTCCGTCGGCATTGCAGACTTCGACGGCCCCGTCGGTGAACATCAGCAGACGGTCCCCGGCTGCACATGAAAACCCGCTTTCATCGTAATCGACGTTCTCGATCATGCCGAAGGGCAGCCCGTGAGCAGTCACCTGTTCTGCCCGGCCATCGGCTCGCACCAGAAGGAGAGGAGGCCCGCCGGCAGATACGATTCGCATGCTCCTTTCCGCCGCGTTCAGGATGCCGCAGACAGCGGTGGCAAAGGACTCGTCCTTGACAACCATGCAGAGTTCACCGTTCAGGACACTGGCAAACTCTGCCGGCTGCCTGAGAAGATGGCAGTAACGGCTCCAGAGCGAGCTCAGATGCATGGTATACAGGGCGGCGGCAACGCCGTGCCCCATCACGTCGGCGAGCAGAAAGCCGTAATGGTCGTCATCCAGCCGGCGGATGGCGAAATAGTCACCGCCGATCATGTCATAGGGGAGGTAAAAGGGGGAAAAGCTGAACCGGCTGTCCTGCGGCAGATTGTGATCCAGGGAGAGGGTTTGAATCCGCTTGGCCCGCTCCATATCCGAAAACGTTTCCGAGAAATCGAGGAAGGTTTCTATTCCCCCGATCACCCGCCCGCTGTCATCATGAATCGGGGCAACGTACACAGCCATCGGTTTGCGCTCGCCGGTCCTGGTGTGGCCGATGACGATAACGGGAGCACTGCTCGCCTTGTCGGTGACCATGCAGCGATACAGGGGGCAGAACTCCTCGCCGCACAGGCTCCGGCCGTCCTTGTCCACATGGTTCAGGATGTTGTCCATGCATTTTCGGCCAACCACCTGCTCTGCGCTCCAACTGGTGATCCGCTCGGCGGACTTGCTCCAGTAAACAATCCGGCGGTCGGTATCACAGACGTAGAGCCCTTCGTTCACTGAGTCCAGGATCGAAACCCCGATCTGAAAACCAGTCGTTAACATGGGTAACCTCGGCTCAACAGGCTTTTAGAACTTGCTCCGATCACCGCCGGACGAACGCTCTAGTTTTTTCTCGCGCACTCGGCGGTCTTCAACCGCTGCCTTTTCCGCCAGTTTGTCGTCAACGTACAGGACGACCACCTCTCCGTTGATCATTTTCCAGTGCGATTCCATTGTTACCGTGTCGCCGCCACCCTTCCAACTGCGACGCTTGACATCACGCACCTTGTCGACCAGTCCTCCGATCATGTTTTCAGCAGGAGGCTCGCCCTGATCCGCATATTTCGTGTCAAGTTGCCGGGCAATGGCGTCAGCCAGAACATCCATGTCCGCCTTTTCCGAAGACAGGGGCAGCATTACCGTCACACGCAGCGTGTGGAGTACCCGAGTCAAGGGCGAAAAGGAAAACAGTATCTTCGCATCATACCCCATGAGTTTGGTGTCGCATTGGTATTCAACCTTTACGGCCAAATCTTCAGGTTCCTTTTTCGAAAACAACCCGCCACCCGCCGACTTGACAGAAAGATCCTTCCTTTTCCCTGCTTCAATGACCCGGTCGGTTTTCATGCCAGATTTCCACACGTCGAATACGAATGCATCCGCCGATGCAGATGCAATCAGCAGGAGCCCCAACGCTGAGAGGATGCGTTTAGTTGCTGTCATGTGAGTCATATGTTTTCTCCAGATTCGGTGATGGATGCTACAACTTCAACCGCGGCGCGCCGCCTCGATTGCAGCGATGTCGATCTTTTTCATCTCCATCATCGCATCGAACGCACGCTTGGCGGCAGCGGTGTCGGGATCGGTTATCGCCTGGGTCAGAGCGATCGGCGTAATCTGCCAGGACAGGCCCCATTTGTCCTTGCACCAGCCGCAGGCATTCTCTTCGCCGCCGTTTCCGACGATTGCATCCCAGTAACGATCCGTTTCGGCCTGGTCAGCGGTTGCGACCTGAAACGAGAATGCCCAGTTGTGCTTGACCTCGGGTCCGCCATTGAGCCCGAGGCAGGGAATTCCCATCACCGTAAACTCGACCGTCAACACATCTCCTTTTTTCCCGGAAGGAAAGTCTCCCGGCGCGAGGTGCACCGCGCCAACGGATGAATCGGGAAAGGTCTCGGCATAGAATCGCGCCGCCTCCTCGGCGTCGCCATCGTACCAAAGGCAAATCGTATTCTTTGCTTGCTTATTCATGTCACCTCTCCTGGTCCATGGACGTGTTACTGCTTCATATTTGGTGCGGGCGGTGACCGGCGCGGTTTTTTTCGCGGCAGGTCCACTGCCCATGTTGGGATCTCATTCTCTCATCGTTATTGAAATTTTGCTTGCCAATCTTAAACCTGAAATATATACTTCGAATATATATTAACATGGAGGTCCTGGATGAAAACTGCAAAGATATTCCAAAATGGACAAAGCCAGGCAGTCAGGCTTCCCAAAGAATTTCGCTTCGAAGACAGCGAAGTATTCATTAAGAAAAGCGGCAACGTCGTTCAGTTGATCCCTCGGAGCGATTCGTGGAATTCCCTCTTTGGCAGCCTCAAGAAATTCTCCCGCGATTTCATGTCAGAACGCACACAACCTGATCTGGATAAGCGGGAGAGTTTCTGATGAAACTGCTGCTCGACACCAATATCTGCATTTACATCATAAAGCAGCAGCCGGCCGCCGTGCTTAAGCGTTTCCTGGAGTACCAGATTGGCGACATCGGCATTTCCTCCATTACTCTCTCAGAATTGCGCTACGGAGTTGCCAAGAGCACCCATAGAGAGAAAAACGCCAAGGCCCTCGACGAGTTCATCATCCCTTTGGAGTTGGTTTCTTATGATGAATCGGCGGCTTACGCCTATGGCGATATTCGAGCAGCTCTTGAAAAAGCTGGCACGCCCATTGGCTCCATGGATATGTTGATTGCCGCTCACGCAGTATCATTAGGAATTCCCCTGGTTACTAACAACACCCGTGAATTTCTGCGGGTCCCTTCACTTAAGATCATTGATTGGGCAGTTTAGTTTTCCCTTTTCCAACGGGGCATGAATTGACCGGGTTCACCGGTCCTATTCATTGGTTGGAAATTCAATTAATTCTGCAAGTTCAGTGACTTCAATTGCGTTGGTCTCTCCGTCATCTTCTTACAGATAGGTCAGGACACTTGAGTGCACGGTTTCCGGGCAGTTCTTATCCAAGGGGAACCCCTCGCTGAACATCTTGACAATGACGCGAGGTGACAACACCTGGGCAACAATGGGGGACGCCCTTTATATATTCATATTTCGAGCGAAACTGACAAATGTAAATATGTAAAGGGCGTCCTACTGCCTTTTCTTATTCTACAAAATCTAGACTTATCTTTCTATGCAAAGTCAGGTAAGTATAGATTCGCTTTGACAAGTATACGGCCTTCAATAGATTGTCTATATCACTATCTGTATACACGCTATATAAGTTCATATAACTCTTCTTATATATCAATAAAAATGGCTCAACAGTAAATATTTTAAGGTAACATTTGCCATCAGTCATGTTATATTCAATGGTATATGTATTTACATTTATTATATCCAAATCGATATGGTGTTCGTTGTTGTAACATTTTTCAAGCTTTATTATTTGATTAAATTGATAAGTATTGAGCCTGCATTTTTCATCAACTTTATTATTGGCTGCAATAATTCTACTCATAAGACTTTCAATAGCAGAATTATTTACGTTTTTTTTGCCAATTTTCTCAGCCTCCTTATCATCGGCTGCTTTCCTCATAGCTATAGCTTCGTCCTGCCAATTTTTCATATTTTCCTCCCGCAACTCGTTAGTAATAGGTTTCCCTATATCAGGTCATTGAAAAACTGTTAGTATTTGCAGTGGTTTAGATTCAGTTTTGTGCTGTCATGTCGCGCATAACGGGGCCGCGAGCTGAGCGGCCGAAGTGGAGGCGCGATTTTCAGCGCCGCAACAGAGGACCGGCGGCTTTTTGGCCGGTGCATCTTCCTGGTTGAATCTTTATGCTCTTGATTTCCGGAGGAATTCCGAAATTTTCTCAACAATGTATTCTGCTTGATCCGCACGGGCAAGGTTCGTAATCAGCATCTTCTTATCGCCGCGCCTATCACTCACACTCACATTTGCGGACCATCTGGGCATTAGCCGCCCTGGACCTCTTCCTGATTCTAATCTCAAAATGCTATCGACCCTGAACGAGCTATTCCCTGGCCATGGAAACGGGCCAACCTTGGCCTCCAAGTCATGTTTATTGACTCTGATTTCTGTCGTATTTAGAACATGTGCAAGTGCCACATACGTCATGAGTACTCCCGTAACCCCAAGGAGGACTAGAATTGGATGGAATGTCGGTTTGCGCGAACTTGCAACTTGTGCAAAGAAAAACCACAGTAGAAAACAGTCCCAGGCAACTGCAGCAACAAGGAATCGAATCGGGAGCAACAAGAGCAACAAGGGGGAACGCCCTTTATATATTCATATTTCGAGCGAAACTGACAAATGTAAATATGTAAAGGGCGTCCCACTGCCTTTTCCACGGGCCGGGCCTTGACCCGCACCGGGGCGGTTCTCAGCCCCGGTCGGTGTCCAAGGGCCTGGTTAGCTGTGGTAGTTATTTCAGCCGAAAATCAAAGGACTCGCCACTCCAATTATGTAAAGAATCCAGTTGGGAAAGCCAAATGACAGTCTCAGGAAATACGATACCGTAAGAGGCACACCAACAGCTCGGGAGCAAAGAAAAAGGCCATAGAGATAGATTGATGAAACTCCCAGTCCGAACAGCCCAATCAATATTGATTGAGGGTCTGGTTGTAACTCCTGGAAATACTTCGGAGCGACAACCTCTGTCCACATCGCCATCAACATCGCGACTAAAGTTGCTGCAAAAATCAGTTTTCTTCCGGTGTTAATTTTTCTTTCCATGCCTTTGGTCTGCCTTCTATTCAGCTAACGGCGTGGGCGCTGACCTGACGGATTTTTTGGTCAGGTCTAGCGCTTAGTTGTATCCATCACGTACCTTTATACTTCGGGCAACAGTAGTTATTGATTAGAAGGGGATATCATTATCGCTGTCTTCAAGTTCCGTTTTTAACTGTAGCAACTTATTGGCACCATCTGAGTTGTCCTTTTCTTCCAAGAAATTTACCCATGTTTGAAGCCTTTTAATCGCATGTTCTTTAAGTTTTGTGTCCATATCGTAATATTCATTTATTATCGTGTTTTTGCACTTTGTTTTTAAAGAGTTATCACTTTTATATACTATTTTTTTTATTAGTGGATCGAGAAAGCTATTCATATCATCTTTATTAAGTAAATGACTGATACCTTCCAACATATCCATTAAATCATTATCTATGTCTATATCAATTCTGGATAAAATATAAGCAATTACGATAGATATATCATCTTTCTTTAGTCCACATATATCGTTGCATTTTAAGAATGCGTTAGAATATGCTGTGATGACAAAATCGCTCTCTTCCTTTAACATCACAATAAATTTAGCAGCAACTTTATGCTTTAACTCATCTGGTGCTTGGTTAATCGCTTCCCTGAAACATATTCTCAATGATGTTAAGAGATGATCAGGCACAAATTCTGATTGCATCCATTCCAAATATTTTTCTGGTAGCACTTTCAGTAAAAGCCTTTCTATTTCCTTCTCGTTTAAGCTCTTTAGTATATGGATTATTATTGCGTTTGCAGAAGAATCACGTTCCAATTTTGAGACTATTTGTTCAGCTGTATAACCATAGTTCTCGTACTTCTTACTCGATATTTCTTCCATAACAATATCAACTAACGAACAAGCAACTTGAGCGCTGTTGCCATTAACTTTTTCCTTAAGTCTTATTACTCTTCCCGGATGTATTAAGTTTCTGTATTCCTTAATTACGCTTGTTAAATCGAAGGTTTTTGATGACAAAACATTCTTTTCCTTGCCAAGAGCTATGGCTTTGCCAAAATCCAGTTTCAGGGCTTCCGAACGTGTAACATGGTGCTCTGCAAGTAAATAATCGATTAAAACTGCTTCAATAATGCTGCCCGCAATAACATGAACTGCTTTCCACGCTTTCACTTCAACGCAATTCTTCATTTCTGCAAAATCTGTTTCAAGAGATTTTCGGAAATCCTCATCTGTTATAAAGTCAAATGATTCCATATAAGCTCCTAAGCATTAATGAATATTTTCATCGATTGTAATGATACAACGGGCCGGGAGATCACCTGACAGGTTCTTGGTCAGGTGTATCTTCCTGGTTGAACCTCATCTCGGCATAGGATTTAATTCTATTACGCCATCGCATTCGAACATTCTCAACAATATCCGTGCTTTGTTTGAGCCATTTTAACCAGGTTTTGTCGATTTCGATCTGCTGTCCATGCACAACCAGATTTCTAGTTCTAATTACTTCTTTCAATATATCAAGCTCTTCACTGTGCATTAGCTCAGTTCTAAACCAGCTAGTAACAATTTCAACAAGAGACCTTGGTGCACTCTGCCTATAGTAATTTGATTTTAGAGCAGGTTTTGACGCGAAATCTTCATTCACCTCTCGTATAAGCCTTTCAAGGCTTATGAATGAATCCATGAACTCCCCTATGCTAATTTCAGTACCTTCTTTGGGAATGGATTTTTCCTCTTCCTTTAATAATGACGTTGCCTTTTTAGAGTACTTTTGGGGATCGACAATTTCTATTATGAATCTAACACCAAGAACTATAGTCACCACGATGCCAATCATCGTAGGGATTAGGAGTAAAGAACGTATTTCGTTTACATAGTAATTCACAAATATCATGGCTAAGCTCGCGATTATCGTAGAGCCTCCAACAACTGCAAGTAGCCTTAACTGTCTGTAATAGGTTGTTTTCAGCCCAGAATGAACCTCCGCCAGCGTCTCATCTCTTGCCTCAAGGTTGTCCATGACGTTCACAACGAAAGCATACCCTGTAAAAAGAAGTGCTATGAAAGCTGCAATACTTTGAGAGGAAGAACTGAAAAGCCAATAAATTTGGTCTTTATCAAGATTGAACTCATATCCAAGCATCAATATTTCCTTATTGGACAACAGACCGGTGTACAGTGGTGAGGTTGACAGATTTGACTAACTTTATTGCCCAGATTGAGCATTATCCTTTAGCTTGTTCTCTCTTTTAGCCCGAGATAATTTTACTTTTTCAGGCATTATGAACATATACAACAAAAACTTTGCAATGAAGTCGTGTGTCTCCTTCACATCATCTTCACTGACTTCTTTCAAGTTGTCTTTGTCAGGGTGCGCACCCCAATTGCCAAAAATTCTTATTTGGTGTGCCCAATCTTTTATGTCCCTTGGTAAATTGCTTAGGGATTCAATCTGTTTTATGAGATCAAGTTTGTGGTCAGCACCCAGTGCAAGTAGCGAACTCTGAAGTGCTCTGCGAAACATTGAGCATCCAGCTCGGTTTGCCCCAAAAGACATGCATTTTAAAGCCTCTTGGTAGTCTATTGCGATTTCACTTGGGATATGCTCTTTTTCTTCATCAGTTAAATCATCGTCCAGGGATAAAGGGAACTTTTCATCCCATCCTTTAAATGAAAGATTCTGCTCGTTAGCGTATTCGTTTTGTTTGAATCGACAGGTTTTAACCATCAGTTTTCCGCACGGCTTGCAACGAAAAGCGACATAAAACTCAATATCACCGTTCCTAAATTGATGATAATCATTCCATAGCTGAACGATGTGTACTCTGGCACCGCAGTGGGGACAATCATCGATAAGGTCAACAACACGATCATTAACTGCTTTTTTAGCTCCTTCGATTTTCATCATCTCCTCCAGAATTCAATTGTTCAACGGGGCTCCGACGCAGCGGCGAAGCGAAGCGAAGACCGTCTGCCGCCGGGTGTTAGGCATTAAGATTCAGATTCAGCACTATCTTCACCTTGTTCGGTCTTACTATGCGCTAAACATTCATCTTGTGCAGGCATATACTGCCCATAGTGGCTTTTAGAGAGGAATTTCATATACCTTGATTCTGATATTGTTAATGCGGTGAAACTTGTAGGGATTTGTACAGCTATTATCTTTTGATCTTCGCCAACAATTAAAGCTTCATACTTTTTCTTTGCCTCGTCAAATAGTTCATTCCAAGCCCTTATGTCTTTGCCTTGTAATTTATTGAGTTGAAAGATTTCTTTTTTTAAAGAACTGTCAAATGCAGTTATTTGGCTTTGCCAATTCTCTAAGACTTGATCTTGCTCATCAGTATCATAGAACAATTGGAATGCTTGTCTGCAAGCAAAACAAGCACCCAACATGTTTTTGTAAACTACACACATCCTCAATACTGGCGCTTTATCTGGTCTGCAAGCACGTATAGCGTCTATAAGCTCTGCTTTTCTGTCATCAGAAAACATAAAAGATATTTTCTTATCAGTAATCGGTTTTTCTGAGAAAGGAAGAATATCAAGGTATTCCACTGCTGACTTTAAAGCACCGCAGCTTTTTTCTTCTTTTTGTTGCATCATAACACAGGCACATATATTGACTGACAAGGCAGGTGCGTTGCCAGGATTGATTGCCTCACAGTCAATGTGAAATCTGCTATGCCCTGAATACTCCTTTTCTGGAGGGCTATAAAATAGCCTTGGCCGTTCAAGGTACAGCTTTGATGGGGTTATGAATGGTATTGGTTGCGATGTATGTTCTCTGCTCGTTTTCATTTCTAGAAGCTGACTCTTCATTGTTTCTAATTGCCTTGATGTGACAAACACATACGCAGCTGTGAGAAAAACTATGCTTATCGACGCTAAGCAAGACACATAGTCCGTAGGCTTCAAAGTTTGCTCTGAACTCACTAGATAAGTTACTGTCATGACGAATAATAAAATCGTGAGCCCAGCAAAAATATAGTTTCTTTTATCCTTCATTTTTTCTCCTGCCTAACTCGTAATTGACCGGTTCACGCGCACGCGCGCGTGAACCGGTGATCTACCCAAATGGAACGTTTCACCAGGATGGGAAAAGGGAACTGCCCCGATCAAATCCTCCGCAGCGAGAAGGCTTTCGGGACTGCACCAAGCGCCCCAGCCTGCATTTTACCCTGCCGCAAGATGCGAACCGAGCATGTTCCGCAGCAGGTCAATCCCCCTCCGGAGGGTCTCCTCGCTGACCTCCTCCCCCCCCACTTCCAGGTAGTTGAGCCAGAATAGCGTCACCAGCCAGATCTCCTCGGTGAGGAGCGCCCGCTCCTTCTCGTCCAGGGGCCTGAGCACCCCCAGGGCGACGGAGCTGTCGACGGAGTGCCGAACCAGGGCAAGGAGGGCGTGATGGGTCTGGTGGAAACGCTCCCGCAGGAGCGGGTCGGCCATGATCAGGGCCGTCAGCTCGCGCTTGAAGAAGCGATAACGCCAGTTGTACTCCTGAATCATGACGAAAGTCCGCTCCATCGCCTCCAGGGTGCCGGGGGGGGAGGTATCGGTGATGAGCCGGTACTGCTCCAGACCGTAGGCGTCCATCTGCTCGAAGATGGCGCGGATGATGTCTTCTTTGTTGCGGAAATGGTAGTAGAGGTTGCCGGGGCTGATGCCTGCGGCGGCGGCGATATGGTTGGTGGTCACCGCCCTGGTCCCCTGCTCGTTGAAGAGTTCGATGGCGGTTTCGATGATCCTGTCGCGGGTTTTCATGGCCAAACTTTAGCAGATGGAAATGGTGATAGCCACCGGAAATAATCCCTTTCCGGCGGCTAGCCGGTGAGCCCCACCAGGCCGGGACGAAAGCGGTCGAAAGCCCTGTCCATGTCCGGCTCGATGCGGGCGTCCAACAGCCGGACTTCGTGGCCGTCCAGCTTGAGGCCGGCGCCCAGGTATTCGAGGGCCAGGGCTCGAACATGAAAACCCGGTCCGTAATGGGGTCGCAGCTTGGGGGCTGAATGAGGAGCACGTTCATGACAATTCCTCCCTTTCCGGCATCAATTAGAGCTATTATTCTAATCGAGCAAAAACTCTAAAGTTGCAAGTTTTTAATTCAGGACCGGTACCATAAAGGGTGGGAGGAGGGGCGTCAGGCGAGCAACATTAACGTGGAGATGAGCTATGAGGCAAAGGAGGTTCCGGAAAGTTTACAACGACACAAGGGGACTACTTGCGCGCCACGATCTGCACCACGGCGCCCCGGCCCGTGTGGAGGCGCCCTTCCACCACGTCCCGCTCCATCTCCCGTGCCTGCAGGAACTCCAGGCCCTCCAGCTCTTCCCGCAGCTCGACGAGCGTCATCATGAGCTCCGCGGAGGGGGGGCCGCCGGTGCCCAGCTTCAGTTGCGCCGGCGTGTACCCCTCAAGGACAAAGAGGCCGCCGGCACGAAGCCCCTGCACCACGCCCCAGTGGAGAGCCTTTCGCACCGTGGGCGGAACATGGCAGAAGATGGAAACGATGGCGTCCCACCTTCCCGGCTCGATGGCGAAGTCGGCCAGGTCGGCGGTCACCGTCTCGATCCGCACCCCGCTCTCCTGCGCCAACCGCGTCGCCTTGGCCAATCCCACGGCGGAGGAATCCACCGCTACCACCCGGTGCCCCTGCCTGGCCAGGAAGACCGCGTTTCGCCCTTCCCCCTCCGCGAGACAGAGGACATCCCCCGCCGGGATCATCCCGCTCACTCCGGCGAGAAAGGCGTTGGGCTCCCTGCCGTAAACGAAATCGTCCGTATCGTACCGTTCATCCCACATGGTCTTTTTTTCAGGCATGGCTTGTCTCCTCGACGAGAGCGCAATCAGGGCTAATCCTTCTCCTGCCGCACCCATTGCCGGATCTCGTCATACCGGTAGCAGGAGGTGAGATGGTCGTTCACCATCCCCACGGCCTGCATGAAGGCGTAGCAGATGGTGGATCCCGCGAAATTGAATCCCCGCCGCTTCAGATCCTTGCTCATGGCATCGGACTGTTCCGTCCGGGCCGGCACTTCGGCAAGGGAGCGCCAGGCGTTCTGCCGGGGCCGGTGATCCACGAAGCGCCAGAGGTAAGCATCCAGCGACCCGAACTCCTCCCGGATTTTCAGGACACCCCGGGCATTCCTGATGGCCGATTCTATCTTCAGGCGGTTGCGCACGATTCCCGCATCGGCAAGGAGACGCGCCACGTCCGACTCGGACCAGTCGGCAACTGTTTCCGGCTCGAAATTGGCGAACGCCCACCGGTACGCCTCGCGCTTCCGGAGGATCGTCAGCCACGAGAGCCCCGCCTGGGCACCCTCAAGGACCAGCATCTCGAAGAGGTGCCTGTCGTCGTGCACCGGCACGCCCCACTCGTCGTCATGGTAGGAGATGTAGAGGGGGTCAGTGCCGCACCATGCGCATCTGGTTTTCATGTCATGCCTTCCCGCGCTCGCCCCGGGCACGGATTTCATACTGGAGAAAACCCGCGAGATCCCGAAGAGGAGCTCGAAAACAGCCCTCGGCCCACCAGCCTTGATCTTACGGTAAAGTGAGATGGATCATCCCTGCTGACCGCACTCTGGCGCAGATCCAGATCAGAGTTGTAGAGCAGATCTTCGAAATACCTGATCACCGGGCCTCCATTACGGGGTTAGTGGCCTACCGAGCACGGTGCCCCCCGAATTGCGGCTAGTCGAATCTAGTCCCGGGTGGCGTTACGTGTAAATTAGCCACAATGACCCGTTGAGCTCCGCAATAGCGAGGCTGCGAGCAACGTCGCTTACATGCCCCGAAAACTGCCCCCAGATAAATATTAAATTCTGCCTCTATCCATGGGGGCAACGGTTTACTATTCTGATTTCACCTTACCGCTTTTGCATAGGTATATCCATCAAGGGAATATTCGGGATAATATCTCAACACCCTCCTCGATCTCGACGGCTGTCATTCCGCCGAAACCGAGAAGAAGATTGGTTTCGGCCGGTGCACCGGTGACGCAGGTTGCACTGAACGGAAACAGGTTGATCCTTCGTTGCGCGGCGAGGCGAATGATCTCGGTTTCGCCGGGATTTTCTCCCTGCAACCGCAAAACCACGTGTAGTCCGGCCCCCTGGCCGATTACCGTAGCCCTGTCGCCGAAACAGCGCTCGATGGCCTTGAGCATGGCATCGTGCTTTTTCTGATTGGCGATACGCATGCGCCGGACATGACGCTCCCAGTGTCCCAGCTCCATGAACTTTGCCATTGTTTTCTGTTCAAGCAGTGAGACAACGGAAAAATAATCCTGGTACAGCAGCTTGAACCTGGCGAGCAGCGAACGGGGGAGCACCATGTAGCTTAGGCGCAGTGCAGGGGAGAGCACTTTGGAGAATGTCCCCATGTAGACGATGTTCCCGTCGGGTCGCAGCCCTTGCAAGGACGGGATCGGTTTGCCGTGGTAGCGAAGCTCACTGTCGTAATCGTCTTCTATTATTATGTTTCCACCGGATTCGGCCCAGTCAATCAAGTTCAGCCGATTGGAAACGGGCATAACGAAGCCCATTGGCAGCTGATGGGAAGGGGTAACATAGACAATGGTGCTGGTGCTGGCGCGAAGGGCTTCCAGATTAATGCCGTCGGTCCCGACGGGAACCGGAACAATGGTGAACCTGTTATTCCGGAAGACCGCACGCGGCAGGTGGTAGCCGGGATTCTCGACCGCCACCGTCGAGTGATTTTCTTGCAGCAGGTGAGCCACCAGTTCCAGGCTGTGCTGGAGCCCTGAGCAGATTACAATCTGCTCAGGTTCACAGATGACGGCTCGGGAACGCTCCAGGTACTGTTGAATGGCGCAGCGCAACACCCAATCACCTTGGGGCTCGCCGTACAGTGAAAATTCACGGGAGCTTTCACGCAAACACTCCAGAAAGCATGTGCGCCACAGTGCCGATGGGAAACTGGCCGGGTCAAGACGTGCAGGATGGAAATCGTATGCGAAGCTTGGCGAAGGTTGTGGAGGGCGGCTCTGTTGACGAGGTTCATGGTTCCGCGACAATGGTGCGGCATACTGATCGAGTGCCGACACGAAGTATCCGCTGCGCTCTTTGCTGTAAATATAGCCCTCTGCATACAGTTCCTGGTAGGCGCCATCAACCGTGTTTCTGCTGGTCGACAGCTCGACTGCAAGGTCCCGAACAGACGGGAGTTTGGCATGGGCAGGCAACTTCCCTGACAGCACACGCTCCCTGATCTGTTTATAGAGTTGCTTATATAACGGCTCATGGTCGTTATGGTCCAGAATGTACATACGTTCTCCCCGTCACAGCATATAGCTGTACAACAATCGACTTACAGGAGGTAGTACACATGATCCCCGAAAAACTGCTGGAAATACTGAAACAGGATGGCATAGTTGCCATCGCGACTTTGGGCCAGGACGGGCCACATATGGTCAACACCTGGAATAGTTACATCCGTGTATCTGCCGACGGCCGGTTATTGATTCCCGCCGGCTACATGCATCGGACCGAGGCTAACATCACGTTTAACCCCGCAGTCCTGATTACCCTGGGAAGCAGCAGGGTTCAAGGGTTGCATGGCCCTGGCGCCGGATTCCTGATCAAAGGCAAGGCGGCGTTCATTACGTCGGGCCCGGATTTTGATCTACTGAAGTCAAAGTTCGATTGGCTTCGTGCCACGCTGGCTGTTACACCCGATTCTGTTACTCAAACGTGGTAGGTTGACAACTGATAAGAGGCGACCAGGAGCCTTATCATGCGGCCTCCTCAATTCCCCAGAGGGTCGAGACCGGAACAGCGCAGAGGCGTTCACCCATCGGCATGGTTTCCGTGCCGTCGTACAGAACCACCCCCATTTTGAAGCGGTCGCCGGTGGCGGCCAGCCGTTTGAGGCCTTTCAGGTCGCTTGCCTTTATGGTGGCGGCGGCCTTTACCTCGACACCAATCAAGCGACCGGCGGTGTCCTCGATAACAAGATCAACCTCATACTTGTCGTGATCGCGATAGTAGAGCAGACGGTAATCGCCATCGGCGGATGCCGCATGCTTGCGCAGTTCACCATAGACGAACGTCTCCAGCAGATTGCCGAACCGGCTGCGATCCCGAACCGCCTTGTCCGGCGAGAAATCGAGCAGGGTTGCCAGCAGCCCCGAATCAATGAACTGGAGTTTCGGCGTCTTTACCACCCGGTTCAGGCGATTGGCGGCATAGACCTCGATTCGCCTGAGCAGAAACATCTGCTCGAACAGCCCGACATAGCGCGCCGCTGTCTTGTGATCCAGCCCCAACTGGCCGCCCAGTTGGCTGTAGTTGCAGAGCTGACCGGATACCTGGGCCAAGGCACCCAGAAAACGGGGCAGGGTGTCGAGACGATCCACACCGGCAATGTCACGCACATCACGCTGGATAAGCGCATCGATGTACTGACGGGCCCATGCCGTGCGGCGGCGTGCCGTTGCGCGCATGACGGCTTCGGGGTAGCCGCCGGCCAGAACCGCTTCCACAAGATTGTTGTCGGTCAGCACTGTCTGCAATCGAGGGATCCGCCCGGAAAATACCGAGTCGAGCCAGTTGGCCGTGCCGCCACGCATTTCGCTTTGTGACAGGGGAAAGAGCGACAATGTCTCCATTCGGCCTGCCAGGGAGTCGGCAACTGTCGGCAGCGTCATGAGATTCGCCGAGCCGGTCAGCAGAAAGCGGCCGGGACGACGATCTTCATCGATTGATTTCTTGATGGCCAGCAGGAGTTGCGGAGCGCGTTGAATCTCGTCAATGACGGCTCTGTCCTGAACGCGAATCATCCCCGATGGGTCTTCCACCGCAGCCAGTCGCGTCGTTTCGTCGTCGAGCGTAAGGTAGCGCATGCCGAGACTGGCGGCTACTCGTCGCACCAAAGTAGTTTTTCCGGCCTGGCGCGGCCCGCAAATCATCACGGCGGGCGTATCCGTCAGAGCGTCAAGGAGCCTCGGTTCAATGTGACGGGGATATTCCGGAGATTGAATGTTCATGTGGGTACGTTATCGTAAAATTGGGAACGTGACAACGTAAATTTGGGAATCATGTTCTAGAAAACTGGGAATAATCATTCGTGTAACTGGGAAAAATCACAGCAGCACCTGCTTCTCAAGCGCCAGGGTCTCTTCTTTCAGCCTCAGCCTGTCCTGGGAGGACGTTGATTGCAAATTAGCTAAAATGACCCGCGGAGCTCCGTAATAGCAAGATAGCAAGCAACGTCCCTCTCGACTCCGAGCAACGTCCCTCTCGACTCCGAAGGCCCGAACTGCTTCCCAGGAAGACCACAGAGTACAGAGAAAGAAATGCGAGTGGCGGCCTTGTTCGACCCGATGCACATATGCGGCAGCATTGCCCGGTATAGACCGTGCCCCCTGGACCCCCGTTTCCTCAAGATAAACAGCGAAGGCGTCGCCATGTTCCAGAGGCACTGCACCGTGCCAAGTGCGAGAGATCAGCATCAACGCCCCCCACCCTAGCCCTCCCCCGCCAGGAGGGAGGGGACTTTCGGAACTGTAGCAAGAGCCTCCATGGTTAGCAATATCCAATATCAAGCGTCACGTTCTCATGCTCGCCGCAAAACATTCAGCCTCCGCCCCGCATCGAGCACAACCCCCTCGGGCACCCGATACCGGGCGAGAAACTCCCGCAGCTCCCGCCGATACGCCTCCGGCTTCTCCGCGAAGCCGGGGAGCTTCGCGGAGATGAAGTCGTCCTCGTCGGCGAAGAGGAACCGGACCCGGAAAGGGATTGTCTCCCCCACGGTCCAGCCGTCGAGTCCGTGCATGGCCTGGATGGCGGCCTCCTGGGCGGGGCGCTCGTCGCCGCTGCCGGCGCCAAAGCGCTCCTTGGCCTCGGTGAAGGAGCCGCCTGCTCCCGGCTCCACCACGACAATGACACCCCCTTCCCGCAGGAGGCCGGCGGCGGCGCGGAGGCTTTCGTTCATCCGGTGTATGGGGACGTGGTGGAGGGAAAGGGTATAGATGACCAGATCGAAGGAGGCGAGGGGAAAGTCGAGGACACCGTCGGGCATGGGGAGGAACCGGACATTGGCGGCGGGGACGGCTACCCGGGCCTTTGCCAGGGCACGTTCGTCGGAATCCACTGCCACGACCCGGGCGGCGTGGCGCGCCAGGTCGCGGGTGATGCGGCCGGAGCCGCAGCCGACTTCGAGGACCTCTTTGCCCGTCAGGTCGCAGTGGGCGGTGATGGTGCGGATATACTCGCCGGTCGGGTCCTGGATCACCGCAGCGTCACCACCGTGGCCCCCTCCCCACCTTCGAAGGATTCGCCGGGGCGGAACTCCCGCACCAAGGGGTGGCCGTCCAGGTACTCCCGCACCCCCCGCATGAGGGCGCCGGTCCCTTTGCCGTGGACGATCCGCACCTCGCCGTACCCTTCCAGCGATGCGTGGTTCAGGAACGGCTCCAGCCGCCCCAGGGCCTCGTCCACCCGCAGGCCGATCAGGTTCAGCTCGTGGGGAGTCGATTCCCGGGACGGGGCGGTGATTTTCGCGGCGGGTTTTGGCTTTTTCGCTCCCTTTTCCCGCGCCGGCGCCACGTCGGCAGCCTCCACCATGATCTCGAAGGTGCCGGCGCGGACCTTCAGCTGGCCGGCCTTGCGATCGACGGCAAGGACCGTCACGTCGTGGCCGAGGCGCGTGATGTGGACTGTCTCCCCTTCGCGGATGGCGTCCAGCGCCAGACGCTCCTCCGGGTGGAACTCCCGCAGCTTCGCCTCCACCTGGGCCTCGGCCTCGTCGAGCTTCTTCCGGGCCTCGCGGCTCTTCTCCTTCCGGGCCTCCTCGATGATGGCGTTCACCTCCCGCCGGGCGCCGCGGACGATCTCCTTCGCCTCCTGGAACGCCTTCTCCTGCGCCTCGCGCCGGCGCCCCTCGGCCTCGGCCAGGCGCTCCCGGGCGATCCGCGCCTGGGCCTCGGCATCCCGCCGCAGCCGCTCCGCCTCGACCAGGGCCTCCTCGTGGCGCCGACGCTGTTCCTTCAGCTCGGCCAGCAGTTCGTGGAACTCGGTCTCCATCCGCCCCAGCATGCCGGTGGCGACGGCGATGACCCGATCCGGGAGGCCGTAGCGGCGGGCGATCTCCAGGGCGTGGGACTGGCCCGGTTCGCCGATGGTCAGCCGGTAGAGGGGGGTAAGGGTCTGGCGGTCGAACTCCATGGAGGCGTTCACCATCCCCGCCCGCTTGTGGACGAAGCCGACGATGTCGGTGAGGTGGGTGGTGGCGATGATCAGGGCACCCTTCTCCTGAAGGTCGGCCAGCACCGCGCAGGAGATGGCCGCCCCCTGGACCGGCTCGGTGCCGGTGCCCAGCTCGTCCAGCAGCACCACGGTCCGGGCATCGGCCCGCTCCAGAATGCCGGCGATGTTGGAGACGTGGGCCGAGAAGGTGGAGAGACTCTGCTCGATGGACTGCTCGTCGCCGATATCCACGAGGAGATTGGAGATGAGCGGGAATGACGAGGTGCCTGCCGCCGGCACCGGAATCCCGGCCAGGGCCATGAGGTGGAGGAGGCCGGTGGTCTTGAGGGCGATGGTTTTGCCGCCGGCGTTGGGGCCGGTGATGACCATGACCGAATCAGCACCCAAAGCCAGATCAAGGGGAACGACCTTGGCGCTCCCCCGCTCCCGCTGCATCAGCGCCAGGATCGGGTGCCGCCCCCCTTTCACCACAATGGCGCGGTCGTCGCTGATGCCGGGAGTCTCGGCGTTGAGGGAATCGGCGAAGGCGGCGATGCCGTTCAGAAGGTCCAGGTAGACCAGGGTCCGGAACTGCTCTTCGAGTGCGTCGGCCTCCTGGCGGATCAACCGGCAGATGGTCCGGACAATCCGGATCATCTCCGCCTTCTCCTCGGCCGAGAGATTCTCCAGCTCGTTGGCGAGGCCGATGATCTCCAGGGGCTCCATGAAGGCGGTCTCGCCGGAGTTGGAGACGTCGTGCACCACCCCCGGCACCATCCCCTTGGAGTCCATCCGGACCGGAATGACCCACCTTCCGCCCCGCTGGGTGATGAAGTCGTCCTGAAGGAAGGTGGTGACGCCGGTCTCCCGGACGATCTCCGCCAACCGCCGCCTGATCCGCTCGGTGAGGTGGCGCTTTTTCTGGCGCAGGTCGTGGAGGAGCGGCGAGGCGGAGTCGAGGATGGTCCCTTCGGAATCCAGGGAGACCTCCAGTTCGTCCAGCAGATCGGGGAAGCCGGTCAGGTGGGCCGCCAACTCCCGCAGCAGCGGGATGTCGGAGCGGTAGGCGACCTGCTTGGCGATGGCGGCCATGGTCCGGAGCACCGGGAAGAGGACCACCAGTTCCGTCGGGTCGAGCACCGCCCCCTCGGGCCGGACTGCCTCCAGGAGCGGCGTGATATCCTCGAAGGAGTAGAGGGGGAGCGCGATGCCGAGTTGGGTCATCCGCCGGATTTCGTCCACCTGGCCGAAGCGCCGGGTGATCGCCTCCCGGTCGTCCAGGGGACGGATCAGGGCGATCTCGTCCCGCGTTGCTGCGCTGTGGGCATAGCCGGCAACGGCGGTGAGGATCTTGTCGAATTCGAGGGTGCGGAGGGTTTCTGTTCTTATCATCGATAAATCCTTTAAAACAATAAGTTAACCACAGAGGACACAGAGGAATAACCGAGAGAACGCCAGAAAACTATGCGTAGTATTTCAGCCGCCAAGGTCGACTTCAACAATGGAAGAGATGTTCCTGCAAGACTTTCCTCTGAGATTTTCTCTGTGTCCTCTGTGGTTAGATGCTTTTAGTCTCTATTCTCGTATTTCCCACTGGCACGCCGTTTCCGCCGCGCCTTCTGCTTCTTGAGCTTCTCCGCCTTGGGGTCCCGGAAGCTCTCCCCCTTCTGCAGCCGCTCGATCCGCTCCAGCAGCTCCCGCCGGGCCAGGAACCGGTTCAACGACTGGCTCCGGTCCTTCATGCACTTCACTTCGATGCCGGTAGGGCGGTGCCTGATCTGGACACAGGTGGCGGTCTTGTTCACGTGTTGCCCGCCGGCGCCGGAGGAGCGGACAAAGCTCTCCTCCAGGTCCCCCTCCGTCACCCCCAGCTCCGCCATCTTCTCACGGAGCCAGCGGTTCTTCTCCTCGCTGACGGCGAAGGTGGGGGTTGCCATCTAGGCGTCCCCCTCGGCATCGGCCAGGCGATAGAGCCGGCGCTGGCGCTGTTCCAGGTAAAGCCTCACCAGCAGGGGCCCCGCCACCGCCAGGAGAATGAGCATGCAGCCCCCCAGCTCGCGCGGGGTGAGCCGTTCCCCCAGGACGAAGACCCCGGCGAGCATGCTCCAGACCGGGTCGAGGGTGTAGATGAGCCCCGCCCTGGTGGGGGTGGTGAAACGCTGGAAGGCGTTCTGGAGGGTGAAGCAGATGACTGTCGGAAAAATGGCGCAGTAGGCCAGAGACCAGGCGCCGGCCGGTCCCACGGTGAACGCCGGCCACGGCAGCACCAGACAGATGACGAGCCCCACGGCGGCCACGGTGGCGAACTGGACAAAGGTAACCAGGTAGACATCCTCGGTCCTGAGAACCCGGGAGACGGCGATGATGTGGATGGCTATGAAAACCGCGCAGATGGTCGAGAGAAGGTCTCCCCGGTTGAACCCTTCTGCGCCGCCGCTTGCCAGGGCCCAGAGCCCCATGAACGCAAGGACGATGCCGGCGAAGGTGACCCGGTCCACCCGCTCGCGCCAGGCCAGGAAGGAGAGGAGCGGGATGAAGAGGACAAAGAGGTTGTTCAGGTACCCGGCCCGGGAAATGGTGGTGCCGGAGACGCCGAGAACGAAGGAGAGGTTCACCGCCGCCAGGGCCAGGCCGACGATGGCTCCCTTTTTGACGATGTCACGGTTGAGGCGGCCGAGACGGGGGATGCAGACCACCCCCATGATGAGCGTGGCGAGGGTGAAGCGGAAAAAGAAGAACTGGACCGGCGGCACATCCCGCATGCCGATCTTGTTGAAGAGAAAGCTCCCCCCCCACATGAGGGTGGTGAGGATGAGAATTGCCGTAACCTTTGCCTGCGGCGGAGCCGCCCTTTGTACTGGATTCATTGCCCTATTAAAGCCCCGGGCAGAGCGGAAGTCAACGTGCAGTTTTCCCTTTTTTGAGCGAGAGAATTGCGTATCCCCGCGATAGTGTTAGACTGACTTAATCGCAATTCGCCCGTATCGGGAAAGTACACGCAGAAGGAGGCGTCGGGCCATGATACCGATAACCGACCCCCGCATCGAGGAATACCTCAAAGGGCTGACGACCGAAGATGACCCCCACCTGCTCGCCATGGAAGCCATGGCCAAGGAACTGACGTTTCCCTTCGTCGACCGGCTGGTGGGGAGGCTCCTCTACATTCTCACCCGAATCAGGCAGCCCCGGCTCGTGGTGGAGCTCGGATCCGGCTTCGGCTACTCGGCCTGGTGGTTCGCCCGGGCCATCAGCATAACGGGAAAGGTGGTCATGACTGACCATGCTCCAGAGAACATCGACTACGCTCGACGAATGTTCCAGGAGAACGGGCTTTTCGACCGGCTGGAGTTCCGGGTGGGTGATGCCCTGGAGATTGGCCCCCAGTACCGGGATATAGACATCCTCTTCATCGACATCGACAAGCACCAGTACCGTCAGGCCATCGAAACCATGCTCCCCTGCCTTGCGAAAAATGCCCTGGTCATTGCCGACAATTCGCTCTGGTACGGAAAGGTTGCAGAGGGGGAGGACGACCCGGAGACACGGGGGATCCGTGAATTCAACGAATTCATGTTCAGCCGCCAGGACTTTTTTCCCACGATCCTGCCGCTGAGGGATGGGGTGATGCTGGCATACCGGCTGGGATGAATACCTTATGGCCTGATCTCGATGGGGGTGCCGTCCGGGACATGGCGCCAGATTTCATCCATTTCGGCGTTGGTGACGGCAATGCAGCCGTTGGTCCAGTTGACCACGGTGTGAAGCTCTTCAAGCTTCTCCATCCCCTTGGGGAGGCCATGGATCATGACGTCGCCGCCGGGCGCGACCCCCTGCTTGCGGGCATTAAGGATATCGTCCCGATTCGGGTAGGATATGTGTATCGAACGGTGGAACCGGCTGCCGGCGTTGCGCCGGTCAAGGACGTAGACCCCCTCCGGCGTCCGCTTGTCTCCCTGGCGCCTCTTATGGCCGACGGGCTCCTTGCCCAGGGCGACCTCGTATGACTTGAGGACTTCACCATTCTTCAGGAGCATGAGGCGCCGCTCGCTCTTGATCACCACCACCCTGTCGGCCCCGGCCATCGAAGCGGCACCCTCTCTTGCCACCAGGCAGCACAACCCGAAAGCGCAGACAGCCACCCCCCTTTGAATCCCCAGCCATTTCGCCATGTCAGACACCCTCTTCGTTCCGATCATAGATTGTCGCGGCCGATCAGCACGGACACTCCCGGTACAAAGCAAATTGGATGCCTTGTTTGGGGACTCGTACCTTGGGCCGTTGTAATCTGTCCGGAGGAGACTATACTGAGGGTAGGCTACTTATTTCATGCAGCTGAAAGGGGTTAGGAAATGAGGATTATACGCTGTGTGCTCTGCATCCTGTTCACGCTTTCCCTGGCCGGTTGTGCCACTGAAAGCTTCGTCATGGAGCAGACGGAACCGCTGGCCGCCAGACTCGGCAGGCTTGAGTCAAAAATATCGGGGATCGAGTCAAAAATTGCCGACCTGGAAACCAGGGCCACCGCTACCACCGCTGACGTGGAACGCCTGAAGAGGGAAGTTGCAGACGCCAAAGCCAAGGCTGACCAGGCGGTAACTGCGGCACAGGCAGCCTCCGACAAGGCGGATGGAGCCGCTGCCAAAGCGGATGGAGCTGCTGCACGGGCGGAGAACGCGGCCGCCAAGGCGGAAGCCGCCGCGGACAAGGCAGAAAAGGCCGCACAAAAAGCCGTCAAGGCCTTCGAGCTGGAACAGAAAAAGTGACATTCAAAGGGGCCTGTGCCTCCTCGCCCAGGCCCTCCTTCGATCAGTTGCGACGGGTAACATCAACCGGAATTCCGTGGGTTCCACCGACGGCCTGAAGCACCTTGCCCATACTGACACGACCCAGCGCACCCTTCACATACAGAACCCTCATGGCCTCTTCGAGGAGATCCCGGGTGTCATGGTCGTCATGATGCACCTCAAGATAGACCCTCTCCCCCTTGATCCCGACTTTCACAGGCTCCCGCACGATCTTCACCAGCGTTCCGGAGGGGACCAGCCCGAACAGTCGGACGATATCCTCGGGATAGAGCCGGAGGCAACCGTGACTGACCTTTCTTCCCACTCCCCAGGGCTTGTTGGTTCCGTGGATGAGAATGTCATTCGATGAGAGCCTCAACGCATGGGTACCAAGGGGATTGTCCGGGCCGGGAGGAACCGTGCCGGGCAGTTCGGGTTTTTCCTTACGTATCGACTTCGGTACGTGCCAGACGGGGTCCACCGTCTTTTCCACAATCCGGTAGCCCCCAAGGGGAGTCTCGGTCCCCTCGCTGCCGATGCCTACCGGGAACGTGACAAGCAGTATGGAGCCCTTGACGGTGAAGCGGTAATAGAGACGCATCTCCGAGAGATTGATGATGAGCGCCCCCTCCCTGACCGCCTCGGGCACTATCCACTGAGCGGGTATGGTGACACGGGCTCCCGCCCCCGGCACGAAAGGGTCAGTCTCGGGGTTTGCCCCGGCTATCTCACTGAAACCGAGACCGTAGGCCCTCGCCATCTCCACGAGGGACTCTCCCTCTTTGACGGCTGCACTCAGGACATTCCCGACAACCTCATCGGTGCCGGAGAACGCCGCGGCGCAGGCCTCCCCCCCTATCGCCATCTGCGCGAGGCATATCCAGACTGCACAAACGGGCGCTCCCCACCAGGCCGTTTTTTTCCGATCACCACTAACCCCGATCACCACTAACTGGCCCCATCAGCTTTTCCCAGCCGGCTCACCGGCTTCCGAACACCGTCCGCAGGAGATCCGTGGTGCGTGCCGCCGGGTTCGTCCTGATTTTCTTCTCCTCTTCCCCCACCATTTTGAAGAGTCCGTCCAGAGCCTTGTCGGTCACGTAGTTGTCAAGGTCGAGGGACGGAGTGCCCGCCAGGGAGGCAAGGGGAACGGCCTCGTATTTACCGATCATCTCCTTGTAGGCGCGGGCGGTTCCCACCTGGTCCATGCTCTTGGTCACAAACGGCTTGAAGGCATCGAAGAGCTTCGTGCGGGTTTTCTTCTCGAAGAACTGCGTAGCGGCCGTATCCCCCCCGGCCAGGATCCCCTTGGCATCCTCCACCGACATATCCCGGATGGCGTCGCCGAAGTAGCTGGCTGCCGTGGGCGCTGCTTTCTCGGCGGCCCGGTTCATGCTCATGACAAACTCATCCACTTGGCCCTGGAAGCCGACCTTGCCGAGGATATCGGCCACGTTCTGAACCTTGTCGGGAAGAAGGATCTTGATGAGCTGGTTGCCGAAGTAGCCGTCGGGTTTGGCAACCTCTTTCACGGCCCGCTCGGTGCCTGTGGCCAGGGCCTCCTTGAGCCCCTTGACGACGGTGGAGTCGTCCAGGGTCGAGCCCTGGAGGAGCGGGGCCGCCTGACGGATGAGGTCTTCGAATAATCCGGCATGGCTGAGGGTGCCGGCGGCGAGAAGAGCGAGGACAACGATAACGATACGTGCGGCGGGACGTTTCATGGCGAACTCCTTTCGCTGTGTGACCACACCGAAAGTATGAATGGTTTTGCGGATACTGCAAGGTAATGAACGATGTTGTCGCCGGTTCTGGTATGATTGATGGTGAAAGGCAATTCGCCGGGCAGGAATCACGACTGCGGAAAGGGAGGGAAATCGTATGCGCTCGACCCTGATGGTTCTACTGGCGGCGCTTCTCTGCTCCTGTGCCGGGCAGGTCATAAGCCGCGACTCGCTGCTGCTTGCCAACCGGGACATTTCCTTCACCCGGGTCCGCGAGGCACCGGAACGCTTCACCGGCACCTATCTGCTCGTGGGGGGAGCCATTGCCGCCGTGAAGAACAGCGCCGCCGGCGCTGAACTGGAGATTCTGCAACTTGGCCTCGACTCCAGCGACCGGCCCCGGGAAAAAAGTGGCTCCGAAGGGCGTTTTCTGGCTCGAAGCCGCGAGTTCCTCGATCCGCTCATCTACAAACAGGGCCGCCTCGTGACCCTGGTGGGGAAGGTCTCCGGCTCCGTGCCCCGCGCCCTCGAAGGGGTTGACTACCGCTATCCGGTTTTGGAGATCAGGGAACTTCACCTCTGGAAGCCTGAGGACCCCTACGCCCAACCCGCCGTCAACTTCGGCATCGGGGTCGGCGTCGGCTTCTGAGGCCAAAAGGGCGCGGCAAGCAGCGCCCCTACTTTATGACAACCTTGTTCTTGCCGGTGTACTTCGCCTGCATCTGGCATTCATCGGCCTTGCGAACCAGTTCCTCGACCCCCTTGTCCACGTCGTCACCCAGGGGTCCCTGGGCCACGCCGATGCTGATGGTGACCGGCACGAACCGGGCGGTCGCCTCCTCCACCCGAACCCGGATATTCTCCGCCACGGCCTTGAGGGCCGCAGGCTCCACCGGCGACAGGAAGACGATGAACTCGTCGCCGTCGTACCGCCCCACCACGTCGGACCGCCTGAGGTGCGAGGTGATGGTGTCGGCCACCACCTGCAGCACTCGGTCACCGGTCTGGTGCCCCTGGCTTTCCCCCAGGAGCTTGAAGTAGTCGAGATCCAGGAGCATGACCGCAGCGTTGCTCCCGTTGCGCTGGGCAGCATGGGCCAGCGGAGAAATGGCCTGGAAGAATCCGGCCCGGGTGAGAACCCCGGTCAGGGCATCCAGGTGGGACTGGGCCGCCAGCTGCCGCCCCTCGATCCAGAGGCGGAAGAGGGCCTCGCCAAGGAGGTCCGTCTCGGGGGTGCCCATGCCGCAGGAGCCGATCCCGTCTATGAAACGGCGGAGATACATCCCGTAGCCGTTGCCATTGGCATCCTCGCCGGTGATGTCCTTCGTCATCCGGCAGAGGCTGGCGAAAGCGGGATGGAGGAGGTAGAGCTGGAGCCGGAACCCGAGCAGGCATGCCGCCTCGGGTGTCGGTGCGGCCTTGTACCGCTCCAGCTGCTCGTCGACACCCTGTTCGATCATCTCCAGTTCCTCGCGGGTCTCGGCCGGCTTGTAGACGATGAGGGAGGGGCCATAGTTCGCGGCCTCGGAGCGGAGCCGGTCGAAGGTGGCGCAGTGGTGGTTGGTTTCCTCGGCCACCATCTCCCAGAAGCACCGCATGTCGTCCCGCCCGGCATCGGCCGCGAAGGAGCTGAAGATCGCGGCAGCCTTCTTTTCCAGGTTGAGACACGTCTCTATGATGTCATGCATGATGTCGCCGGCCATGTGAAGTCTCCTCTCCGTCCCGCGGGACGGTCATTATTCCCTCTGATAAGTATATCGGCAGATCTACCATTTTCATTAATAGCCGGTCCGTCAGTGGGCCTCGCTCCAGTTCCTGCCGTGGCTCATATCCACCTTCAGCGGCACCCGGAGGCTCACGGCATGCTCCATCTCGTGGGCAACCAGCAGCTCCATGGCAACCACCTCCTGCTCCGGCACCTCGAAGACCAGTTCGTCATGCACCTGCATGATGAGCCGGCTCCGCATCCCCTCCCGACGCATACGCTCCGTGACCTTCACCATGGCCTCCTTGATGATGTCGGCGGCTGAGCCCTGGATCGGGTAGTTCACGGCGTTGCGCTGGGCAAAGGCCCGGATGTTGCCGTTGCCGCTGGCGATGTCCGGGATCGGCAGCCGCCGCCCAAGAAGGGTGGTGACGAACCCCTTCTCCTCGGCCTCCCGCACGCAGCCGTCCAGGAAGGCCCGGGCACCGGGATGGCGGGCAAAGTAGTTATCGATGAACTCCTTGGCCACCTTGGTGGCGATCCCCAGCTGCTTGGCAAGACTGAAGGCGCCCTGGCCGTAGATGACCCCGAAGTTGATGGCCTTGGCCTGGCGGCGCATCTCGGGTGTCACCATCTCGGGGAAGAGGCCGAAGACCTCGGCGGCGGTGCGGGTGTGGATGTCCTCGTCCCGGGCGAAGGCGTCGCAGAAAACCCTATCACCCGACAGGTGTGCCAGGACCCTCAGCTCGATCTGGGAGTAGTCGGCGGAGAGGAGCACATGCCCCTCGTCGGCGATGAAGGCCCGTCGGATCCGCCGCCCCTCCTCGGTCCGGATCGGAATGTTCTGGAGGTTCGGCTCCGACGAGGAGAGGCGCCCCGTGTTGGCCACGGTCTGGTTGTAGGAGGTGTGGACCCGCCCGGTGGCCGGATCGACGAGCTTTGGCAGGGCGTCGGTGTAGGTGGATTTGAGCTTGGCCAGCCCCCGGTACTGGAGGATGAGGGAGGCGATCTCATGCCCCTCCTCCGCCAACCGCTCCAGTTCCTCCACGTTGGTGGACCAGCCGGTCTTGGTCTTGGTCTTCTTGCCCGTGGGGAGCTTCATCCGGTCGAAGAGGATCTCCCCCAGCTGCTTGGGAGAGTTGATGTTGAACGGCTCCGGCGCCAGCGTCATGATCCGCTCCTCCAGCCCCGTGAGCTGCGCCCCGAAGCCGGCGGAAAGCTCCGCCAGTAGCGGCAGGTCGAGTCTGACGCCGGCCAGCTCCATCTCCGCCAGGATCGGCACCAACGGCATCTCCAGCTCGAAGAAGAGCCGCTCCATCCCCGCTTCCGCCACCCGGGGGAGGAAGAGGCGGTGCAGAAGCCACGCGGCGTCGCTGTCCTCGCAGGAGTAGGTTGAGGCCCGTTCCACTGGCACCCGGGAGAAGTTCACCTGCTCCTTCCCCTTCCCCGCCACCTCCTCGTAGCTGATCATCCGGTGGTCGAGGAACTCCGCCGCCAGGGAGTCGAGCCCGTGTCCCGAGCGGACCGGGTTCACCAGGTAGGAGGCGACCATGGTGTCGCACCAGACCCCCTGCAGGGCGATGCTGTTGCAGCGAAAGACCTGGTAGTCGTACTTGAGATTCTGCCCCACCTTCCGTTTGGCCGGATCGACCAGAAGCGGCCGCAGGGCCTCCAGTACCCGTTCGCGGGGAAGCTGCGCCGGCGCGCCGGGGTAGTCGTGCCCCACGGGAATATAGCAGGCCTCGTGGTCGCGGTAGCTGAGGGAGATGCCGACGATCCGGGCCTCCAGGGGATTCAGGCTCGTGGTCTCCAGGTCCACGGCGAAGGCCTCGGCCTGCTCAAGCTCCGCCAGGAGCGCGCGCAGCGCCTCGTCGGTCAGGATCGTCCGGTACTGCTCGGTAGAGAGAGTCGACGCACTCCCCAGATCCTTCATGAGGGTGGTGAAGCCATATTCCTTGAAGAGCTCCCCCAGTCGGCGGCTGTCGGGAGGAGAGGCGGCAAAGGCGTCGAAGTCAAAAGACATCGGCACGTCGCGCACGATGGTGGCCAGCTGCCGGGAGAGGCGGGCCTGGTCAGCGTGGGTCCGCAGGTTCTCGCCGGTCTTCCCCTTCACCTCGCCGCCCCGGGCCAGGAGTTCATCCAGGGAGCCGTATTCCAGAATCAGCTTGATGGCGGTCTTCTCGCCAATGCCGGGGACCCCGGGGATATTGTCGGAGCTGTCCCCGGCAAGCCCCAGGACGTCCACCACCCGCTCGGGGCCGACGCCGAAGCGCTCCACCACCTCGGGGATGCCGGACTCCTTCTCCTTCATGGTGTCCAGAAGCCGGACCCGCGGACTCACGATCTGCATGAGGTCCTTGTCGCCGGTCACCACCACCACGTCCATCCCCCGCCCCTCGCACTCCCGGGCTATGGTGCCGATGAGGTCGTCAGCCTCGTACCCCACCAGTTCCAGTACCGGAATATTGAAAGCCCGCACCATCTCCTTGATGGGGGCGATCTGGGGAACCAGGTCGGCGGGCATTTCGGCCCGGTTGGCCTTGTAGTCGGGGTAAAGCTCCGTGCGGAAGGTGGTGCGGGAGACGTCGAAGACCACCCCCACGTGGTCGGGTTGGCGGTCCTTCAGAACCTTCAGGAGCATCTGGGTAAAGCCGTACAGGGCATTGGTGGGAAACCCGGCGGGTGATGACAGGTGCCGGATGGCATAATAGGCCCTGAAGATATAGGAAGAGCCGTCGATAAGATAGAGTACCGGGGCTGGCATTCAGGGCTCCTCGCGGGTAAAGATGACAAACGCCATGGCGGGCCGGCGGCTCGCCTCGCGCATGGCAAACTGCATCCCGTCGAAGCGCCACCCCTTGGCGGTCCACTCGTTCAGGGCCCCCTCCAGGGTATCCTCGGTCACGGCATTCAGTTCCACTACCTTGTAGGTCAGCACGACGTACCCTCACATTCTTGTTGGAGGGGATAGTAGCACCTTGCAGCCCCCGGTATCAAGGCAGAAAGCCCTAATGCTGCCGCCGCACCATGCCCATAACTCATGAGAATAGTTAGAAAATTTTAGTCATTGCCCGGTTGCATCGCTCCGGTGTGATGGTATGATAGAGTATCAAATCGACAAGGAGGTGCAATCAGGTAATTCCCATTGGCTCCAACCGGCGCGCCCAAGCGGCGGGCCCATCAACGGCACGAGGTGTTCGGTATGATGATGGAAAAACAAGAGAAAATGATCGAGAAACTGGCCGACGACGCGGAAGTTACCCTCACGAGCGACTACGAGAAGCGGGACCTGAAGGAGAAACGTGGGGTGCTGAAGAGCAGCCTCTACGACGGATCGAAAAAGCTCAAGCACAGCATGCCGAAGGGAAAGCGGATGTAGGGCCTGAAAAGTGAATAGAAGCAGTGGAAGGGGGAGGCGCCGGCAGCGGCGGCCTCCCCCTTGACTTTGGAAAGATGGTGATTATTTTTGGGGTACATCACCACAAAGGAGGTACCAGCCATGGCTATCGTCAAGTACACCCCGTTTCGCGATCTCAGGAACCTGCAGGAGCAGATGAACCGCCTCCTGGATATGGCCTGGAGCCGGGAGGGGGGCGAGGAACTGAAGGAAGGGCTCTGGCAGCCGCCGGTGGACATCTTCGAGGACGAGAACGGCGTGGTCATCAAGGCCGAGCTCCCGGGCATCGACCAGAAGGATATCGAGGTGCGGATCGAGGACGGCACCCTCACCATTCGCGGCGAGCGCAAGCACGAGGGAGAGGTCCAGAAGGAGAACTACCACCGGATCGAGCGCTACTACGGCAGCTTCCAGCGGAGTTTCTCACTCCCCAACACCATCGACCAGGAAAAGGTCAAGGCCACCTGCGACAAGGGGGTTCTCACCATCACGCTCCCCAAGCGCGAGGAGACCAAGCCGAAGCAGATCTCTGTGGAGGTGAAGTAGCCCAGATGCCAGGCGCACAATCCCCAAGGAATGAGGCGTACTCCAGTACGCCGCAGTGACGACGGGATTGTGCAACAATGCAGATGGGCGTTTTTCAGCGTGAACCTTCATTCATGCTGCCCGTGCGGTACCCCTCCAGATCCACCGCCACATAGGTGAACCCCACCCCCTTGAAGAACGCCACCACTTTGCGCCGCAACACCGGCTCCAGCAGCCGCGCGATGTCGGCTTCGCCCAGTTCGATCCTGGCGGTCTCGTCGTGGTAGCGGACCCGGTAGGTGCCGAACCCCTCACCTTTCAGGAACTCCTCGCATGCTCCCACCTGCCGGAGCCGGTCGGAGGTGATCTCGGTGCCGTAGGGAAAGCGGCTCGACAGGCAGGCGAAGGGCTGCTTGTCCCAGGTGGCGAGCCCCAGTTCGCGGCTCACGATCCGGATATCCTCCTTGCCGAATCCCGCCTCCAGCAGGGGGCTGCGCACCCCGAGTTCCTCCACTGCCTTGCGCCCCGGCCGGATGTCACCCAGATCGTCCACGTTGCTTCCGTCAGCCACCCAGACGAGCCCCAGCTCCGCCGCCTTTTTCCCGCAGAGCAGAAACAGCTCCTTCTTACAGTGGTAGCAGCGGTTGCGGGGGTTGGTGGCAAAGCCGGGAATATCCAGCTCGTTGGACTCCACCACCACTTGCCGGGCACCGATTTCCCCGGCCAGGGCGACCGCCTCGTTGAACTCGGAGTCGGGATAGGTGGGGGAGGTTGCGGTAAGGGCCACCGCCCTGTCGCCGAGGATATCGTGGGCCACCCTGAGCAGGAAGGTGGAGTCCACCCCTCCGGAGAAGGCTATCAGCACCGACCCCATCTCCCGGAGGATCTCTTTCAGTTTTTCATATTTTTCGTGCACGTCGTCCATTGATGACCCATTAAACGAGAAATATCCGGATACAGTAGGGGCGAAGCAAAAAAACTCGCTTCGCCCCTACCGTAATCCACATTGCCGACAAAATTGTTAAAGTGGCCTGCTAGTCAAACACACCGGTCGACAGATACCGCTCGCCGGTATCGCACAGGACAGTCACCACGTTCGAACCGGGGCCGAGCCGCTTTGCCAGCTGGGCGGCCGCAAAGACGTTGGCGCCCGCCGATATACCCACCAAAACCCCTTCCTCCCGGGCAAGCCGGCTGGCTGTGGCGTAGGCATCGTCGTTGGTCACGCGGATGATCTCGTCGTACACCTTCGTGTTCAGCACATCGGGAACGAAGCCGGCACCAATCCCCTGAATCTTGTGGGGGCCGGGCTGGCCGCCTGAGAGGACCGGCGAAGCATCAGGCTCCACCGCGGCGATCCTTACCGCCGGATTGTGGGCCTTCAGCACCTCGCCAACGCCGGTGATAGTGCCACCCGTTCCCACGCCGGCCGCGAAGCCGTCGATGGTGAGCCCCTCCAGGGCACGGATGATCTCCGGCCCGGTGGTCTTGCGGTGAACCTCCGGGTTCGCCAGGTTTTTGAACTGTTGCATGATGATGTAGCCATGCTCGGCCACCAGTTCCTCGGCCTTCTGGACGGCGCCGCGCATCCCCTGGGCGCCGGGGGTGAGTATCAGCTCGGCGCCGTAGGCCGCCAGGAGCCGCCGCCGCTCGACGGTCATGGTGTCGGGCATGGTGAGGACCAGCTTGTACCCCTTGACGGCGCAGATCATGGAGAGGCCGATGCCGGTATTGCCGCTGGTGGGCTCAACCACCGTCATACCCGGCTTGAGGGCGCCCGACTGCTCGGCCGCTTCGATCATCGCCAGGCAGATACGGTCCTTGACGCTTCCGCCCGGATTGAAGAACTCCGCCTTTCCCCAGACCGTTCCACCGTCGGGGCCGCTCAGCTTGCCCAACTTCAGCAGGGGGGTATTGCCAATCAGCTCGATCACCGAATCACTCCTGAGTACCGGCATACACACTCTCCTTTTCGCGCTTGTCTAGATAAAGTACATGAAGCGGTGATCCTGCTCCCGCTTGATCCCCATGGTCTGCCCCCGGTCGCAGAGGTCCTTCACGGTGATGCCCGAGAAGTAATCGATCAGCCTTGAGCTCGCCTCGCACCAGAGTTCCTGGGTCACGCAGCTTCCGTCGAAACCGCACTCCACTTTTTTCTTTCGTTTGCTGGTACACTCCACCAGGTTCATGTCCCGCTCCGTTGCCAGCAGGACCTCGGCCACGGTGATATCCTCGGGTTTTTTCGCGAGACAGTACCCACCCTGCGGCCCGCGCTTGCTCTTGAGTATCCCTGCCCGCTTGAGCCCCTGAAAGATTTGCTCCAGATAGCGGGGAGAGATTCCCTGACGGCGGGAAATGTCCTGCACCTGTGCCGGCAATGAGCCGGAATTGTAGGCAATATCAAAAATTGCCCTCAGGCCGTAACGACTTTTCGTCGAGAGCTTCATACTCCCCCCTTCGGCGTTTTATGCAACTATACGATCCTTTACTTGCGGTGTCAAGAACTCAAAACTCTTTACCATGCACATTCACGCAGGAAATAATGAACATTCAAGACAGGGTCACTTGATATGACAGACGTAGCATAACCGACTGCCGTCAATGTCAACAACAAGATGATGGGGGGCGGGATTTCTCAAATTGTGGCAGGAGATACAGACAACCGTGCCACGCACCAGCTCTACACCCTCCGCGCGGAGGACAGCCGGCGGCTGATAGGACGATTCTTGTCCCGGGGGAGGGTAGGGGCGTTGCAGCGAGTGGGCGGTCTTGAACGAGCAGTTCTGGGTGCAATAGGGGACATCCTTGGCAATGAGCCCGTCGTGACAGGCGACACAGTCCTCGAAATCCCCGCGGGGATTCACCGAAAGGCCATGGTGGAAAACCTCTTCCCCGCGGCACAACTGCACGCTGCCCGCCAGAAAAACAACGCTCGCAGCCAGTACGGAAACGGCACGACCCATATTCATGGCACTCCCTCCACGTCGGGCACACAGAGGAAGAATACCACGGAATTGGGGCGCCGCAACGGGCTCAGGATTGTCCGGTCACCAGTAGGTTTCCGGAGGGTCCACCCGCCCGAGATGCTTGATCTCGCCATTCTCCACCGTGAACCGGTCGCCGAAGGCATTGGTCCAGGTATCACCCTCCCCCAACGGGATCGGCACCTCGCGGCGGCCCAGAAAGACCTCCTCCTCGCCAATGTAGGTGAACCAGTCCAAGCTGCCGGTCATCCAGATCTTGCTCTTGAGTTCCATATGGGGTCATGCCTCCGGGATCATGTAATCTGTTTTGGACATCATACCCAACTGCCGACGCAACGGTCAAGGACGGCCGGTTTTTTCTTGTTGGCCGGCGCCGTTTCTGGTATTTCTTGCGGGATTCACATTGCATGTATCATTAACATAAAGGGGTACTTCGATGAAATTTACCAAGATGCATGGTGCCGGCAACGACTACGTCTACGTGAACTGCTTCGAGGAGACGGTCGACAACCCTGAGCAGGTGGCGATCAGGGTCTCCAACCGCAACTTCGGCATCGGCTCCGACGGACTCATCCTCATCATGCCGTCGGACAAGGCCGACGTCCGGATGCGGATGTTCAACTCCGACGGCTCCGAGTCGGAGATGTGCGGCAACGGCATCCGCTGCGTGGCCAAGTACGCCTTCGACCACGGCATCGTCAGCACGAAGGAGATCACCGCCGAAACCGGCGCCGGCATCCTGACCCTGAACCTGGTCACCGGCGCCGACGGCAAGGTGGAAAAGGTGCGGGTCAACATGGGCAAGCCCCGCCTCACCCGCACCGAGATCCCCATGATCGGCGAACCGGCTGACGGACAGATCGTCAGCCAGCCCCTCAATATTCTCCACACCACATTCCAAATCACCTGCGTCTCCATGGGTAACCCCCACTGCGTTATCTTTGTGGACGACGTGGAGAACTTCCAGGTGGAAAAGTACGGCCCCCTGATCGAGAACCATGAGCTCTTCCCCCGGCGCACCAACGTGGAGTTCGTCCAGATCATCTCCCGCACCGAAGTCCGTCAGCGGACCTGGGAGCGGGGCGCCGGCGAAACCCTCGCCTGCGGCACCGGCGCCAGCGCCGTCTGCGTGGCAGGGGCCCTCAACGGCCTCACCGACAAGAAGATCCTCAATCACCTCTCCGGTGGCGATCTTGAGCTGGAGTGGTCCGACGACGGCTTCCTCTACATGACCGGCCCGGCCACCGAGGTCTTCTGCGGCGAGATCGACATCACGAAGCTCTGATCCGCATCTGCCAGCACGGGGGGTCACGGGAAAACAGCCCGTGGCCCTTTTGCTATGAGTGCCGGAGGAGAACCATGACAGACTGCCCCATGTGCACCAAATGGGATGACGAGCCGGAACTGCGCATCGCGGAACTGGAGCATACCCGCGTCATGCTCAATCGCGACCAGTTCTTCCCCGGCTACACCTTCGTCTTCGCCAAAGATCACGTCACCGAGCTCTTCCACCTTTCCCGCGACGTCCGCCAGGGGATCATGGAAGAAGTCAGCGCCGTGGCCGCCGTCCTTTTCAATCTCTTCCGCCCCGCCAAAATGAACTACGAACTGCTCGGCAACATGGTGCCCCACATGCACTGGCACCTAATTCCCCGCTTCTCGTCCGACCCCCTCTGGCCACGCCCCATCTGGAGCGAGTCCCACGGGGAAGTGATCCTCACCCCCGCGGAATATGCCGAGCGTATTGCCCTTGTCCAAAGCAATCTCAAGCCATAGCCACAGAGGTGCTGCCATGAAAGACTATCTCGGCGCCCACATGTCCATCGCCGGCGGCCTCCACAACGCCCCCGAGCGGGGGGCGAAGGCCGGCTGCGGCGTTATCCAGGTCTTCACCCAGAACTCAAATCAGTGGCGGGGTAAAATGCCCTCCGACTCGGACGTCGCCCTCTTCCGCGAGAAATGGGAGGAATCGGGGCTCCACGAGATCATCTCCCACGACATCTACCTCATCAACCTGGCGGCGGCCCCCGGCGACGTCAGGACCAAGAGCCTCGCCTCCTTCCGGGAAGAGATGGAGCGTTGTGCCCGCCTCGGCATCACAAAGATCGTCATGCACCCCGGCTCCCACCTGGGCGAGGGGGAGGAAACCGGCATCAGGCGGATCTGCGAGGCCTTCGACGAACTCCTTGCCACGACTCCCGACTACACCGGCAAGATTCTCCTGGAGACCACCGCCGGCCAGGGATCCAACCTGGGGCACACCTTCGAGCACCTGCGGGCCATCATCGACGGCACCTCCCACCCCCACCGCCTCGCCGTCTGCTACGATACCTGCCACACCTTCGCCGCCGGCTATGACATCACCACTCAGGAAGGTTACGAACAGACGTTCGCCACGTTCGACCGGATCATCGGCATCGACCGGCTCCAGTGCTTCCACATGAACGACTCCAGGAAGGGGCTCAACTGCCGGGTCGACCGCCACGAGCACATCGGCCGGGGAGCCATGGGGATCAACGGATTCCGGTTTCTCATGAACGATTCCCGCTTCACGAGCATCCCGAAAATCCTCGAAACCCCCAAGGGGGACAACGACGAGATGGACGAGGTGAACCTGAAAACGCTCAGGGATCTGATGAAGCCAGGGGCTGCCTGAGGACCGCCATGCCCGATCTGATCATCACGGATGCCGCCTGCACCCGCTGTCGCGAATGCGTTGCCACCTGTCCGCTGCGCATCATCGAGCTCCCGAGGGGGGGCCTTCCGCCACGCTTTACCGAGGATGGCGCCCGCCGCTGCATCATCTGCGGCCACTGCGAGGCGGTCTGCCCCACCGGCGCCATCGCGGTGGACGATCCCCGCCTCGATCCGGCCACGTACCAGTTGCCGAACGTCACCCTTCGGCCGGAAGAGCTCGGCGCCTACCTGCGGATGCGGCGCTCGGTCCGCCGCTTCCGGCCGGAGCCGGTGCCCCGGGAGAGCATCGTGGAGCTTCTGGAAGTGGTGCGCTACGCCCCCACCGGCAGCAACCGCCAGGGAGTAAAGTGGCTGATCATCCACGACACCGCCGAAGTGAGGCGCTTGACCGGCATGGTTGTCGACTGGCTTCGGACCCAGGCGGGGAGTGGCTCACCCCTCGACCGCCACTTCAACCTGGCAGGGATGATCCGTTCGTGGAAAAAGGGGAACGATCCCATCTGCCGCAACGCCCCGCATCTGGTCATCGCCCACAGCGCCCGGCAGCATCCGACAGCGGCGGTTGATGCCGTCATCGCCGTCGCCCACCTGGACGTCCTGGCACCGGCCCACGGCATCGGCACCTGCTGGTGCGGATTCTTCCAGATGGCGACCGAGGCATGGGAACCGTTGCAGCGCGCCCTGGCCCTCCCCGAGGGACACCGGCCCGACTACGCCCTGTTGCTCGGCTACCCTGCCGTGAGCTACCGGCGACCGCCGAAGCGCAACCGTCTCGAGATAGCGTGGCGCTAACAGGAATCAACCATCATTCACACCCTGCCTCAATAATACTCCTCCCCATACTCCGGCACCTGGTCCAGATACCCCGGCACCCTCTCCAGCCGGGCGATGGCGCCGTCCACATCGGCGATAAGCCGCTCCCGGTCCTTGGGATAGCTGCCGGCAAGCTCCAGGAAGTTGGAGACATGGTTGGAGCGAAGGATGGTCTTCTGGGGCGCAAGGCCAGCCACCAGCTCCCGGGCCTCCCGCAGCAGCTCCCGGCGGGTGCACTGGTCCAAGGTGCGGATAAAGTCGTCGTTATGACGATGGAAAAGGGTCAGGAGCGAGAAATACTCGGGATTCACCCGGTTGACCCAGGCAGCCGTGGCCCGGGCATGCTCCAGGCTCCGCCCCCGCCCAGCCAGACCGAGGATGGCAGTCACCGACAGCTTCATTCCCGCCTCCCTGGCCTTCAGCGCCTCCCGCGCCATCTCCTCCGCCGAGAACCCCTTGTTCACCGCCGCCAGCGTCGTGTCGTCGCCCGACTCCAGCCCGAAGTAGAGGATACGGAGTCTCTTCTCCCGCAACCGTCGCAGTTCCTCCAGGCCCTTGGTGGCAAGGCTCTTCGGCGAGGCGTAGGAGCCGACCCGCGCAAGATGGGGAAACACCGCGGCAAGCCGGTCAAGAATCGCGCAAAGGCCGTCGAAGGGGTAGACCAGGGCATCGCCGTCGGCGAGAAAGACCCGGTCCACATGGGGACGAAAACGCGGCGCGATACCATCGATCTCCGCAAAGACCTCCTCCACCGGCTTCAGCCGAAAACGCTTCATCTTGTACATTCCGCAGAAGGTACAGTGGTTTTGCGAGCAGCCGATTGAAATCTGAAAGATCAGGCTCCGGGCTTCGCTGGGAGGACGGAAGACCGGTTCGACGTAGGATAGCATGGGAGAGCTCCCGGTTGGTTTATGGCACAGGCCGTTTCAGGACGATAGTCGAACAGGCGGTTGCCTGTCAACCGACCAGACGGTCGGAACAAAGAACTTAAAAGCCGCCTCCCCGGAAAGGGAGACGGCTTTGTGCTCCAGGCTGTTCATCCAGCGCTACGGCAGCATGATAGTGATCGACTTGTGGTAGGTGGAGAGGTGCAGGTAGTTGAAGCCGTCGATCACCCGGTCCCAGACCGACAGATAGAAGGTGTGGGCGCAGCGCCGCGAGGTCGGATCGCCTGCCACGGTGGCATGCCAGGCGGGAGTCGGTACGGCGGTGGCGGCTATGCCGTTCCACTTCTTGGTGGGATTCGGCACGTAGGCGCCGGAGGCCACGGCGGCGGACTTGTTGTCACCCCACAGGGCCGAGAGCCCGTAGCTCAGGAGGTGGCCTTCGGGGTCCCACGCGGTGATCTCGAAGGTGAACGCGTCGCTGCCGCTGGCCACGATCTCGCAGACCCCCACCTCGGTGCCGTCATGGAGGATCCGGTCGATCCGGGCCGTGGGCCAGCGGTTGTCGATCATCAGCTGCACGGAGCGGCCCGGGTCGGCGCCGGAGCCAATCTCGCTGGCCGCCGACTTGGCGCCGAAGAGCCGGATGGTGATGGTATGGAGGGCATTGGTCAGCGCCGAGGTATCCACCATCCCGCCAAGCCAGTGGTTGTACCAGAGCTCACCCGGCCCCCGCACCGGATAGTAGCCGGTGGCCGGAGTAATGGTCTGCAGTTCGAAGCGGGCGGTCGGGTTGTTCCACCTGTAATCGCTGTAGGGCTGCTTGTACTCCACGCCATCCACCAGCACCTTGTAGTATCGGGCGCCGATGCTGAACGCCTTCTCGAAGTTGACCATCAGCGGCAGGGTTCCGCCGAAGGGGGTATCCTTCACCTGGAAGAAGTACCCCGGGTCCGCGGTTGTGTCGGCGTATCCCCCAACAATCCGGTCCGCCGGCACGTGGCCGATGCCGAGGAGAATCGGGCCGGCCGCCACGAAGACCGATTCCAGAAGGTTGAGGTCGTCAACCTCCCCATCGGTGCAGAGCAGCAGCCGGTAGGGATTCACCACCGCCACGCTGGAGGGGTTGGACGGCACTGCCGCCGCCAGGGTGGAGATCGTCACCGGCACCGTGGTGAGATTGATCTTCAGGACCCGGTTGGCCGGGCTCCGCTCGGTGGTGAGGATGGCACTCTCGCCGGTGTCGGCCCATTCCAGGAAGAAGAGCGGTGCCGTGGCACTGGTGTAGAGGATCTCACGCCGGGCGGTTGATAGTTCGATCTTGACCAGGCGGCCTTGGCCGGAGGGGAGCTGCTCGGTCACGTAGGCGAAGCGGAGGTCGGCGGTCATCAGCAGGCCGATAGCGTGCTCAAGACCGGCGACGATGACCGTCAGGGCGCCGCTGGTCAGGTCGATGCGGAACAGCCGTCCGGCCGGGGCGAACTCCACCGTATAGGCGAAGTTGTGGGCCTCGTCCAGAAAGATCTGGTGGGGCGCCGTCATGCCGGTGCTGACCACTGCGGCGCTGGCCCGGTTCGGGGTTGCCAGGTTCACCCGAAGGAAGGTCCCGGTCCGCTCCGTCACGTAGGCATGGGTGCCGGCGGCGTTGAGGACGATGTCCTCCGGCTGTGCGTAGCCGGTCCCCAGCACCTGGTAGCGGGGGGAGAAGCGGTAGGTGACCCACTGGATCTGGAGATTGTAGCCGTAGGAGACGATCCGGACCTTGGCGAAGTTCCCCTGGTTTGTCCGCACCGCGAAGACCGCGTTGGGAACGAGGAGGTTCGAGGCGTTGTTGTCGCCAGTAATGGCGGTGGATCCGTAGGTGAGGTCAAGAAGCTGGGCCGGCCCCACGGCGGTGAAACTCACCACTCCCAGATAGGCGATCTGTGCACCGCCCCGCGGCACCATCTTCCGCACGACGGTATTCACCTGTTCCCACCAGACATCGCCGGTGGTCCCCTCCGTGCCGGTGTCCAGATCGAAGAGCCAGGTGCCTCTCAGGGTTCCGGTGCCGCTTGAAATGGTCGTTGCCGGGGGAATGAGGTTGATGCGGGAGAGTTTGCCGCTGAATTCGACGAAGTAGAGTTGGTTTGTGCTCTGGATGAAATCGCTGCCTATGGCGCCGCCAAGACCGGTGGCGAGAGTGACGGGTGCGGCCATGGTACACCTCCTGTGTGATTGGGGGTACCGTGGCGCGAGGAGAATGGCCTGCTGCAAGCTGCCGGGCGGTGTTGGGAGGGACGGCGGGAAATCGTGCTATCCCTGACAAGATCTCCAGGGCCTTGCGGCCCCCGGTTGGTCATGAGCCGGTTGACGTGGAAAGAACGGGTTCATCTTTTAATGAAAGTGTAGCGCGGAGGGTAAGGAATGCAAGAGGGAAGGATGGTTCGTCTCAACAATCTGCTCACAGACCACACCTACACGGAAAACGCCCGCCGATACTCCCGCTTCAACCGCTCTGGGTCAGCGCTGGCGATGACATTCCACGGCAGCGGCTCATCGAGCGGAATGCTCCGGTGGACAAGGAGGTCGGTATCGATGGCGAACTCCCGGGCCGCCCTTTTCCAGTTCCCCAGCTCCGCCGCGCGCAGCAGCAGCGTGGAAAGGCGGCGGTCTCCCCGGGATAAGAGGGCCTGAAGGTAGGCGTCCTTGGGGCTCTCGGCGATGAGCCGCACGTTGGGAAGTTTTCCCACCGCCTGCTGGAGATATTTCAGCTTCTTGTCCAGGGAGGCCTCACCTTCCATGCCGCACCACTGGAACGGCGTGAACGGCTTGGGGACAAACGGATTCACCGACAGGATCACCTCGCCGAGCCGCTTGTTCTTCTTGGCGGCAGCAACGACCCGCTCGCGTATCTTCACCACCAGCGCCGCCAGTTCCTCAAGGTCGACCGTGGTTTCGGTGGGGAGGCCGATGATGAAATAGAGCTTCAGATTCAGGATGTCATGGCCGATAAGGAGATCGCCGGCGGCGAGAATCTGTTCCTCGGTCAGGTTCTTGTTGATCAGATCCCGCATCCGCTGGCTCCCCCCTTCGGGAGCCAGGGCCACGGTCTTGTGGCCGCTCGCCTTGAGCACCTCGATCATCTCCCCGTCGAGCCGGTCGACCCTGAGGGACGAGACGGACACCTTACCTCCCTGGTCGAGGATGTACCGGCAGAGCTCCCCGATCTCCCGGTAGTCGGAGACCGCCGCACCCACGAGGCCGATCTTGTGCCGCGACCTGAGCCCCTCGGTCACCGCCGCCTTCACCGACTCCAGGGATCGCTGACGGAAGGGAAGATAGATAAACCCGGCCGCGCAGAAACGACACCCCCGCGGGCAGCCCCGGGAGACCTCCACCAGGTACATGTCGGCGAACTCGGTACCGGGGGTCAGGATCTCGGACACCGTTGCCCGGTCGTCAGGCTCCGCCATCCAGGCCCGCTGCACCTGCTCCGGCGCACCGCCAAGAGCCTTTCGCGACACCACCCGGACGCCGTCGTACGTCACCTCGTAGCGGGACGGCACGTAGATACCGGGAAGCCGCGCCGCCTTGTCGAGGAACGCCTCCCGGTCACCGAGCCCCTCAGCCCGGATGCGGTCCAGGAGCCCCGGCAGCAGCGCTTCCGCCTCGCCGACGCAGACCAGGTCCAGGAAATCGGCCACCGGCTCGGGATTGAGAAAAAGGGCGGCCCCGCCTCCCATCACGAAGGGGTGCGACGCGCCACGGTCGACGGTCCGTGCCGGGATGCCGGCGAGGTCAAAGATGACGGGTATGTTCAGGTAATCGCTTTCAAAGGAGACCGAAAAGGCAATGACATCGAATGATGACAGGGGCTCCTGGGATTCCAGCGAAAGGAGCTGCGTCCCCCCTTTCCGGTACTCCCGCAGGTCGTCGGGGTCGGGGAGGAAGGCCCGTTCGCAGAGGATGTCGGTCTCGGCGTTCAGGAGCGCGTGGACAGCTTGGAACCCCAGGTTGCTCATGGCAACCGTATAGCGGTTCGGATAGACAAGGCAGACCGTCAGCTTGCCGCCGCGCCGTTTGGAGGTAACGCCCTCTTCCTGCGCCAGTATCCGACGATGTTTCTCAACGATTTTCCAGGACATGAGCCAGAGGGTACCACGGGAAATGCGGGTGAAAAAGGGGAAAAAAGGCCCGGCCCCCCTGGAGGGGGTAAGTGGGGAGCCGGGAAATTGAATACAATGACCTGAAAAGGAACCCTGCAGGTCGTACCGTGGGCCCGGTCGGACCGCACGGTATGACCAACGCACATCTAATCCACTGATTTACGGAGGAACGTGGGGATATCGTACTGGTCCTCATCATCGGAGAAGAACGCCTTCTGCCGGGTGTACATCGACTCCCGCTGCTGCTTCTCGCGGATAAAGGTCGGGATCTCCCGGTTGACCTCCTGGCGGCCGCCGAGGGGGGCAACGTTCTTCAGCTCCTGGCGCTGCTTCTCCATGTCGAAGCGGTCGCCGAAACCGGTGGCGATGGCAGTCACCTTGATCTGCTCGCCCAGGGTTTCGTCGATGGTGACACCGATGATGATGTTGGCGTCCTCATGAACCTTCTCGTGGATGGTCCGGTTCACCGCCTCGAACTCGTCCATGGTCATGGCCGAGGAACCGGCGATGTTCACCAGGACACCCTTGGCGCCGGAGATGTCCACATCCTCCAGCAGCGGGCTGGAGATGGCGCGCAGGGCCGCCTCCACGGCGCGGTTTTCGCCGGCGGCGATGCCGATACCCATCATGGCCATGCCGCGCTCGCTCATGATCGCCTTCACGTCGGCGAAGTCGACGTTGATGAAGCCGCTGGTGGTGATCAGGTCCGAAATCCCCTGCACCGCCTGACGGAGCACGTCATCGGACGGCTTGAAGGCGTCGAGGATCGACATGCTCTTCCCGGCAAGGCCGATGAGGCGGTCGTTGGGGATGACGATGAGCGAATCCACGTGCTTCTTCAGCTCCTTCACCCCGTCGTCGGCCTTGGCAAGGCGCTGCTTCCCCTCGCGGGTGAACGGCTTGGTGACGACGCCAACGGTCAACGCCCCCACTTCCTTCGCCACCTCGGCGATGATTGGCGCGGCGCCGGTGCCGGTACCGCCACCCATGCCGGCGGCGATGAAGATCATGTCGGCGCCCTTCAGGGTTTCGGCCAGCTGCTCCCGGTCCTCCAGGGCCGCCTCGCGCCCCCGGGTCGGATCTGCCCCGGCCCCGAGCCCCTTGGTGAGCTGGCGCCCCAGCTGGATCTTGGTCGGCGCCTTGGAAACCCGCAGGGCCTGGACATCGGTGTTTGCCACGATGAAATCCACCCCGCCGACCTGGCTGGAGATCATGGTGTTGACCGCATTCCCGCCGCTGCCGCCAACGCCGATAACCTTGATCCTTGCACACTGGTCAATGCTCTCGTCAAATTCGAACATACGCTACCCCCTTTTCCCTTTCATTGATGTGTTTGGTTGTCATTGCAATACAAAACAGAGCAGGTGTTATCGAATGCCTGATTTTAGAAAAACTCGCCGAACCACTCCTTCATCCGCCTCGTCACCCGCCGGAAGAGGTTCTCATCGGTCTGGGCCGTGGGAAACTCCCGGATGCCGACGTTCTTGCTGCCGTAGACCACGAGTCCTACGCCGGTGGCATAGACCGGCGAGTTGACCACGTCCACCAGCCCGCCGATGTTGTGGGGGAGCCCCCGCCGAACCGGCAGATTGAAGACCTGCTCTGCCAACTCAGGCATCCCCTCCAGGATGGTGGTGCCGCCGGTGATGACGATGCCGGAGGCAATGAGATCCTCAAAGCCGGACTTAACGATCTCCCGGTTGACCAGGGTGAAGATTTCCTCCACCCGCGGCTCCAGGATTTCGGCAAGAAGCTGCCGTGAAAGGATCCGCGGCTTGCGGCCGCCCACGCTCGGCACCTCGATGGTCTCGTCCTTGCCGACCAGTGCCGCCATGCAGCAGCCATACTTCTGCTTGATCTTCTCCGCCTCGGCCATGGGGGTCCGCAGCCCAACGGCGATGTCGTTGGTCAGGTGGTTGCCGCCCAGGGACAGCACCGATGTGTGCTTGATGGCGCCGTCCACAAAGATGGCAATGTCGGTGGTGCCGCCGCCGATATCCACCAGCGCCACCCCCAGCTCCTTCTCGTCGGCGGAAAGGACTGACTCGGAGGAGGCCAGCTGCTCCAGGACGATGTCGGCCACGTCGAGGCCGGCCCGGTTGCACGCCTTGATGATGTTCTGGGCGCTGGCCACGGCGCCGGTAACGATGTGGACCTTGGCTTCAAGCCGCACGCCACTCATGCCGAGGGGCTCGCGAATGCCGTCCTGGTCGTCGATGATGAACTCCTGGGGAAGGATGTGGATCACCTCGCGGTCCATGGGAATGGCGATGGCCTTGGCCGCGTCGATGACCCGCTTCACGTCGTCGGGGGTCACCTCGCGGTTCTTGATGGCGATCACCCCCTGTGAATTGAACCCCTTGATGTGGCCGCCGGCGATTCCCGCGTAGACCGACCGGATCTCGCAGCCGGCCATGAGCTCCGCCTCGGAGACCGCCTTCTTGATGGACTCGACGGTGCTCTCGATGTTGATCACCACCCCTTTGCGCATCCCCCGCGACGGGCTGGTCCCGATGCCGACAATGTCGATGCCGTCCTCGGTGACGTTGCCGACGATGGCACAGATCTTCGTGGTGCCGATATCGAGCCCTACGATTAAGTTATCCCTTCTTGCGGACATGCTTTCCCCTCCCCGTTAACCCTTTTTTACGATGATCTTGTCATGGTAGTCGCAATCGATGTACTCCACCGCCGCCATCTGCCCCTTCAGCTCGCCGAAGACCGTGGCGAAGCGGGCGAGCTTGGTCTCGAAGCCGTCCCTGCCGAGCCGCACCGGCACGCCGCCGGCGGCGGTGAAGAGCGTGAGGCCGAACCCCTTGTCCACGTGGATCTCGGAGACATCGGCCAGGGAGAAGGTGTTCCCCTTCTTCAGCGTCTCCATAAGCGCCACGGCCCCCTTCAGCAGCTCCTTCGTCCCGGCCGGGTCCCGGGCCAGTTCTTCCTCGGTGAAGCCGGTGATGACCGGAAAGTTAAGGCTGTCGCCGTGGGTGAGGGGCTTGAAGACCTCCCCCTTGGCGTCAAGGTAGTAGAGGAACCCCATGTTCACCACCGCAACCGGCTCCCGCTCCTGCACCTCGATGGCGAGCGTGTGGGGGAAGTAGCGACGCACCTGCACCTTTTCGATCCACGGATTCTTGGCCAGTTGCTCGCCGATGCTCCTGAGCCGCAGCCCCACCATGGAATCGCCGGGCGACACCCCCGCCTGGGCGATGACATCGTCCCGCGAGAGCCGCTTGAGCCGCGACACCTCGATGTTCTGCAGCTGCAGGACCGGTATCCGTACCCGGGACGCGAACCGGAACCCCTCGTACCCTGCGATGCCGACGACCGCCACCACGAGCAGACACAGCGCGATCCGCGTCCCCCACGTAATGAGGGGACGCCAGTTGATCGGCTTCCGCTCCTTTTTCGCCCGATTCTTGTTCCGGACGGGAGCAGGCTTGATTCGTGTTTTTACGTGCAGGTCGCGCATGAATTCTTTTGTAGAGCCAGACTCTGGGGCCAGCCCTACCCCTGTATCTTCAGTTCCGCCGAGAGTACTATCCGCTCCACCAGTTCCTCGAAGTCCATCCCCGCCTCCTTCTGGGCGATCTCCGGCAGGAGGCTCAGGGAGGTCATCCCCGGCAGGGTGTTCACTTCCAGCAGGTAACAGGCGCCGGTGTCAGTCACCAGGAAATCGACACGGCTGTAGCCGGCGCAGCCAAGGGAGCGGTGCGCCTTCTCCCCTTCGTCCATAAGCGTGCGGTACAGGGCTGCGGACAGCACCGGAGGGCAGATGTGCTCGGCCATGCCATCGGTGTACTTGGCCTCGAAGTCGTAAAACTCGTTCTTCGGCACGATCTCGATGGCGCCCATGGCCCGGTCGTCCAGGATACCCACCTGGATCTCACGCCCCTTGATGAATTGCTCCACCAGAATCTCCCGGTCGTAGCGAAACGCCATCTCCAGGGCGGAGGGCAGCGCTTCGGCAGACTTCACGATGCTCACCCCGACGGATGACCCCTCCTGGGAGGGCTTCACTACCAGCGGGAAAGAGAATTCCAGGGTTTCAAGATCCAGATCCTCGCCCCGACGCAGCACCAGGTAAGGGGCCACGGTGAGGCCGCTGGCGGCGAAGACCTGCTTGGCGAAGATCTTGTTCATGGCGAGAGCGCTCGCCATGACCCCGGAGCCGGTGTAGGGTATCCCCATCAGCTCCAGAACACCCTGGACCGCCCCGTCTTCGCCGTAGCGGCCGTGGAGTGCGATGAAGGCGACCTGGACACCCTCACGGGCAAGCACCTGCGGCAGGTGGCGGTCCACATCGACGGCGACGGCGTCATATCCCCGGGCAAGGAGGGCCTTATGGACTGCGGCTCCGCTGGCCAGAGACACCTCCCGCTCCGCCGAGAGCCCCCCCATAAGTACGCCGATCTTTTTCGTTTTCATCTCGTCACGTGTCATCGTCAATTCGCCTGCCACCCTCCATGGTTAATCACCGCTCACCGACAATGCGCACCTCTTCTTCAAGAGCCATGCCGGTTTTCAGCCTTACCACGTCCTTTATCCGCTTCACCAGGGCCAGAAAATCCGCCGCCGTCGCCCCCCCCCGATTTATCAGGAAGTTAGCGTGCACCTCCGAGACCTGGGCCCCTCCAATCCGTTCTCCCCGGAGGCCGGCGCTGTCGATCAGCCGCCACGCCGGGGTCCCCTCGGGGTTCTTGAAAAAGGAACCGGCATTGGGATAGCCGATTTTTTGACTCTCCACCCGGTGCGCCCTGAAGGCGTCGATCCGGGCACCGATCTCGACGGGGCTCCCCTGCTCCAGGCTAAAGGTGCCCGCCACGATGATCTCCCCCGGTGCCAGCCGGAGGAAGCGGTAGCCGTAGTCGAGCTCGTCCTGTCGCACCGTCCGTGCCTCGCCGTTGCGAATAACGGCAAGCTCCTCAAGCCGGTCGAGGATTTCACCGCCGTGGGCGCCGGCATTCATGGCCAGTCCTCCGCCCACGGTTCCGGGAATGCAGCAGAGGAACTCCAGGCCGGCAAGCCCTTCTCCCAGGATAAACTGCACGAAATCCCGGTTTTTCACCCCCGCTCCGGCGCGGACCCGCCGGGCATCCAGCCGTTCCACGGCTACGAAGTGCGCGAGGGAAATTACGACCCCTCGGAACCCGCCGTCCCGAACCAGCAGATTGTAGCCCCCTCCCACCACCAGATGCGGGGTGCCGGTTTCCACCAGCAACGCCATGAGCGCCGCAAGGTCATCGAGGTCGGCCGGAACGACGAAGAAGTCGGCCGGTCCACCGACCTTCAAGGAGGTGTGGCGCGCCATCGGCTCATCCCGGAGGACTTCGCCCTTTACCCGGGCGCGGAGCGCGGCATACAGATCGACGTTCAAAGAGCTACGCCTCGGAAATCTTCAGTTTCTGGAGCAGGCTTTCGCCCGCCTGCCAGATATTCCCGGCGCCAAGGGTGAGTACGATGTCGCCAGGCTTCACCACCTTCAGGAGATGATCCGCCACCGCCTCCCGGTCGGCCACGTGGGTGACATCCCGCTGGCCGTGCTTGCGGATCTCGTCCGCCAGCCGCTCGGCCGAGATCCCTTCGATCGGCGCCTCGCCGGCCGGGTAGATGTCGGTGAGCACCAGCACGTCGGCGTCGTAAAAACATTTCACGAACTCGTCAAAGAGTTCCTTCGTTCGCGTAAAGCGATGGGGCTGGAACGCCACCACGAGCCGCCGGTCGGGCCAGCCACTCTTGCCGGCGGACAGCGTGGCCCGTATCTCAACCGGATGGTGGCCGTAATCATCCACCACCGTGATGCCGTCCACCTCTCCCTTCACCTGGAAGCGTCGCCCCACGCCGCCGAACTTGGCAAACCCCTCCTGGATCTGGGCAAAGGGGACGTCGAGCTCCATGGCCACGGCGATGCAGGCCAAGGCATTCAGGACGTTGTGGGCTCCCGGCATGGCGAAGGTGACCTCACCCATCCGGTACCCCTTGTAGTGCGCAATGAAGGACGTGGTTCCCCCTTCGAGCCGGACATGGGTCGCCCGGATATCGGCCTGGGAGGAGAGCCCATAGGTAACAAACCGCTTCTTCACCCGGGGAATCACGTCGGCAATGTTCCGGTCTTCGAGGCAGAGCACTGCCAGCCCGTAGAAGGGGATCTTGTTGATGAAATCGACGAAGGTATCCTTGATCTGCTCGATGCCGCCGGTGTAGAAGTCCAGGTGGTCGGCGTCGATATTGGTGACCACCGCGATGGTGGGCGACAGCTTCAGGAACGAGCCATCCGATTCGTCCGCTTCCGCCACCAGGAACTGTCCCTGGCCCAGCTTGGCGTTGGTGCCAAGAGTGTTGAGTTTGCCGCCGATGACGATGGTCGGGTCGATGCCGCCATGGGTCAGTACCGTGGCTACCATGGAGGTAGTGGTGGTCTTGCCATGGGTGCCGGCGATGGCGATGCCATACTTCATCCGCATCAGCTCAGCCAGCATCTCGGCCCGGGGGATCACCGGGATCATCCGCCGCTTGGCCTCCATCACCTCGGGATTATCCTCATGGACCGCCGTGGAGGTTACCACCACGTCCACGGCGGAGAGGTTTTCCCGCGCGTGGCCGAAATGAATCTCACCACCCAGTGAAGCGAGCCGGTCGGTTGTATCGGACTTCTTCAGGTCCGAGCCTGAAACCGTGTACCCCAGGTTCAGGAGGACCTCGGCGATGCCGCTCATGCCGATGCCGCCAATGCCGACGAAGTGTATTTTTTCTATTTTTCCGTACATTGTGCCTTCTTTGTCGTTTTCTCTTTCATCATCTCATCCACTATGACCTGCGCCGCATCCAGCCGCGCCAGCCCCTTGGCCGCCTCACCAGCAGCCCGGAGCCGTGCCGTGTCGTCCATCAGTTCCCGGATCGTCCGCGCCAGCAGCTCGCCTGAAAGCTCTTTCTCGATGATCATGAAGCCGGCCGCGCACTTGAGGAGTGCCTCGGCATTGCGCCGCTGATGGTCATCCACGGCGTGGGGGTACGGGATAAAGATGCACGGCTTGCCGCAGGCGGTCACCTCGGCGATGGTGGTGGCCCCTGCCCGGCAGACGATCAGATCGGCCCAGCGATAGGCATCGGCCATGGAGTCGATGAACGGCACCGCGTCGGCCTGGAAACCATGCTCCTCGTAAGCTGCGGTCACGTCCTCCAGGTCATTCTCGCCGGTCTGATGGGTGATCGTCATGCGACCTTTCACCTCGTCCAGATACGGCAGGGCCTCCGCCATGGTCAGGTTGATCCGGTGGGCGCCGGCGCTGCCGCCGAAAACCAGGAGATGGAAGGCGTCGTCCTGGCGATCGTTGCCTTCCGGTGCCGCCACCTGATCGAGAATCTGACGCCGCAGGGGGTTGCCGGTGAGAAGCGTCCGCTCCTCAGGGAAGAACTTCCGCGACTCCTCCAGGGAGATGAAAACCTGGTCGGCCACCGTGGCGAGCATCTTGTTGGTGAAACCGGGAATCGCGTTCTGCTCATGAATGAACCGCGGAATCTGCATCCCCCGGGCAGCCAGGAGCGCCGGCGCGGAAGCGTAGCCGCCGACCCCGAGGACCATGTCCGGCTGGAACTCCTTCAGGATCTTCCGGGACTGGGCATATCCGTAGAGAAGCATCGCCATTCCCTTGGCCCGGGCCAGACTCCCCTTTCCCCGGATTCCCGAGGCGGTGATGCATTCAAGGGAATAGCCAAGTTTCGGCAGCACCCGCGCCTCGATCCCTTTCCAGGTCCCCACGAACAGGACTTCGTTCCCCTTTTGCCTGGCGAGGAACTCCTCGGCCACGGCAATCCCCGGGAAGAGGTGCCCCCCGGTTCCTCCACCCGCGATGAGCAGCCTCATTGTCCCGCCCCCTTCATGCGCGACGACACGTTGAGGAGTATCCCCACCGCGAAGAGCGATATGATCAGTGAACTGCCGCCGTAGCTGATAAAGGGGAGCGCGAGCCCCTTGGTCGGTAGAAGCCCTGTGACAACCCCCATGTTGACGAAGGCCTCGATGCCCAGCAGCGTGGCGATGCCGAAGGCAAGGAAGCGCCCGAAGGGATCCTGGGCCATGAGCGCTACCCGAACGCTCCGCAGGACCAGGAGCAGGAACATGGAAGCAATGACCAGTATGCCGATGAGTCCCAGTTCCTCCCCAGCAACCGAAAGGATGAAGTCGGTGTGGGCCTCGGGCAGGTAGAACATCTTCTGCTTTCCCTCCCCCAGCCCCTGGCCCAGTATTCCGCCGTTACCGAAAGCGAGCCATGACTGGATGATCTGAAAGCCGGCGTCGGTGGGATCTTCCCAGGGATTCAGGAACGCCTTGATTCGCCGCATTCGGTACGACTCGGTCATGATGACATAGCAGATGAACGGCACCGCCAGCACCCCCATGCCGAGGATGTAGCGGGGCCGGGTGCCGGCAACGAAGAGCATCAGGATCGCCACCACCCCCATTGTGAGGGCAGCCCCCAGGTCGTGCTGCTTGAGGAGAATAGCGAGCAGCACGGCAAGAAGCACCATGTACGGCGCGAATCCTGCCGAGAAGAGCTTGACCCGCTCCTGCTTCTTGTCGAGGGAGTAGGCCATATAGATGATCAGCGCGATCTTCGCCAGTTCCGACGGCTGGAAGTTGAAGCCGGGAAGCCGAATCCAGCGTGAGGCACCTTTTGCGGCGCCGCCGATCCCCGGAATGAAAACAAGAATGAGGAGAGCCAGGCAACCGAGGAGGATCGGCACCGCATACTCCTTCCACTTCTGGTAATCGAACCTCATGGCCAGCGTCATGACGCCGAAGCCCATGAGAGCATATGCCCCCTGCCTCTTGAGGAAAAAGAAGCCGTCGTGGAACTTCTTGGTGGCCATGACCGAGGAGGCCGAATAGACCATGACGACGCCAAAACAGGTGAGGGCCACCGCCATCAGGAGGATGACCAGGTCATAGCGCTCCATCTCCTTGAGATTCAGGTTCAGGTTGAAGTTCACGCCGCCCCTCCCTGCCCGAGGGCATTGACCGCGGCACGGAACCGCGCGGCACGCTCTTCATAGTCGCGGAACATGTCGAAGCTTGAGCAGGCCGGCGAAAAGAGGACCACACCACCCGGCGCCGTGAGGCGGGCCGCCAGTTCAACCGCTTCCTCAAGAGTCACGGCCATCCGGGTATCGGAGAGGTGTCCCAGCTCCCCGGCCATCCGCTCCTTTGCCTCGCCGATGAGGATCATGTATCGCACCCGCTCCCGCACGAGGTCGGTCAAGGGGGCGTACGACCCGCCCTTGTCCTTGCCGCCGGCAATCAGCGTGATGTCGGTGAAGCTTGCCAGGGCCTTCTCCACACTGCCCACATTGGTGGCCTTGCTGTCCTCGTAGTAGCGGACGCCGTCAAGCTCCCGCACCAGTTCCATCCGGTGCGGCAGGCCGCCGAACTCCTCCACGGCCGCCAGAGCCCGCGCCGGATCACACCCCAGCAGGAGGGCAGCGGCGAGGGAGGCCATGATGTTCTCGGTGTTGTGAACCCCGGTAATCCTGAACCGCTCCGTCGGAAATCGCTCCTCGCGCCCGGCATGGCGGAAGGTAATGACACCGTCGCGGTGGAAGATCCCTTCGGCAAGCTCCTGCCGCTGGCTCATGGGGAAAATTGTTGCATCAATCCGTCCGGCAAGCCCGGCAACGATTGGATCGTCCATGTTCAGGACAGCCCAGTCCGTCGTATCCTGGTTCTCGAAGATACGCGCCTTGGCGTCGATATACTCCTGAAACGTGGCGTAGCGGTCGAGATGGTCTTCGGTAATGTTCAGGAGGACCGCAACCTTCGGGCGGAACTGGCTGATCCACTCCAGCTGGAAGGAGCTGATCTCCACCACGACCCGCTCGACCACCCCATCCCCTTCCACCAGCTCGATGAGGGGATTGCCGATGTTTCCCCCGACAAAGGTTCGAAAACCGCAGGCAGTAAAAATTTCGCCGGCAATGGTCGTGGTGGTCGTCTTGCCGTTGGTGCCAGTGATGGCCACCATCGGCACGGTGATGAAGCGTGAGGCCAGTTCAATCTCGGTGATCACCTCGCGGCCGGCCCGCCGTGCTGCCTGAAGAAAGGGGCTCTCCTGTGGAACGCCCGGGCTTACCACCACCATGTCGGCGGCTGCGAAGTCAACCTCGTCGTGCCGGCCCAGCACATAGCTCACGGGAACGCCAGCAAGTTGCTCCAGGGAGCCGGCAAGAGCGCTCTCGTCGCGCAGATCGGTCACGGTCACCCGCGCCCCCCGCCCTGCAAGGAAGCGGGCCACCGCCACTCCGGTGCGTGCCAGTCCGACGACGAGTATGTTCTGCCCCTTGATGTCCATGCTATCTCAGTTTCAGCGTTGAAATCGCCACCAGCGCCAGGATGATGGTGATGATCCAGAACCGGACGATGATCTTCGGCTCCGCCACACCCTTCAACTCGAAGTGGTGGTGGATCGGCGCCATCCGGAATATCCGCTTGCCGCGGTATTTGTAGGATCCCACCTGAAAAATGACCGACAGTGCTTCAACGACGAATACCCCGCCAACGATGACGAGGAGGATCTCCTGTTTGGTGATCACCGCGAGGATGCCCAAGCCTCCACCGAGGGAGAGGGAGCCCACGTCCCCCATGAAGACCTCGGCCGGGTAGGCATTGTACCAGAGAAACCCGATCCCGGCGCCGACCATGGCCCCGCAGAGGATCGAAAGCTCACCGGCACCGGGAACGTAGGGAATCTGCAAATAGCTGGAGAGTTTAGCATTGCCGGCTATGTAAGTAAACAGCAGATAGGTGCCCGCATTGATGGCTACGGGTCCGATGGCGAGCCCGTCGAGTCCGTCGGTCAGGTTCACGGCATTGCTTGCCCCGACTATGACGAGCATGGCGAAGGGAATGTAGAAGAGCCACAGGTCGGGGTGCAGTCGCTTGAAGAACGGAAAGGCGAGTTCTGTCGACATTCCCGCCACGAAGACCAGAAAGCAGACTGCCGTACCGGCGATCAGGAACTGCCAGACCATCTTCTGCCGCGGCGAGAGCCCCTTCGGGTTTTTTTCCACCACCTTCTTGTAGTCGTCGATGAAGCCGATGAGTCCGTAGCCGACGATAACGAACAGCGTCGTCCATACGTAGCGATTGGTGAGATCCGCCCAGAGCAGGGTGGGAATCACGATGGCTGTCAGGATCAGCACCCCGCCCATGGTGGGGGTCCCTGACTTCTTCAGATGGGACTCGGGACCGTCGGTACGAATCACCTGGCGGGCCTGAAGCGCCTCCAGCTTCCTGATCATCCAGGGTCCAAGGATGAAAGAGACCACGAGCGCCGTGATGACCGCATAGACAGTGCGAAACGTCAGGTACTTGAAAACGTTGAAGATCCGGTAGTCCGAAGCAAGTGGATAGAGGAGATGGTAGAGCATTAGGCCTCGGCCCCCTTCCCGTAGGATGCGGCCTGCATCGTCCTGACACCCTCCGCGACCCTGTCCATGGCCATCCCTCGGGAACCTTTCACGATAATGAAGTCGCCCGCGCCGACGGTGCGCCGCAGGTCGTCAACTATTTCATCATGGTTCAGCGCAACCACGACATCGGTCTCCGGCATGCCTCCTTCCAGAGCGCCGGCTGCAACGACCTCCGCCATCCCCCCCAGCACATAGAGGCGATTCACGCAGGTGGCGGCAAGCCGACCCAACTGCCGATGGGCCTCCTCGGCCCCTTCTCCCAGCTCCAGCATATCGCCGAACACCGCCATGGTGCGGTGCCCTTCACCGAGCTCCCGCAGGGTCGTAAGGGCCGCTGCCATGGACGCAGGATTGGCGTTGTAGCTGTCGTCAATGAGCACAACCCCTCCCACCTCCTCAAGATTGAACCGACGGGCATAGGGGGTGAATTTCCCGAGACCCCGGGCAATCACCTCGGGCGCCACTCCAAGCAGATACGCAGCGGCAGAGGCAGCGAGGGCGTTGGCTATATTGTGCCGGCCGAAGGCATGCAGGGTCACCGGCACACGTTGATCCCCCAGCCGGAGAACGAACCGCTGCCCCTTGATCCCGAGACGTTCTACCGACTCTGCTGTGACTTCCGCGTTCCTGAGACCGAAAGAGAGCCGCCTCACCCCGTCAGGTGACGGACAGCGGGCAATGAGCGGGTCGTCCGCGTTAAAAACGGCGCAGCCGCCGGCCGGAAGCCGCAAAAAGAGCTCTCCCTTGGCCTGGGCAACCCCCTCGACACTCCCCAGGGTCTCCAGGTGGGCCGGGTAGGCATTGGTGATGATTCCCACCTTCGGCTGGGCAATTTCAGCCAAACGGTCAATCTCGCCGAACTCGCTCATTCCCATCTCAAGGACCGCCCAGCGATGGGCGGTGTTGAGACGGAAGAGCATCTGCGGCAGACCGATCAGGTTGTTGAGGTTCCCCTCGGTCTTGAGCCCCTCGCCGGTCTCGGACAGAATGGAGGCGAGCATCTCCTTAGTCGTGGTTTTACCGTTACTCCCGGTGACGGCCACCACCGGAAGTGCAAAGCGCCGACGGTGGAAGCTGGCCAGACCGCCAAGGGCCCGCACGGTATCATCAACGGCGACGCAGACAGCACCTGAGGGCAGATCGTGCCCCTCCAGCCAGCGATGTTCGGCGAGGACCACCCGTGCGCCGCGCAGACAGGCGGATTCAAGATACGTGTGTCCGTCAAACCGCTCGCCCCGCAGCGGGACAAAGAGCTCTCCCGGTCCAACCGTCCGGGAGTCGGTGGAGACCCCATCTACCCCGTTGTCTCCAGTGCCTGCGACGAGCGTTCCGCCCGTGGCTTCCAGTATGTCAGCGATGGTAAACAGCACGATAGGTGTCCTGTTTATTCCAGTTCCCGGAAAGCGGCGGCAGCCTCTTCACGGTCGTCAAAGTGGTGCTTCACCTTCCCGATGATCTGGTAGTCCTCGTGCCCCTTGCCTGCAAGAAGCACGATATCCCCCTCCCGGGCGACCTTCACCGCCAGCCGGATTGCATCCCGCCGCGACTCTACGGCGGTGAATCCCTTTTCCGCAAAACCGGCTGCAAGGTCCTCCTGCGTGTAGGCCCTGATGCCCAGAGAGCGGACACCACCGAGGATCTCGTCAATAATCCCCCCCGGCTCCTCGGTGCGGGGATTGTCGGATGTGATGACCGCCAGGTCGCTATACCGCCCTGCGATCTCCCCCATAACCGGCCGTTTCCCCCGGTCTCGGTCTCCGCCACAGCCGAATACGGTTATGATCCGGCCCTTGGCGATCTCCACTACGGTGCGGAGGACATTCTCAAGGGCATCACCCGTGTGGGCGTAATCAACGAGTACCGTCACGTTCCGGTCGTTCTCAACCCTCTCCAGCCGACCCGGCACCCGGACATCCCCTTCGATCCCATCCCGGATTGTGTTCACGGGAAGATCGAGGGCAACTCCGGCCGCAACCGCTGCCAGGATATTGTACAGATTGAACCGGCCAAGGAGCCTCGAACGAAAGGGCGTCGCCCCCTGCGGAGTAACGAGAGTGCCTGCAATGCCGTCAACGGAAAAAGTGACGTCTCCGGCACGCACCATGGCCTTGTCGTTGAGGCCGTAGGTGATAACCGGCGCGGTCGAATCCGCGGCAAGCCGTATGCCGTAAGGGTCGTCGATATTGATGGCCGCAGCCCGCCGGGGCTTGGTGGCGTCAGCCGCGAGAAGCTCGGTAAAGAGCCTCGCCTTGCTCCCGAAGTACGACTCCATATCCCGGTGATAATCGAGATGGTCGCGGGTCAGGTTGGTGAATACACCGACGTCGAAACGGCAGCCATCCACACGGCGCTGCTCAAGAGCATGGGAGGAAACCTCCATCACCACCCCCCGTGCGCCACAATCCACCAGCTCGCGGATGGTCCGCTGCAGGTCAACCGATTCGGGAGTCGTGTGGGGAGCCGTAATGTTCCGCGTGCCGAACCGGTAGCTGATGGTACCGAGGATCGCCGATTGAATGCCGGCCTCGGCCAGTATGGCCTCAACGAGATAGGTAGTGGTGGTCTTGCCGTTGGTGCCGGTTATCCCGATCACGGGGATGCCGTCGGCAGGATAACCATAGAAGGCGGCCGCAGACAGAGCCATTGCCCGGCGCGCATCGCCGACCCTGAGCCACGTCATCCCCTGGGGAGCCCGCGCAGGGTCTTCCAGAACCACAGCCGCAGCTCCCCCGTTCCGCGCTGCGTCGATGAAGTCATGGCCGTCGCTGGCCTCACCCCTTAAAGCAAAAAAGAGATCGCCAGGCTGCACCTGTCGTGAATCGTAACAGAGCCCCTCGATCTCCTGCGTCAGCTCACCCCCTGTTTCAGAGGGACCAACGGCTCGCATTATTTCCTGAAGTCGCATGTGTCCTCGCCGTTGAGCGAACTCTAACTAACCGAATACCGCAATTATGCTGAAGGTACGAACTTTACCCAAACCTGGTCGCTTGGTCCGATACGTTGGCCAGGCACCGGGCTCTGCTCCACCGCCTTGCCGCTCCCCAGGAGCCGCACATTCAGTCCCCGCTCCTCCATCACCTTGAGGGCCTGACGCATGCTCATCCCGCGGAAGTTCGGCATGGCAACACCCTCTCCCGCCTCTGCAATAGTCCCCTCGGCCACCGGTGCCTCTTGAACCGCCGAAGGTTGGCCTGCCTTCACGTCCAAGGCCTGGGGTTTGCTCCGAACAATGGAATCGGGCGGCACCTTCAGGTAGCAGAGGCTCTGGAGGGCGATTGCGCTGAACGCCGGGGCCGCCACCACTCCGCCATAGGGACTCGTCTTCGGCTCGTCGATCATCACGAGTATAGTCAACCTTGGGCGATCTGCCGGGACAAAGCCAATGAACGACGCGGTCCGTTTGGTGAGGGAATATCCCCTCGTAACCGGGTCAACCTTTTGGGCCGTGCCGGTCTTTCCGGCCACCCGATACCCTTCCACAGCCGCATTGGTACCTGTCCCCCCCTCGACCGCAACCCCTTCCATCATCCTCGCCACGGCTTTCGCGGTCTCGGTGGATACTACGCGGTGCCGGGGCTGGGGCTCCACGGCAGAGACCACGTTTCCCTCGTTGTCAGTGATCTTTTCCACCATGTATGGTCTCATGAGAACCCCACCGTTGGCGATGGCCGAAAACGCTGCCGCCAACTGGATGGAAGAAGCGGTCACTCCCTGGCCGAAGGATACGGTGGCAAGGTCAATGGGATACCACTTGCTTGCCTGGCGCAGGTTGCCGTTCACTTCGCCCGGCAGGTCGATGCCGCTTCGTTCGCCGATCCCGAAGTTCTTCAGATAGGCGTAGAGCCTGGAAGGTCCGAGCCTGTTGCCGATCTTGGCGGCGCCGATATTGCTCGAGAACTTGAGGACCTCGGCGATGCTGAGTCGGCCGTACTTGTGGGTATCGTGGATGACCCGGCCGCCGATGCTGAAGCTTCCCCCTTCGCAGTTGACGCCATCGGTGGCACGAATCACCTTCTCATCGAGCGCAGCGGCGATCAGAAACACCTTGAAGGTTGATCCGGGCTCATAGCTGTCGGCCACGGCACGGTTACGCCAGAGGGCAGGGGGAGAGGAGGCCGGCATGTTCAGGTTGAAGGTCGGATAATTAGCCATGGCCAGGACCCTGCCTGTATGGGGGTCCATGACAATGGCGGTACCAGCCTTGGCCCCGCTTTTATCCACCGCCTTTGCCAGCTCCTTCTCGGTGATGTACTGGATGTTCTTGTCGAGAGTCAGGGTTACGTTGTGCCCCTTGGCACCGTTCTGGACCACGGTCCCCTTGAGAGCCACATCGCGCCCCAGGGCATCCCGCTCGGTCACCAGATATCCGGTCCCGCCGAGGATTGTACTGTCATAGCGCTTTTCGACCCCCTCGAGCCCTTCAGGATCGAGGCCGGTAAAACCGATCACGTGGGAGGCGATCTCCGAGTTCGGATAAAAGCGCTTGGTCTCCTTGACAAAGCCGATCCCGTCGAGCTCCAGCGCCTTGATCCTTTTCACCACGTCAGGGGTAAGCCGCCTCTGGAGCCAGACAAAGTTCTTGTTGCCCTGGAGCTTTTTGTGGAGCGTCTCCTTCGGCATACCGAGGACCGGTGCCAGTTTGACCGCGGCGTCATTAATATCCTCGACCGACTTGGGTTCGGCATAGCAGGAGTCCATCTCCACCGACACTGCCAGTGCAGCACCATTGGCGTCATAGATGGTCCCGCGGGCAGGGGTCAGGGGGACGATCTTCTGGTGCTGCCGATCGGCGAGCTTGAGGAGGTAGTCCCGCTTGACCACCTGGAGATAGAAGGCACGGCTAGCCGTCAGCACAAAGAGGAGAACAAAGAACCCCCCAATGAACCGGATGCGGAGGGTGATCCATTTCTCCGCGTCATACCTCATTTCACCACAACCACCTGTTGGTCGGTGGGGAGCGCCATGCCGAGCTCACCCCTGGCAAGCGCCTCGATGCGTGCCGGCGTCTTGAGGGAAGCAACCTCCAGCTTGAGCCGGTTCTGCTCCTCCTTGGAATCCTTGAGAATCCGGTTGGCCTCGGCGATCTCCAGATTCAAGTCTATGACCCTCACCCGGGACCAGACATGGAAGACGGAAACGAGGGTCAACAGAACCAGGACCGCCAGGAGATAGGGAAACATATCCCCCCGCTGAACATACATGGCCTCCAGCTTCTTGGGAGCCGCCACCTTGCTGAAATCTGTCCGTGCCTGTGCCATTCCTGCCTCCTGCTCCTTCTGCTTCTACAGCTTCTCAACCGCACGCAGCTTGGCGCTACGCGCTCTTGGATTCTCCGCCACCTCGTCGTCCCCGGCCATAACCGGCCTGCCGGTAAGGATGCGGAGCCGGGGCCTGCCTCCGCAGACGCACCGGGGAAAATCCTTCGGACATGTACACCCTTGGGCAAAGCGGCGGAAGGTGGTCTTGACTATCCGGTCTTCCAGGGAGTGGAACGAGATCACCACTCCCCGCCCTCCCGGGGACAGCAGCCCCAAGCCAGCATCCAGACCCCGTTCAAGACTTCCCAGCTCATCATTCACGGCAATCCTGAGGGCCTGGAACGTTCGCGTGGCCGGGTGAATCCGCTCCTCCCATTTCGCCCTGGGGATTGCCCCCTTGACGATGTCCACAAGGTTGAGAGTGCTTTCGATCGCCCCCTGCTGCCTGGCCTTCACGATGAACGAGGCAATCCGTTTCGCCCATCGCTCCTCGCCGTACTCCCGAATGATCCGGACAAGCTCATCCTCGGAGAGCTCATTGACAAGATCCGCTGCCGTCACCTTGCCATCGGTATCCATCCTCATGTCGAGGGGAGCGTCAACCTGGAAACTGAATCCCCGCTCCGCCGTATCGAGCTGGTGCGAGGAGACGCCAAGATCGAGAATGAAACCGTCGATGGCGCCGAAGCCCATCCCCGAGAGCGCACTGGCCATCTCAGCGTAGTTTCCGTGGACCAGCCTGACGCGGCCACCATAGGTGTCGAGCCGCTCACCGGCAGCCGCCAGTGCCGCCGGGTCCCGGTCAAACCCGACCAGAACGCCATCAGGAGCAGAAGCCTCAAGAATCAACCGTGCGTGGCCGGCTCCGCCGAGGGTTCCGTCCACGTATACTCCGCCGGGCCGGGGCGCGAGATGCGCCAGCACCTCATCCGGCATGACCGAACGATGCCCGAACTCCGCCACTAGAGCCCGAGCTCCGCGGCCGCTTCGGTGCCGGAGGGGAAGTCCTTCATGGCCTGGGCGCGGACCTTGTCCCACTCGGCCAGACTCCAGACCTCGGCCTTTTTCATCGCCCCCACGAAGAGGATCTCACGCTCCAGGGCGGCACTCTTTCGCAGATGTGGCGGAACAAGCATCCGGCCGAGCTTGTCGGCGGAGCATTCAATTGCCGGGGCAACTATGGTGCGCATGATGCTGTTGCGCTGGGAAGAGGTAAGCCCCTTGCTGTTCAGAAAATTCTCCTCAAAGAGAAACCATTCGGCATAGGGGAAAATAAGCAGGCCGGAACTGTAGACGCCACCGCCAAGATCCACGGGAACCGAGTTGGTGACAAAGAACCGCTCGTCGCCAAAACTCTCCAAGAGAACCTCCCTGAACCTGGCAGGCAGGCTCGTCCGCCCCTTGGCGTCGATGGTGGTCTCGAAAATCCCCCTGAACATACCCCCCCTGACACCCCTTGCCACACTTTACCACAATTTACCACTTTATGGGCAAATAATACCCGCCACCCCCCACCTTGTCAAGGCAAAACTGGCCGCGGAATAAGAGATTTTTTCGATTACTTTTCAGAGGGTTAGCTGACAACCCACCAGCGATGGCTCTCAAATTGGCCAGACCCTCGCCATCGGCTGCCGGCAGCGTAAAATGCTTTGCGAATTCGGTGGTTTACACCAGAAAAACCATGAACGGTACGCAGGGGGTGGGAAACGGTGGAAACGGTGGGCCCTTAAAACACAAAAAAAGGGGGGCAAGCCCCCCCGTTATCACTTGTCTTTCTTGCGGTCAATCAGGGAAACGACCTTTCCCCCTTTTCCGTCTTCCTTTGCCACAGTGGCAGACTGCTCGACGGGCGGCGGATCCGGATCCTCTTCCCTGGTCACAGGGGATACAACCTTCTCCATCCTGATCGGCGTCCCCCCCATGGTGAAGGGGGTACCGTTGATCTGGGCCTCCTCGAGAATCCAGGTATAGATCTCAAGAGGCACCGTGAGCACGAGGAGTTTAACCCGCCACCATCCCGGCTTCACGTCAGGCGTGATCTCTTCGATCCGGGCATAGAAGCCGGGGTTCTTCTCGATATGGACCAGCACCAGGTCACTTGTCGTCGTTACCATCGAACCACCTTTTGCTGTACGCAAGCATATGTTCGCCCCGTTCAACCACGTCCCGCTCGAAATTCACGAGAAGCCCGTGCATGAAGCGGCCACCAAAGATCGTTTCCATCTCTCCGTAGAGAGTCCTGAGTTCCTGCTCGCGACGGTAGAACTCGTCGACCCGCTCCGGCTCCCAGAGATCTTCCACCCGCTCGCAGTTGAAAGTTACGCAGTTGAAAGGGCGAAATGGCGGCCCCATCATGCAGCCTGCATCACCCAGATAGGGACAGGCGTCGTCATCGAAACGGGGAGTGAACAGGGGAATATCTGCCGCAAAGTAGACCAAAACGTCCACCACCGTGACGTGGTACTTCCCGACTCTGCAGCACTCCCCCCCGCAGGCAGCACAGATATCTCCCCCCTGCCTCTCCAGGGCAAGCCTATGGAGTCCCTGCTTTGCCAGCCGGATAGCACCAGCCGTTTCACCCACTTTCTTACGAAGGGCAGCCGGGAGGGCGGCATACTCGGCAGCGACGGTGGCCACCGCCCGATCCCAGAGATCCAGATCGTGCACGTCTCTCCTCGATGCGTCGGGGGTAACGACCCGCCGCGAAAATAAATTGGCCGAAGCAGCCCATAAGCCGGGTTCTGTTCCCGCCGCGGGTTACCCCGGGACGGGCGATGACCATTCCTCTGGGACCGCCGTTGCCGACGGCCTCAAGCGGCCAACCCGGAAGCACGGACGGGCCGTCCTTGACGCTTCCCTATTAGGCCTTGCTCCTGGTGGGGTTTACCTGGCATCCGACGTCACCGCCGGACCCGGTGAGCTCTTACCTCACCCTTTCACCCTTACCCGCCGAAGCGGGCGGACTGCTCTCTGTGGCACTATCCCTGGGGTCACCCCCGCTGGACGTTATCCAGCACCATGCCCTGTGGAGCCCGGACTTTCCTCCCCCCGCGAACGGAGAGCGGCCATCTGTTCTGCTTCGGCCAAACCGTTGTGTTAGCCCTACGACTCCTGATGAAGTATCAGCATCCTCTGGCAATGGGGGCAGAGAATAAGGTCATCACTCCGGAAAAGGCTATTGTAAAGCTGCGGCGGAAGGTTCATGTGACATCCGGCGCAGTTGCCCGCCCGAGCGGCCACGATGGCGATTCCCTGGCGCCGCTCCCGCAGAGCGACATAGCGCTTGAGAAGCGATGCCGGGATTGCCTTGGAGATAGTCTCCTTGGACGCCGCATCAGCGGCGATCTCCTGGTCGAGTCGGTCAATCCCGGCCTGAACCTCGGCCTTGCGGGAAGACATGTTCTCCTCCAGAGAGTTCAGCTCCTCCTGACGGGTGGCAATATCGGCGGTGAGCTCCTCGATCTGGGCCGACTTCTGAAGGATCTGCTCCTCCAACTCGGCCTTGAGCTTCCGGGCGGCCGTGACTTCCTTCACGACAGCCTGATACTCCTTCTGGGTCTTGATCTCCTTCTGGCGTGCCTCGGAGCGGACAATATTGTCCTCCTCGGTCGCCAGATTTGCCTCAAGCCCCTGCCTCTCTTGTTCAAGAAGTGCGAGATCTCCCTTCTTCACTTCAACGGAGAGCCGCACCTCCTCCACCTGCCGGTCCAGTTCCGCAACCTGGTCGGTCAGGACCTGCCTCTCCCCCTGGCGTCCATCCACCTTCAGGTCCAGCTCCTGAAGCTCCTCAAGCAACAACAGATTCTTGCGCACCAATAAACCTCCCTACCCCCCGTTGTATGAAACCGTCAAACGAGCGGAACTCACCGCCAGGTGAACGGTTCCCGCTCCCCCCTGAATGGAATCACCTGCGCGTCGTACCGGCGCGAGGCTAGCTCTGAGCCGACCCGCGTGGCGACACTCTCCACCATGAGCACCTCGGAACCGAAGTGCCCCACATCGAGAAGCGGGATGCCGAGCGCCTCGGCATCCCGCGCCTCATGATACTTCACGTCACCCGTAACGAACAAGTCGGCCCCCTGCCGCAGGGCATCCCTCAAAAGCGACATGCCGCTGCCGCCGCAGAGCGCCACCTTTTTCACCGGACGGCCTTCATCTCCCACAAAACGAACACCCGATAGCCCCAGGCAACGCTTAGCCTCAGCGGCGAACTCTCCCACCGTGGTTCCAGCCCCAAGCTCGCCGATCCGCCCAAGACCTCGCGCCACCCCCCTGTTCAGGAGGGGATAGAGGTCAAAAGCAGGCTCTTCATAGGGATGCGCCTTGACCATCGCGGTAACGGCAGCGGAGAGGTCTCGTTTCTGAAGAAGGACCTCGATCCGTATCTCCTCAACATATTCGCGAGTGCCGACCTGGCCAATAAACGGACGGGCCCCATCGTGGGGCCGGAATGTTCCGGTGCCGGCACAATGGAAAGAGCAGTCACTGTAACTGCCGATGTTCAAGCTGAAGCGGAAGAGAGCTTCCAACACCTTCTCCTCATGCCCCTTCGGCACGAAAACAGCCAGCTTCACGAGGTCTTCTGTTGCCGTCACCCGCAGCGGCTGGCAGTTTCCGATTTCGAGCCGCTCCGCCAGGATGTCGTTCATCCCGCCTTCGGCGACATCGAAGTTGGTGTGGAGAGAGATGACTGCCAGGCCGCAAGCAGCGGCTTTCAGGACAAGGCTTCCGGTCGGGTCGGCGGAGGAGATTCTTTTCAGGGGATGAAAAATGAAGGGGTGGTGAGTGAGGAGAAGCTGGCATCCGTCGGCAATGGCCGCCTCGACCGAATCGCGTGTCCCATCCAGTGACACCATGATCCGGCTGACCGTCGCAGCCGGATCACCCACCATGAGCCCCACGTTATCCCACTCCTCCGCCAGGGTCGGTGGCGCGATTTTATTAATGATTCCAAGTATGTCTGATATTTTTGGTGTAGTCATTGAGGGCAAAAGAAAAAGAGTGCCACCCTTCGGCGCGCACTCTTTTTCGCATTACGTTGCTGAAATATGGTCTTGGTAGGTGCTCTCGGGGCATCCCCGCATCATCCTGGATTTATTCGGGTGGTGGGCCCACCAGGACTCGAACCTGGGACCGACCGGTTATGAGCCGGTTGCTCTAGCCAACTGAGCTATAGGCCCGAAAAATGAACTTTCATAGTACGGAAAGCGCTCTATCGTGTCAAGGCATTTATGAGAACCTGTGGCCAGATGCGCTACTCCCCTCCCTCGACCGAGTGCGCAAACAAGAGACTTGATCAGTAAAGATCGTATTTCAGCAGCCGACACTCCAGGGGGCCGTTGAAGAGGACGACCCTGCGCGTCGCCTTGAGTCCCACCGCCTTGGCCAGCTCGGGGCTGCCGGTGAGAAGCCAGGCGGTGTAGCCGGCGCAACGCTGCTTGAAGACGTCACCAATCTGCTTGTACAGTGGCTTGAGTTGCTCGTCGTCACCCAGTCGCTTGCCATAGGGAGGATTGCAGAGAATGACTCCCGGCGACGGAGGCGGGACAAGGTCGCCCGCGTCGCTTCGGGATAAGGATATATACTCCTCGACACCGGCTCGGCGACTGTTTGCGGCAGCCGTCGAAAGCACTGCGGCGGCACTGTCGCACCCTACCAGCGGAGCAGCAACAGTGGTCCGCTCCGCCTGCCGGGCTTCCTCCACGACACGTCGCCACAGGGAAGCCTCGAAACTGGGCCAGCGCTGGAAACCGCAGCGGCCCCGTAGAAGCCCGGGGGCCCGATTCAGGGCCTTGAGGGCAGCCTCGATGAGAATCGTCCCGGAACCGCAAAAGGGATCCACCAGGGGCACACTTCCGTCCCAGCCGGTGTGGGCCACAAGAGCCGCGGCCAAAGTCTCCCGCAGGGGCGCCTCGCCCGACTCGGTCCGGTAGCCCCGGCGGTCGAGGCTGATCCCGGAACTGTCGAGGCTCACGGTGCAGCGGTTGCGTGCGAGATGGACATTCACCAACAGGTCCGGGTCCTTCGGGTTCACGTTGGGCCGGCGCCCGAAGTGATCACGGAGGGTATCAACGATGGCGTCCTTGGTCTTCAGAGCCACGAATCCCGAGTGGGTAAGGGCCGAATCGCGTAGATTGCACTCTACCGCCAGGGTTGTGTCAGGGGTGAGAAAGTGCTGCCATGGCAAAGCACGGACTCCGTCGTACAGGTGTTCCGGAGAGTCGCACGGAAACTCTGCCACGGGAATGAGGATTCGGCTCGCCGTCCTGAGCCAAAGGTTGGCCCGATAGCAATCGGCCAGACTACCCGTAAAACGGACCCCCCCCTTCTCCACGGCAACCCCGCTGAGGCCAAGGGCGTTCATCTCGCCGGCCAGAACCTCCTCTACCCCCCGGGCGGTGGTAACAAAGAAGGCATGTTCTCCGGAGAAGGGATTGGAGGACACCTTTTTCCTGATAATAGTGCTCATGAACTCGTCATCTCCGAAAATGCCGCGTCGATCCCCGCAATCCCTTCCAGGGCACCGCAGGGGAGAGAAAGATGTGGCGCCGGGATCTGCGGCTCCCGGGGATTGATGCGGATGGACAGGCCCGAGGTACGGCTGCCTAGCCGCTCGGTCAGGTAGCGGATGGTGGGGATGGCGGTGCCGGCCCCCATCTCCACAACAACGATGGGAAGCCCCCGGGTTTTCTCAAGGAAGGCGTCAAAGCGCTGCTGCTGCCGGGAGGTCCGATCGCTCAACCACGAGCTGTCGCCGAACATCAGGATATTGGGCCGGGCCACCGCACCGCAGCGGATGCATGCCGGAATCACCTTGGCGCGCATGGTCGACTCGTCCACCGGAATGATTTCTTCGTTGTCCCATATTGCAAGGGAACAGGGGCCGGTGCACTGAAGATGATGGATGGAGCCGTGAACCTCCAGGACACGGGTCTCCGCGAATCCTGCTCTCTGGAACTGTCCGTCAACGTTGGAAGTGACGACGAAACACTCCAAGCCGAACCGTTCGGCCCACCCCCGCAGAATCCCGAAACCGGCGTGGGGGACCGTTGCCCGGTAGAGATTGGTCCGGTGGCCGTAGAACCCCCAGCCGAAGGCCGGGTCCCGGTCGAAATGCTCGGGGTTGGCCGCATCCACGAAGGTTATGCCAAGCCGCTCGTAGGGAGGGTACGCCTTCCAGAACCCCGTGTCCCCGCGAAAGTCCGGAAGGCCAGAATCGACACCCATGCCAGCACCCGCAGTGACCACCAGAACCCTTGCGCTCCGAATGGCCTCCGCAGCCCTCTGAAATCGTTCCTGAAGCTCCATGGCAGCCCCCTTCAGATTGCCACCCGAACGGGTGTCGGGTTGAGCAGCCTCACCGCATCACGCGGATCAATCCCCACCAGGTACCCTCGCTTGCCGCCGTTGATGTAGATCTTCGGCAGTGCCAGGATGGTCTCTTCCAGGTAAACCGGCATGGGCCGCCGGGTGCCGAAGGGTGAGGTCCCCCCCACCATATAGCCGGAATGCTTCTGGGCTGTCTCAGGAGAGCAGGGCGTTACACTCTTGGCCCCGATCGCCCGTGCCAGCTCCTTGGTGGATACCTGGCGGTCACCGTGCATGAGGACGATGAGCGGGTTCTTCGCCTCATCCTCCATGATCAGGGTCTTCACGACCGCGTGCTCGTCCACTCCCAGCTCCCGTGAGGAGACGGCAGTTCCACCCTTGTCCTCGTACGCGTAGAGGTGATCGGTGAAAGGCACCTTGGCAGCCCGCAGCGCTCGAACCGCCGGGGTAACCGGCGTTTTCTCCTTTGCCATCGACCTAGCTCCTGCTTCTTCTGTCAAAAAAGGCCGCCCCGGCATCCCGGCGCGGCCTCCCGTACTGCTCGGACTGCGAATACTACTCAACGAAGCTCTTGAGCTTCTTGGCCCGGCTCGGATGCCTGAGCTTACGCAACGCCTTGGCCTCGATCTGCCGTATACGCTCCCGAGTCACCTCAAAGTCCTGGCCCACTTCCTCCAGGGTGTGGTCGCTCTTCTCGCCGATGCCGAAGCGCATCCGCAAAACCTTCTCCTCCCGCGGGGTAAGGGTGGCAAGAACCCGCGAGGTCTGTTCCGAAAGGTTCGCCTTGATGACCGCCTCGAGGGGGGAGACAACCCCCTTGTCCTCGATGAAGTCCCCCAGGTGCGAATCCTCCTCTTCCCCGATGGGGGTTTCCAGGGAGATCGGCTCCTTGGCGATTTTGAGAACCTTGCGCACCTTGTCCAGCGGGAGATTCATCCGCTCGGCAATCTCCTCGGGGGAAGGCTCGCGACCGATCTCCTGGACCAACTGCCGACTCGTGCGAATGAGCTTGTTGATGGTCTCGATCATGTGAACCGGAATCCGGATAGTCCGGGCCTGGTCGGCAATGGCGCGGGTGATGGCTTGGCGGATCCACCAGGTAGCATAGGTGGAAAACTTGTACCCCCGCTGGTACTCGAACTTGTCCACCGCCTTCATGAGGCCGATATTCCCTTCCTGGATCAGGTCGAGGAACTGGAGCCCGCGGTTCGTGTATTTCTTGGCGATGGAAACCACGAGCCTGAGGTTCGCCTCCACGAGCTCGGACTTGGCCAACTTTGACTTGGCCTCACCCCGGTCGATGGCATGAAGGGCATCGGACAGTTCCTGGGCCCTGAAACCCGACTCGTGTTCTATCTTCTTCAACTTCTTTTCGGCGGCGCGGAGCTTCTTCTCCAGCTTCTGGAGCTCTTCAAAAGGCATCTTGAGCCCCTTCGCCGTCCCCTCTCCCCCGCCGACCAGCGCCTTCAGTTTGTCAGCGGGCATCCCTGCCTCGGACTCGATCCCGGCGATCTCCGCCAAGACGCCGTCCACCTTGCCCGAGAGCTCCTTGAGCCGCTGCGCAATCTTGGCAATATGTCGGTCCTTGAGGCGCAGGGATTTGACGAGCTCCGCCAAGGCCCCCTTCAGTTCCTGCTGCTCGGCGATGATCTCGTCGAGCCGGGACGCGGCGAGGCCGTCCCCCTCCCGCTCCTCGGCCAACGCCTCCATCCGGACGTCAAGCCCGCGGATTTCGTCGATAAGAGCCAGCAGTCGCGTCTTCTGGACATCCTCCTCGTCCTCCTCCAGCTCCTCCTCTTCGACCTCCTTGCTGATCTCGGAAGCGGCTATCTGGAATTTGAGGAGTTTGTCGCCCAGGGCGATGATCTCCTTCACCGTAATCGGGGTATTGAGGATGACTCGGGCAATATCGCCCTCACCCTCCTCAATCCGCTTGGCGATCTCAACCTCGCCCTCGCGGGTCAGAAGTGACACGGAGCCCATCTCCCGCAAATACATCCGGACCGGATCGCTTGTGCGTCCCAGCGTCCCCGGTTCGTACTCCAGATCCTCCTGCTCTCCCTCAAGCTCCTCGTCTTCTTCAAGATCAAGCTTCATCTTGGGGATCTTGACCTTCTGGGTTGAATCAACGAGATCTATATCCATCTCGCCGAACATGCTCATCACGTCATCGATCTGTTCCGTAGAGAAGTCAGGCGGCAGCATATCGTTGACCTCGTCGTAGGTCAGGAAACCCTTCTCCTTGCCGAGATCCACCAGCTGCTGCTTGACTTCGTCCGAACTTTTCTTGGCCATCAAGTTCACCTCATTGCATGCATGTTCTATTAAGATAACTGCGATTTCCTGTTTCGCAAGGCATCAATTTCCGCAAGTAGCTCCCGGTAGCGGGGGGAGTCGGGATCGGTTGCCGCCATTTCACGGGCCAGCTCCTTCACCTGTCCGAGGGAGGTGCGCTCCAGGGCCTGCCGGCACTGGTCGAAGGCCTTGTGTACATCAACGTCCGCCAGGTGCTCATCGTTGACAAGAAAGGCGGCGAGCCGTCCCCGCTCCTCCGGGGAACCTACCTGATCGAGGATTGCTCCCCAGTCCACCGCTGCCCCCTCCGCAAGCCGCCCGAGAATAGCCTCCGCCACGGGAAGAAGCTCTTCTCCGAAGAGGAGCCCGGGACCATGGGTCCTGACCCGACCGGCTACCTCGGGGTAGCGCACCATGAGGGAAAGGAGCATCTCCTCCGGCCCCGCGCCGCGCTGTTTTCGAGGAACCGTGACGGATCGCGGAGAGGGAGTAGCGCTGGACGACGCCGGAGCACCGATCTTCCGCAGGACAGAGCCGACGTCGACGCCGAGGACCCGGGCGATCTCCCGCACGTAAAGCTCGCGCTCCACGGGGTTTGCGATCTTTCTCAACCGCGGAGCCAACTCGTCCACCACCTTCACCTTGCCCTCAACGGTGCCGGTATCTTCCTGCCTCACGATATCACGAAAGAAAAACTCGAACGCCGGCCGCGCCTTGGCGAGCCGGGCCACAAAGGCGTCGGCCCCCTCCTTCCGGATGAAACTGTCGGGATCCTCCCCGGCGGAAAGCTCCACCACATGGGCGGGAAAACCCAATTCGAGGCAGAGATCTAGAGCCCTCAGCGTCGCCTTTTTTCCGGCGCTGTCGGCGTCGAAGAGGGTATAAACCTTCCCAGCGTAGCGTTTCAGAAGCTTTATGTGTCCGTCGGTCAACGCGGTGCCGCAAGTGGCGACAACGTTTTTCACCCCAGCCTGGTAAAGGGCAAGGTGGTCGAAATACCCCTCCACGACAATGGCGCTCCCGGACTCGCGCATGGCCCCTTTCGCGAGCGAGACACCGAAGAGCACATCGCTTTTGTGGTATATGGGAGACTCGGGAGAGTTGATGTACTTGGGCAGCGAGTCGTCGAGGACCCGGCCGCCGAATCCGATGACCCGGCCATGGATGTCGCTGATCGTGAAGAGAAGACGGTTCCGGAAGGTATCGTAATAGCCGCCCCCCTCGCGCCTCCGCACGAGGCCCAGCTTTTCCGCCTGCTCCAGCGGCACCTTGCGGTGCTGAAATTGTCTGACGAGGTAATCCCAGCGATCCGGCGCGAAACCAAGTCGGTAGGCATCAGCAGTGGCATGGTCCACGCCGCGCCCCTCAAGGTAACGCCTCGCGGAAGCCCCCTCCTCACTCCGCTCCAGAGCCTCGCGATAGAGATGGGAAGCCAACTCCAGTATTCCGTAGAGATCTTCCCGTTCGTCCTGGCGTTGTTTCTCCGCCACTGAAACGGGGCGATCCTCAATCTCAACTCCCACCCGCCTGGCAAGAACCTTCACAGCCTCCGGGAACGAGAGTCCCTCCATCTTCATGATAAAGGTGACGGCATTCCCTCCGACGCCGCAACCGAAACAGTGGAATATCCCCCGGGCAGGATTGACGTTGAACGAAGGGGTCTTTTCACCGTGGAATGGGCAAAGTCCCTGGTAGTTTGCCCCGGACTTTCTGAGGCTTACGTAGTCGGAAACCACATCGAGAATCGACGCCCGTTCCCGCACCTCCCTGATCTTATCGTCGGGAATCATCGACATCTTTAGCCCGTTTTCCCGCGGCAGACCGCTTATCGGCGCTTTTCGCCCTCCAACCGGTCACGATCTCGCGCCCGCAGTCACTGAACGCCCGGGCAGTAGCGGAGGCAGCTACCCGGATTCGCATCTTCTCCGGAACCGGCGGAATACTGGCCACGTACAGAACCAGGCAGATAAATAATGCTCCCTGCAGAAGCCCGAAGCCAACCCCACCAACGCGGTTGACGCCCCCAAGCAGAGCAACTTTCAGAACCACGGTAACAAAATGGCCGAGGAAGAAGAAAAGAAGGCCAAACGCCAGGAGGATGCAGAGGAACGCAAGAGTAGACGCCACGCGGGGAGGGAGATGAATCAGTAGCCCCAGGACAGCGCCGGCGGCCTGATAGTACGTGAACGCGGCCCACCCTCCCACAACTAGGCCAAGGAGAGAGCAAACTTCACGGACAAGCCCCTTCATGAAGCCCTTTACGGCAAAGGCCAGCAAAACGGCCCAGACGACAATATCAAGAAGGCTCATGCGATGCCTGTGAATCTAATGCGTATATCCTCATCCACGAGCACCCCCCCACAGGGCAAATGAAGAAGGGGCAATTCAAAGAATCGCCCCTGTTCATCATTCATGATTGTGGAAAAATTGAGGAAAGAGGGCTACCCTATGCGAGCTTTTCCTTGACGATGGCACTGACCAGGGAGCCGTCGGCCCTGCCGGTCACATGGGGCATGAGAACCTTCATGACCTTCCCCATATCCCTGGAGCCTTGGGCGCCACTTTCCGCTATGGCCCTGACGACCAGACCCTCAACCTCTTCACGGGTCAGCTGTTGCGGCAGGAAAGAGAGGAGTACCGCAAGTTCCGCCTCTTCCTTTTCGACAAGGTCATTTCTACCGGCCTCGGCGAACATCCGGATCGATTCTCTACGCTGCTTGACAAGGGTTGAGACAACCTCGACCACCTCACCATCGGCCAGCTCGTGGCGCGCCTCAATCTCCCGATTCTTGACTGACGAGCGAATGAGGCGAATGGCTGAAAGCCGCACCTCTTCCCGTGCCTTCATGGCCCCCTTCATCTCGTCTTCAAGTCTTTCCCGCAGCGTCATGGTTCCCTGCTCAGTCCATCAGCTTGCGCTGTTTTTTCATCGCACGCTTGCGTGCGGCAATGGCCTTCTTCTTTTTCTTGATACTCGGCTTTTCGTAGTGCTCACGCTTGCGGACCTCGGAGAGGATCCCCGCCTTCTCGCACTGCTTCTTGAACTTCTTCAGCGCAAGCTCAAAAGATTCAGTCTCTTTTACCTTGACACCCGGCATTCATATTCCCCTCCCTCCTCTATGTAAAGTGTACGCATATCGCGTTAATAGAAGAATTGCAGCGAGCCGGTTGTAATTTTTCGAGAATAAGCATAATAACACCGACAGTGTCGATGTCAACGTTTTTTTTGCTTTTCAGGAGGTTTTCACGAAACGGTGCGCGACGCCTTCTCGGCTATCCCGGAAGTGCCGAACCGACGCTTGAGCTCACCATAAATCTGGTCGGGGGTGATGTCATAGTAGCCAAGCAGTACCAGGGCGTGAAAGAAGAGGTCGGCGGTTTCGTAGACGATCTCCTCACGGCTCCCCCCCTTGCCGGCTATGACCAGCTCGGTAGCCTCCTCCCCCAGCTTCTTGAGGATCTTGTCGATCCCCTTCTGAAACAGGGAGGCGGTGTAGGAACTGTCGGCTGAGGCGTTCTTTCGCTCCAGGATTACCTGGTAGACGGCCTGAAGGATGTCGTCGCGCTCACTCATAGTCTGACCGCCACCCCTTTCCCAGCGAGGTAGCGCTTGGCCTCCTCGATGGTGTACTCCTTGTAATGGAAGATGGAGGCGGCCAGACAGGCGCTGGCGCCGGCCTTCGTAAAGCCGTCGTAGAGATGCTCCAGGTTCCCGACACCTCCGGAGGCGATGACCGGGATAGAAACCGCATCGACCACGGCCCGGGTGAGCGGGATATCGTAGCCGTCCTTGGTACCGTCGCAATCCATGCTGGTGAGGAGGATCTCGCCGGCGCCGTACCCTTCCATCCGTCGGGCCCACTCGACAGCATCGATGCCGGTGGAGTTGCGGCCGCCGTGGGTATAGACCTCCCAGCGCTCCTCGCCCGGAACCCGACGTGCGTCGATAGCCACAACGATGCACTGGGAACCGAAACGTTCCGCCGCCTCCCGGACGAACTCGGGGCGGTGGACCGCCGCCGTGTTGATGGAGACCTTGTCGGCCCCAGCGTTGAGAAGGGTGCGGATATCATCCACCGTCCGGACCCCACCGCCGACGGTGAGGGGCATGAAGACCCGCTCGGCGGTGCGGCGCACCACGTCGATAATGATGCTTCGCGCGTCGCTGGAGGCGGTGATGTCGAGAAAGGTGATCTCGTCGGCTCCCTGGCGGTCGTACATTTCGGCGATCTCCACCGGGTCGCCGGCGTCGCGCAGCTCCAGAAACTGCACCCCTTTGACGACCCGCCCCCCCTTCACGTCGAGGCACGGGATGATCCGCTTGGTCAGCATCTTACACCCCTCCCCGCTTTGTGAGCGCCACGGCCTCGGCCAGGTTGATGGCGCCGGTGTAGACCGCCTTGCCGGTGATGGCGCCGGCGATGCCGCTCGCCTCGATGGCCATGAGGTTCTCGATGTCCTTCAGGGACGACACCCCGCCGGAGGCGATGACCGGGATCGAGATCGCATCAGCCAGGGCTTTGGTCGCCTCGATGTTGGGGCCCTGCATCATCCCGTCCCGGGCGATGTCGGTGTAGATGATGGCGGCAACGCCGTATCCCTCGAACCGCTTCGCCAGGTCCACCGCCGTGACGCCGGTCACCTCGGCCCACCCCTGGACCGCCACCATGCCGTTCTTGGCGTCGATGCCGACCACGATCCTCCCCGGGAAGAGGCGGCAGGCCTCCTCCACCAGCTCAGGGTTCCGCTGGGCTGCGGTGCCGAGGATCACCCGGCCGATGCCGAGGGAGAGGTACGCCTCGATGGTGGGAATGTCGCGGATGCCTCCCCCCAGCTGGGTCGGGATGGTGATGGCCTTGACGATGGCCTCGATGGAGGCCCGGTTCTTCGGCTCACCGGCGAAGGCGCCATCCAGATCGACGATGTGGAGGAGCTCCGCCCCCTGGCGCTCCCACTCCCGGGCCTGGTCGGCCGGGCTGTCGCAGAAGACGGTATCCTTCTCCATGAGCCCCTGTTCGAGGCGAACGCACTTTCCTTCCTTGAGGTCGATGGCGGGTATGACGATCACTTCATCTCTCCAAAGTTCTTGAGTATGGACAGCCCCACCGCCTGGGACTTCTCGGGGTGGAACTGGGTGGCGACGATGTTGTCCTTCCAGACGGCGGCACAGAACTCGACGCCGTAGGTGCAGGTGGCGGCGATCACCCCCGCGTCGTCGGGCATTTCATAGTACGAGTGGACAAAATAGACGTTGGCCCCGTCCTCCACCTCGGCGAAGGCCGGCGGACGACGCTTGATGGAAAGCTGGTTCCATCCCATGTGGGGGACCTTGAGCTCCTCCCCCCCTTCGCGCATCCCCTCGGGGAAGCGGAGGACGTGCCCCGGGATGACGTTCAGCCCTTGGTAGAGGCCGAACTCCACGCTGTCGGTGAAGAGGAGCTGCATCCCGACGCAGATCCCGAGGAAGGGGCGCCCGTCCCGGATCACCTTCAGGATCGGCTCCACGAACCCACCCTGCTCCAGGTTGCGCATGCAGTCGCGGAAAGCCCCCACGCCGGGGAGAACGACCTTTTCCGCCTCCAGGACCACCTTCGGGTCGGCGGTCACCACCGCCTCGAAACCGACCTTCTCGAATCCCTTCTGGACCGAGCGGAGGTTCCCCATGCCGTAGTCGATGATTGCAATCATAATAAACCTTGTGAGGAGTGAGGGGTGAGGGGTGAGGAGGAAAGGCTTACGCCTCACTCCTCACCCCTTACTCTTCACTGCAATTAAAGTTTGCCCTTCGTCGACATGACCCCTTCAATCCGGGGGTCCACCTCGGTCGCCTGGTCCATGGCCCGGGCGAAGGCCTTGAAGCAGGCCTCGACGATGTGATGGACGTTGTCGCCGTACATGACGTTCACATGGATGTTGGCGCTCAGGTTGTTGACCACCGCCTGGAAGAACTCCCGCACCAGCTCCACGTCGAACTCGCCGATCTTCACCTTGGGGAGGGCAACGTGGTAGACCAGGTACGGCCGCCCCGAGATGTCCACCGCCACGCTGGCAAGGGTCTCGTCCATGGGGACGGAGGCCTGGCCGTAACGCCGGATCCCCTTCTTGTCGCCGAGGGCCTCCTTGAACGCCTGGCCGAGGACGATGCCGATGTCCTCCACCGTGTGGTGGAAGTCGATGTCGATGTCCCCCTTGGCGTCCACCTGAAGGTTGAAGAGGCCGTGGCGGGCGAAGAGGTCGAGCATGTGGTCGAGAAACGGCACCGAGGTGCAGATCTTCGACTCACCCGTGCCGTCGATCTCCAGGGAGAGCTTGATCTGGGTTTCCTTGGTGACGCGTTCGATGGTGGCTTTCCGGGACATGGAACCCTCCTCGTGGGGATCGAAGTTAGCCAATCTCTTTCAGGGCAGCGATGGTCTTATCCATCTCCTCCCGCGTGCCGATGGAGATCCTCATCCCATGGGCCAGGAGCGGGTCGGAGAAGTGGCGGACCAGAATCTTGCGGGCGTAGAGCCCGTCGTAAATCCGCTTGCCGTTACGGTCCGGCGGAGCGGCGAAGACGAAGTTCCCCTGGGAGGGAATCACATCGTAGCCGAGTTTCCGGATTTCGGCGATGAACCAGTCGCGGGTCTCGCGGATCCGGCGGGTGCAGTCGCCGAAGTACGCCTGATCCCGCAGGGAGGCCACGCAGGCCGCCTGGGCGAGGCGATCCAGGTTATAGTGGTCGCGGATCTTGTCCAGAGCGGCGATCACCGCCGGGCGGGCAACGGCGAAGCCGAGCCGCATCCCGGCCAGGGAGTAGCTCTTGGAGAGGGTCCGGGTCACCACCACGTTTTCGTGCTTTTTCACCAGCTCCAGGGCGTTGCCGTCGGCGAAGTCGGCGTAGGCCTCGTCAACCACGAGAACGCCGGCGCAGCGGGTCGCCAGCTCCTCGATGTACGACAGCGGGAACGCGAAACCGAGGGGGGAGTTGGGGGTGGTGAGGAAGAAGAGCTTCCCCTCGTAGCGGTCGGGGAAGCCGGCGATTCGAAAATCGTCCGTGAGGCCGAAGGTCCGCACCCGGGCCCCCTGGATCTCGGCCAGGGTGGCGTAGTAGGAGTAGGAGGGGTGGATGTAGCCGACCTCCTCCCCCTCGCCGGCAAAGGCCCGGATCAGGTTGTTGAGGACCTCGTCGGAGCCGTTGGCCATGATGACCCACGAGGGGTCGAAGCCGTAGAGTTCCCCCACGGTTTCGCGAAGGGCCTGGCTCGACGCGCTCGGGTAGGTGCGCAGGAGCGCGCCATCGCCACCCAGTTCGGCCAGGATCGCCTTCATAACCTCGGGCGACGGCGGATAGGGATTCTCGTTGGTGTTCAGCTTGATCCACGACGCCACGTCGGGGGGCTGGTAGCCGGGGACGTAGCCTGCCATGGCGGCGATATTGGGACGAAAGGGAAGCATGGGAATTCCTGTCGTTGCTCGTTATTTCAAACGAATGCTCACCGACTTGCCGTGGGCCTCAAGCCCCTCCAGCTCGGCGATCCGGACGATGTCGTGCCCCAGGCGGTTCAGCCCCCCTTCGCTGAAGTAGACGATGGAGGACTTCTTCACGAAATCGTCCACCGACAGGGGGGAGAAGAAGCGGGCCGTGCCCCCGGTGGGAAGGGTGTGGTTCGGACCGGCCAGGTAGTCACCGGCTGCCTCGGGGGTGAAGTGGCCGAGGAAGATGGCACCGGCGTTTTTGATCCGCGGCAGGATATCGAAGGGGTTCGCCACGGCCAGCTCCAGATGCTCGGGGGCGATCCGGTTCGAGAAGGCGATGGCCTCGTCGAGGCTTCCGGCCACGATGACCGCGCCGTAGGTCTCCCACGATTTGCGGGCGATGGTCTCCCGGGAAAGCTCCGCCAGCTGCCGCTCCACCTCCGCCGCCACCCGCTCGCCAAAGCCGCGGTTGGTGGTGATGAGGATGGAGGAGGCGAGTTCGTCGTGCTCCGCCTGGGAGAGGAGATCGGCGGCGATGTGGGCCGGGGTGCCGCTCCCGTCGTTGATGACGAGGATTTCGGACGGGCCGGCGATCATGTCGATCCCCACCTGGCCAAAGACCAGTTTCTTGGCGGTGGCCACGTAGATGTTCCCCGGGCCGGTGATCTTGTCGACCTTGGGCACCATCGCGGTGCCGTAGGCCAGGGCCGCCACCGCCTGGGCGCCCCCCATCCGGAAGATTCTATCCACGCCGGAGAGCCGCGCCGCCACCAGGACGTGGGGGTTGATCTCGCCGCCGGGAGTCGGGGCCACCATGACGATCTCGCCGACGCCGGCAACCCGGGCCGGGACCGCGTTCATAATGACGCTGGAAGGGTAGCTCGCCTTGCCGCCGGGGACGTAGATCCCGACCCGCTCCAGCGGCGTCACCATCTGCCCTAGCAGGATATCAGGCTCGCCGGTGGAGAGCCAGGTCTCCTGCTTCTGCTTCTCGTGGAAGCGGGCCACCCGCTCCACCGCCAGCTTGAGAGCGGCGATCTCCTCGTCCTTCACCCGGGCGAAGGCGTACTCGATCTCGTCCTCGGTCACCTGGAGGGCGGCGACGGAATCGGCCTCAAGCCGGTCGAAGCGGCGGGTGTACTCCAGGAGCGCCTCGTCCCCCCGCGCTCGGACATCTGCGATGATGTCGAGGACCACCTGCTCCACTTCGCGGCCGGTCTCTTCACCCCGCGCGAGGATGGCAGCGAATTCCGTCTCGAAATTCGTATCCCTGATGTCGAGGAATTTCATACGTGCTTCTCCAACCCTTCGATGATCTCGGTGATCCGGGGGTGCTTGGTCTTCAGGCTTGCCCGGTTGACGATGAGACGCGTGGTGATCTCGGCGATGGTCTCCACCTCCACGAGGCCGTTCTGGCGAAGAGTCTCGCCAGTGGAAACCAGGTCAACGATCCGCTCGGAGAGCCCCACCAGGGGGGCCAGCTCGATGGAGCCGTAGAGCTTGATGATCTCCACCTGCACCCCCTTCTTGGCGAAATACTTCTCGGTCACGTTGGGGTACTTGGTGGCGATGCGGATGTTGCTCCAGCTGGAGGGGTCGTCGTCCCGGGCGAGGCCCGCCGGCTCCGCCACCATCATCCGGCAGTAGCCGAACTTGAGATCCAGGGGCTCGTAGAGATCCTTCTCCTGCTCCATGAGGGTGTCCTTCCCCACGATGCCGAGGTCGGCGCAGCCGTACTCCACGTAGGTGGGGACGTCGGTGGCCCGGACGATCATGTACCGCATCCGCTGCTCGTGGTTCTCGAAGATGAGCTTCCGGGTATTGGAGAGGAGTTCGGTGCAATCGATCCCGATCTTGCCAAAGAGGGCGACGGATTCGTCGAGGATGCGTCCCTTGGGGATGGCGATGGTGATGTAGTCGGTCATGACTCTTTCACTCGCTGGATGTCTGCGCCCAAGCCGGCCAGCTTCTTCTCGATGGAATCGTACCCCCTGTCCAGATGGTAGATGCGGGAGATCTCGGTGGTGTTGTCGGCGGCGAGCCCGGCAAGGATCAACGATGCCGAGGCCCGGAGATCCGTGGCCATGACCGGCGCGCCGGAGAGCATCTTCACCCCCTTCACCGTGGCGGTGTTTCCCTCAACGGTAATGTCGGCACCAAAGCGCAGGAGCTCCGAGACGTGCATGAATCGATTCTCGAAGATGTTCTCGCTGATGACGCTCGCCCCGTCGGCCACGCACATGAGGGCCATGAACTGGGCCTGCATGTCGGTAGGAAACCCCGGATAGGGCCTGGTCTTGATATTGATCGCCTTGGGGCGTTTGGGCCCCTTGACCCGCACCACGTTGTCGCGGTTGAGGATCTCCACTCCGGCGTCCTGGAGTTTGAAGACGAGGGCGTCCAGATGCTCCAGCTTCATGTTGTGAATCTTCACGTCGCCGCCGGTAATTGCCGCCGCTACCATGAATGTCCCCGCCTCGATCCGGTCGGGCATGACCGAATGGGTAACCGGTTGAAGCTCCTTCACCCCGGTAATCCGGATGGTATCGGTGCCGGCGCCCTCGATCCGAGCCCCCATCTTGTTGAGGATCTCCGCAAGGTCGATGATCTCCGGCTCCCGGGCGGCGTTCTCCAGGAGCGTTTCACCCTTGGCCAGGGCCGCCGCCATCATGAGCTGCTCGGTGCCACCGACGGTGGCGATGTCGAAATTGATCCGCGCCCCCTTGAGCCTTTTCGCCTTGGCCTCCACGTAGCCGTGCTCCAGGCGGATGTCCGCCCCCAGTGCCGCGAGCCCCTTGAGATGAAGGTTGATGGGACGGGCGCCGATGGCACAGCCCCCAGGAAGCGATACCCGAGCGCGCCCATGACGGGCGAGGAGCGGCCCGAGAACAAGGACCGACGCTCTCATGGTCTTCACCAGGTCGTAGGTGGCCTCCACGTTGTTCACGAGGCTGGTGTCGATCCGGACGATATTGCCGTTCCCCTCGACGACGGCGCCCAGGGATTCCAGAACCTTGATAGTGGTGTTGATGTCGCGCAGAAACGGGACGTTCCGGATCTCGTTGAGCCCCGGCGCGAGGATGGTGGAGATGAAGATGGGGAGGGCGGCGTTCTTGGAGCCGCTGACGAAAACTTCGCCAGACAGCTTCTTTCCCCCCTTGATGATCAGTTTATCCAATGCAGTGCCTCTATTGGTTGATATTGGGCAACCTCGGTCGGTTGCCCTGATTTGTGGGCGAATACAGGGCCGTCCCTATGCGTGTCGGCCCCCGGCCACCCGTTCGATACCGTTCGGGTCTTTTGCCGTAAAGCATTCGCAGAAGCCGGCCTGCTCAAACAGCCCGAGCACCGCCTCGGCCTGGCCGATCCCCATCTCAACGACGAGCCAGCCGCCAGGATTGAGATGCTCCGGCGCGGCGGGGATAATGAGCCGGTAGAACTGAAGCCCGTCGGCTCCGCCGTCAAGGGCCTGGCGGGGTTCGAAGTCCCGGACCTCAGGCTGAAGGGTTTCAAGGTCGGCGGTCGGGATGTAGGGGGGGTTCGAGACAATCAGGTCGAACCGCTGGTCCGTGAACGGCTCGAAGAGCGACCCTTCGAAAAGGGTAACCTCGACGCCGTGCTTCCCGGCATTTCTCTGGGCCAGCTCCAGGGCATCGGGCGACTGCTCCACACCCCAAACGCGGGCTTCCGGCAGTTGCTTCGCAAGAGCCACGGCAATGCAGCCGCTTCCAACGCCGATGTCGAGGACTGCCCGAGCTCCGGGTGCCCGCCGCAGGGCCTCCTCGACAACAACCTCAGTGTCGTGCCGGGGGATCAGCACCGCTGGGGTGACCTGGAAATCAAGCCCGCGGAACTCCTGGCTGCCAAGGATGTACTGAAGCGGTTCATGACGTGCCCGCCGGGCCACGAGCCCCCGACACTCAGCCAGCTCATCCTGGTTCAGTGGTTTGTCGAAGTTGACGTAGAGCCCCACCCGATCGAGGCCAAGGGCCGCGCAGAGGAGCCACTCGGTCTCCAGGCGGGCGTTCTCGATCCCCTTCTCGGCCAGGTACCCTTTGGTCCAGTCGAGGACCCTGCGGATGGTCCAGCGTTCCTCGTGATTGGTCATGGGAAAGCTCGAGAGACTGCCGTGTTATCAGGCTGCTTCGGCCTGGGCCTTCAGGGCCTCCATCTGGTAATGGGCACGCAGAGAATCGGCCACCTCGGCGATATCCCCTTCCATGAGGGCTTCGAGCCGGTAGAGGGTGAGGCCGATCCGGTGGTCGGTCATCCTCCCCTGGGGGAAGTTGTAGGTCCTGATCCGTTCGCTTCGGTCACCGCTTCCCACCTGCTGCTTGCGGTCGGCGGCGATACGGGCATTCTGCTCCTGATGGAGCCCGTCCAGTATCTTGGTCTTCAGGACCTTCATGGCCTTGGCCCGGTTCTTGATCTGGCTCCGCTCGTCCTGGCACTCCACCACGATGCCAGTGGGAAGGTGGGTAATCCGAACCGCCGACTCGGTCTTGTTCACGTGCTGGCCACCTGCTCCGGAGGCGCGGTAGACGTCGACCTTGAGATCGACCGGGTTGATGTCCACCTCGATGTCCTCGGCCTCGGGGAGTACCGCCACGGTGCAGGCGCTTGTGTGGATTCGCCCCTGGGCCTCCGTCTCCGGCACTCGCTGCACCCGGTGGGTCCCCGACTCATACTTGAGCCTGGCAAAGACCCCCTGCCCCTCGATGAGGGCGACAATCTCCTTGAAGCCACCGCGCTCCGACTCGGAGGCGGACATGACCTCCACCTTCCAGCGGTTGCGCTCGGCAAAGCGGGAGTACATCCGGAAGAGATCGCCGGCAAAGAGGGCCGACTCGTCGCCACCGGTGCCGGCGCGGATCTCCAGGATGACGTTGCGATCGTCGTTGGGGTCCTTCGGCAAGAGGAGCAGCTTGATCTCCCCCTCCAGGTCGTCCTTCTGCCGCGCCAGCTCCTGGAGTTCCGCCTCGGCCATTTCCTTCATCTCCGGATCGGCCAGGAGTTCCCGGTTCCCCTCGATTTCAGCCAGGACCTTCTTATAACTGCGGTATGCCTCGATCAGCCCGGTCAGGTCATTATGCTCCCGGGAGAGTTTGCGGAACTCGGGCTGATTGGCGATCACCGTCGGATCGGCGAGGAGCGATTCCAGTTCCTGGAAGCGGATTTCAAGCTCTTCTATCTTGTCGAACATCAACTCAATCCTTCAAAAACGAAAATCAGAACGAAAATTTCAGACAACCAGCCGGTCGTCCTTGTACCCGCCATTCACCGACAGGGCCTCTTCAATGGAACGGATCGCCACCTCGATCTGGCTTTCATCGGGCTCCCGGGTGGTGAGCCGCTGGAGGGCCAGCCCCGGGGCGATGATCATCTTCACGAGGGCCGCCGTGTCGTTTTTGGCGCTCCATCTCAGGAACTCATAGGAGACTCCTGCAATGACAGGCAGGAGCACCACCCGGGCGCCGGCTTTCATGTAGAAGGGCCAGAGTTTCGGAATGAGCGAGAAAATCACGATGCTCACCAGCATGACGATGAGTAGAAAACTCGTGCCGCACCGGGGGTGGAGCCGGCTGTACTTGTCCACGTTGGCGAAGGTCAACTCCTCACCCGCTTCGAAGGCAAAGATGGTTTTGTGCTCGGCGCCGTGGTACTGGAATACCCGCTGGATGTCGTCCATGCGGGAGATGGAGACGATGTAGAGGAGAAAGACCGCCACGCGGATCACCCCATCCACCAGGTTGAAGACGATGTTGGAGGAACCGATGACCGGCACAAGCAGCTTCGTAAGATACAGGGGAAGAATAAAGAAGAGCAAAACGCCGAAACCGAGGGCCACCGCCATGGTCCCCCCCATGGCCCACGAGGAGAGCTCCTCCTTCTCCTCTCCTTCGGCCAGGGCCTCGTTGGCGGAGAAGTTGAGGGCCTTGAGCCCCATGATGAGGGAGGTGAAAAGGGCCACCGCTCCCCGCACGACCGGAAGCTTGACGATGGGGTACCGCTCCGAGAGGGGTGGCACCTCCTCACGCTTCACGGTGATCTCGCCGGTGGGACGTCGAACCGCGATGGCCATGGAGCGGGGAGCGCGCATCATGACCCCCTCGAGAACCGCCTGGCCGCCGACGTTGATCCGTTCGGCAACAAGAAGGAGGGAACGTACAGCCAGTGAAACCATCCGACGCATCATGCGGGCATCTCCTTGAATCGCTTCCTGACCTCGGCGATCTTTCCGCAGGTCATGGTTCCTTCCGGACAGGGACCGGCAACACAGCCGGGGCCGGCATCGCGAAAGATGGTGGGTGCAACGGTCTTCACCAGCCGCAGCATCTCGACGGCCATGGCCCGGATCTCCCACTGGGCCCGCTCGCAGCAGCGAAGTCCGAAGAAGTGGAGGAGTTCCCGCCCGTTCATGGTGACGATAATCTTTGTTTCAGCGGCATTGGGAAGGACGAACCGGGCATCCTCCGCCGGCACGCCATCATCTACAAGCGCACGGTAGGCCTCGGCGCAGGCACGCATAGCGGCGTCGAAAAGTTCCAGGCGCCGGGCCGAGACGGCGACACTCCCGGGGACAACCGCCGGGAAGTCGTCTCCCCGGAAGGTGACGTAGCGCTGGGACTGCTGGGAGTAAGAGGCAACCCGGTGCCGCACGAGCTGGTGGCTCGTGGCCCGGGAGATCCCCTCGATGCCGAAGGTGAAGGAGGCGTGCTCCAGCACCGACTGGTGTCCCAGCGACATGATCTTGTCGAGAAAGGCGGCGACATCGGCGCGCGAAAGCCTCTCCCGCAGCTCGTCGATGCCGATCGACGAGTAGCAGAGTCGAGCGGCGAGCGCCACGGTGGTTTCCGGGTCGGGGGTGTGCTGGAGGAGGGTGACCTTCATGCAGTACCTTGACGAGGCGGTGAGATCTCCGCCGTCAGAAACAGATAAGGGGATTTCGCCATGGACAAAATCCCCTTCCACTCAAATCCATAAGGCCGGGGGCCTTTTGTTACATGCCGTACTTCTTCTTGAAGCGCTCGACGCGTCCGGCGGTATCCACGAGCTTTTGCTTGCCGGTGAAGAACGGATGGCAGGCAGAGCATATCTCGGTGGAGATATCGGCCCTGGTGGAGCGGGTCGGGAAGCTGTTGCCACAGGCGCATTTCACCGTTACTTCGTCGTACTTGGGATGAATTCCTTCTTTCATATCGTCCTCCTTGCAGGGGGAAAGACCCCCGGCTCACTGTGATTCGTCGGAAAGTTAAAACGTTAGCATCCGCGATATTTTTTTTCAAGACTTTTTTCCAGAGCCCCGGAAAGCCGCCGGTGACGCGCCCTACCGGCTCATGGCGTCGAGGAATTCCTGATTTCCCTTGGTTTCGGAGAGCTTGTCGACCAGGAACTCCATGCTGTCCACCACGTTCATGGGGTGGATGACCTTCCGCAGAATCCAGATCCGGTTGAGGGAGTTCCTCTCGACCAGCAACTCTTCCTTCCGGGTGCCCGACTTGTTGATGTCGATGGCGGGGAAGACCCGCTTCTCCACCAGCTTGCGGTCCAGGTGAAGTTCCATGTTACCGGTCCCCTTGAACTCCTCGAAGATGACCTCGTCCATCTTGCTGCCGGTGTCCACCAGGGCCGTGGCGATGATGGTGAGCGATCCCCCTTCCTCGATGTTGCGGGCCGCGCCGAAGAAGCGCTTCGGCTTGTGGAGGGCATTGGAGTCGACGCCGCCGGTAAGGATCTTGCCGGAGGGCGGAAGGACCGTATTGTAGGCCCGGGCCAGACGGGTAATGGAGTCCAGCAGGATCACCACGTCACGCTTGTGCTCCACGAGGCGCTTCGCCTTCTCGATGACCATCTCGGACACCTGCACGTGGCGGGAGGCCGGTTCGTCGAAGGTGGAGGAAACCACCTCGCCGTTGACCGAACGCTGCATGTCGGTCACCTCTTCCGGCCGCTCGTCGATGAGGAGCACGATCAGGTAGACTTCTGGATGGTTGGCGGCGATGGAGTTGGCGATGTTCTGGATGAGCATCGTCTTGCCGGTGCGCGGCGGTGCCACGATAAGACCCCGCTGCCCCTTGCCGATGGGCGCCACCAGTTCCATGACCCGCATCGGCATGTTGTCAGGCGTGGTCTCCAGCTTGAGCTTCTCCTCGGGATAGAGGGGGGTCAGGTTGTCGAAGAGGATCTTATCGCGGGCCACTTCGGGGGGCTCGAAGTTGACGGTCTCGACCTTGAGCAGCGCGAAGTAGCGCTCGCCCTCTTTCGGCGGGCGTATCTGACCGGAAACGGTATCGCCTGTGTGGAGGTTGAAGCGGCGGATCTGCGAGGGGGAGACGTAGATATCGTCAGGCCCTGGCAAATAGTTGTAGTCGGGCGCCCGGAGGAAACCGAAGCCGTCGGGGAGACACTCCAGGACCCCCTCGCCGAAGATCATGCCGTTCTTCTCGGTCTGGGCATTGAGGATGGCGAAGATCAGATCCTGCTTGCGCAGGCTGGAGGCCCCCTCGATATTGAGGCCCTTGGCGATGGCCGCAAGATCGTTGATTTTTTTACCTTTAAGCTCCTGAAGATTCATCTGGTCTCCTGAGTAGCGCGCGGACCAACAGCAGGGGCAGACAGCCCCGCTGACCGGGAACACACGGAAAATACCTGAAGCGATTCGTTAATGCGGGGAAAAATACCTATGAAAAGTTACCTGTCAAACCTGGATGAATTGAATGTAATAAGCCGAGGTGTCGGTTACTGGCAGATCGGTATGGAGTATTCGTGGATTGAATGCAATGTGAGTCGGTTCGAGGATTTGTTTATGGTTATAAACTCCCTTCCGGCGCATTGTCAATACATTATTTAGCATCGCGCGCCCACCTTCTCCGGCGAATAGGGGCCTTGTCTCCCTCACATCAGTGAGCGTAGGGCCCGATTTCCTGTTGACACGGAAAAATCCTAGGAGCTATAGTCCACAAGCGCCATTAAAACACTGTTATCGCACTACGCACGGGAGTCCGGCTTATGGATGCATTCCCGGCGGGGCTGACCGAACCCGCACGGCTGGTCATTACCGGCACACTGCTCATGGGCGCCTCCGGACTTCCGGGACTCTTCCTGAAGAAATCACCGACCGAGGGGCAACTCTGCGCCGCCCTCCTGGTAGTCCTCGGCTCCCTGATGGGGCTCTTCGGTGCCCTCGCCACCATCCTCACCGAACAAACCGCAACGTACACCCTTGCGAGCACCCTCCCCTTCGGCCCCTGCGCCATCGGCATCGACCCGCTTTCAGCCTTCTTCCTCATCCCCGTCTGCATCGTGGCGGCCTGCTGCGCCGTGTACGGCACCGGCTACTGGCCCGCGGCGCAACATCCCCGGACGGCGCCGCGGCTCTCCTTCTTCTTTGGCCTTCTGGCAGCTTCCCTGGCGCTGCTCCCCCTGGCCCGGGACGGCGTCCTCTTCCTTGTTTTCTGGGAAGTGATGGCCCTGGCGGCCTTCTTCGCCCTGGCCACGGAGGACTGGAATCGGGAGGTACGCGATGCGGCAAAGATCTATCTGGTGGTGACCCACATCGGCACCCTCGCCCTCTTCGCCACCTTTTCGCTCCTGCGGACAGGGGGCGACTCCTTTGCCTTCCCGGGGGCCGCAACACTCGACGGAACTGGACCGCTGGCAACGGCTATTTTTCTTACCGCCCTCTTCGGCTGCGGCATGAAGGCGGGGATGATGCCGCTCCACATCTGGCTTCCCGGCGCCCATGCCAGCGCGCCGAGCCACGTGTCGGCGATCATGTCGGGGATCATCATCAAGATGGGGATTTACGGCCTGGTCCGGATCCTCTCCTTCTACGACACGGTGCCGGCCTGGTGGGGGATCGTGCTCCTGGCTGCGGGGATCGTCTCGAGCATCCTGGGGGTCGCCTTCGCCGTGGGACAACACGACCTGAAGCGGCTTCTGGCCTATCACAGCATCGAGAATATCGGCATTATAGTCATGGGGATCGGGGTCGCCCTCATCGGCCGGGCCATCGACATGCCGGGCCTCGTGCTTCTCGGCATGGCCGGGGCGCTTCTCCACGTACTGAACCACGCTCTCTTCAAGTCGCTCCTTTTCCTCGGGGCCGGCGCGGTGATCCACGACGCCGGCACCCGGGAGATCGACCGCCTCGGGGGACTCGGCCGGCGAATGCCCTGGACCGCGGCCCTCTTCCTCACGGGAGCGGTGGCCATCTGCGGACTGCCGCCCCTGAACGGCTTCGTGAGCGAGTACCTTATCTATCTTGGCTTCTTCTCCGGCGTGGTCAGCGGAAAGGGCGCCGCCGTGCCGCTCCTGGGACTGGCTGCGCCGGCCCTGGCCATGGTCGGGGGGCTTGCGGTCCTCTGCTTCGTCAAGGTCTTCGGCACGGTCTTTCTGGGGCTCCCTCGCACCACCGAGGCGGCCGCTTGTCACGAGCCAGGGTGGGCCATGCGTGGGCCCATGGTGTTCCTGGCAATCCTCTGCGCCATGATCGGCCTGGCCCCCGTAGCGCTTCCCCGGTTCCTGGAGCCGGCACTCTTTACCTGGAACCCGCAGCTGGCCTTCGCCGGCGAGGGGCTCGCGGACGCCGCCCCCCTGGGCTGGGTCACGATCCTCGGAGCACTTCTGGTCCTGATGGCCCTCGGCATCGGCATCGTTATCCGGCAGCGACTCCAGGCGGCACCCCGCGGAACGACCGGCACCTGGGACTGCGGCTTTGCCCGGCCAACGACACGAATGCAATACACCGCCTCGTCTTTTGCCGAGATGCTCGTGAAGCTCTTCGCCGGCGTGCTCCGCCCCAAGAGCCACCAGCCGGAGGTACGGAGCCTCTTTCCCGTGGGAGGAACGTTTGCGAGCCATGTCCCCGAGGCGGTGCTGGAGCTGGTGATCACGCCGCTTCTCACCGCAGCGGATCGGCGGCTGTCGCTGGCCCGCAGGCTTCAGCACGGCCAACTGCACCTCTACATCCTCTACATCTTCGTGACGCTGGCGATTCTGCTGGCCTGGGCCTACTGACGATGACCGACGCCGTCATCCACATACTCCTGACCCTGCTGATGCCGCCACTGCTCCTCGGGATCATCGGCAAGACCAAGGCGCTCTTCGCCGGCCGGGTGGGGGCTCCCATCCTCCAGCCCTACTACGACCTGGCAAAGCTCCTGCGCAAGGGGTCGGTCTTCAGCGACACCACCACCTGGGTCTTCCAAGCAGGGCCGGTGGTGACCCTGGCCGCCACCCTGACCGCCTCATTCCTGATCCCCCTGGGTGAGCACCGCGCCCCACTCTCCTTCAGCGGCGACATGGTGCTCTTCGCCTACCTCTTCGGTCTCGCCCGCTTCTGCACCACGGCAGCGGCCCTGGACACCGGCTCCAGCTTCGAAGGGATGGGGGCGGCACGGGAGGCCACCTTCGCCTGCCTGGCCGAACCGGCCCTCTTCTTCAGCCTGGCGGTGCTGGCCCGCCTGTCGGGATCGCTCTCGCTGACACCCATGCTGACCGGCACCGTCGCCACCTCCTGGCTGAACTCCGGCGCGTCGATACTGCTCCTCGGGGGGAGCCTCTTTATCGTGCTCCTGGTGGAGAACTGCCGGGTCCCCTTCGATGACCCGACCACCCACCTGGAGTTGACCATGATCCACGAGGTGATGGTGCTGGACCATAGCGGCCCACTCTTTGGCGTGATTCTCTACGGCGCGGCCGTGAAGCTCTTCGTGCTTGGGGCGCTCTTCACCGACATCGCTCTCCCCTACGCGACCGGCATCACTCTGGTGGACTGGGGCCTGTTCATCGTCGCCATGCTGATGCTGGCCATCGGCATCGGGGTGGTGGAATCGGTCATGGCGCGGCTGCGGATCGTCAAGGTCCCGCAGATGCTGGCGGCGGCCTGCATTCTGGCCGCATTTTCGCTCCTTCTGGTACTGAGGTAACCATGAACACCGTGGCCGACCAGCTCATTGTCCTGGTGATGCTCATCAACTTCGCGGCCCTCGGCACGGGACGGCTGGCAGTGGCGATCCGGGCCGTGGCCCTCCAGGGGGTCATCCTCGGCATCCTGCCGGTCCTCATCCACTCCTTCTCCTGGCACCTGGTGGCGATCACCGTGGGGCTCATCCTGGCGAAGGGAATCCTGATACCCTCGCTCCTGACCGGCGCCATCACCAAGGCACGGATAACCCGCGAGATGGAGCCCTTTATCGGCTATGTGCCGACACTCCTGATCGGCGCGGTCCTGACGGCCCTCGCCTTCGCCTTCGCCGCCAAGCTCCCCTTGGCGCCGGCACACCAGGGACTCCTCTTCGTACCAGCGGCCATCGCGACACTCCTGACCGGGTTTTTGTTGCTGGTGACCCGGCGCAAGGCCATCTCCCAGGTGATCGGGTACCTGGTGCTGGAAAACGGTATCTTCCTCTTCGGTCTTCTTCTCACCGAGGCGATGCCGGTCATGGTGGAGGCGGGTGCGCTGCTGGACCTGATCGTCGGCATCTTCGTCATGGGGATCATCATCAACCAGATCAGTCGGGAGTTCTCGTCCATCGACACCTCGCGCCTGACGGCGCTGAAAGAGTAGCCATGCTCTCCGGCCTCATCCTCATACCGCTCCTCGGGGCGCTCGCGGCCTGGTTTATCCCGTCGGAGAGAGGACGCCCCTGGGTCCTGCCGGTGGTGGGGATCGTTCACCTGGCCATGACGGTGGAGGTGCTCCTGGTACCCCCGGCACCGTCGCCAGGGAGGTGGCTCCAGCTGGACCCCCTCGGGACGCTGGTGCTTCTGAGCGTGAGTCTTCTCTTCCTGGCCTGCGCGGTCTATGCAGTGGGATACCTGAACTACCGGCAGGAGCGGGCAAACCGCCCCCTCTGCGCCATGCTGCTGGTCTGCCTGGCGGCCATGACGCTGGTGGCGATCTCCCACCACCTGGGGCTCCTCTGGGTGGCCATGGAGACCACCACCCTGGCCATGGCGCCCCTCATCTACTTCAACCGGAACGCCCGCTCCATCGAAGCCACCTGGAAGTACCTCCTCATCTGCTCCGTGGGCATCGCCCTGGCGCTGCTGGGGCTGCTGTTCCTCGCCTACTCCACCGTAGTGGCCCGGATGGAGCCGACGCTGCTGCTGGACCCCCTGGTGGCAAACGCCTCGCTCCTGTCGCCGGCCTGGGTCAAGGCGGCCTTCGTCTTTCTCCTGGTGGGCTTCGGCACCAAGATGGGGCTCGCGCCGCTTCACACCTGGAAGCCCGACGCATACGGAGAGGCGCCGGGGCTGGTGGGTGCGCTCCTCTCCGGGGGGCTCGTGACCTGCGCCTTCCTGGGCCTGATGCGGGTCTACCAGATCTGCACGGCGGCAGGGGGCGACGGTTTCTACCAGGACGCCCTGGTCACCTTGGGGCTCGTTTCCATGGCCACAGCCGCGGTCTTCATGGCGCGGCAGGCCGACTTCAAGCGAATGCTCGCCTACTCCAGCGTTGAGCATGTGGGGCTCCTGGCGGTGGCCCTGGGCCTGGGGAAGGGGGCGCTGGTGGGCGCCCTGCTCCACCTGGTGAACAACGGCCTGACAAAGGGGGTGCTCTTCCTCACGGCCGGCAACATCCATCGCTCGTACAACAGCAAGAGGTGCGAGCATGTGAAGGGTGCGATGCGGCGCCTCCCCTGGTCGGGAGGGCTCTTCATGGCCGGCTTCATCGCCATCACCGGCTCCCCTCCCTTCGGACCCTTCGTAAGTGAGTTCTCCATACTGTCGAGCGCCTTCGTCCAAGGGAACAGCCTGGTGGGAGGGCTCGCCCTCCTCCTCCTGGCGGCGATCTTCATCGGCATGGCAGGAACGGTGCTGCCGGTGGTTATGGGAGAACCGACCCGAGTGGAACACACCGACTACCGGGATCGCTTCCTGACGGTGGCGCCGCCGCTGGCTCTCATGGCGGCGGTGCTGCTCCTGGGCATCTGGCTACCGGAGCCCCTGCGCCGGATCGTGGCGGAAGGGGCGCAACTCCTGGGAGGTGGCCGGTGACCCGCACCTTCTCCCTCACGCGGCTTCGCAATGGCGAGGCTGTCGCAGTGGCCGACGTGGCCTCGCTCCCACCGGTGCAGTTTCTTCAGGACATCATCGACGCCACCGACCGGGGATGGCGAGTGGCCTCCTTCTTCGGTGTTCCGACCGCGGCCGGGGCAACCCTCTGGTGCGTCATGGCCACGCCGGCCGAGGGGCTCCTCGGCATCATGCGAACCGAGGTGGAGGCATCCTTTCCCTCCATCAGCCGCCTCGTCCCCCAGGTCCACCTCTTCGAGCGGGAGATCGCCGAGCAGTGCGGCATCATCCCCGACGATCACCCGTGGCTCAAGCCGGTTCGCTTCCACCGTTGCTTTGTCCCGGATCGCGACGCCTGGGGACGGAGACAGGCCGACGGGATTGTCGTCGGCGCCATGGAGTACTTCCGGGTTGAGGGGGACGAGGTTCACGAAGTGGCGGTGGGTCCGGTCCATGCAGGAATCATCGAGCCGGGGCACTTCCGCTTTCAGTGCCATGGAGAGGAGGTCTTCCACCTGGAGATATCCCTGGGCTACCAGCACCGGGGGATCGAGCAGCACCTCCTGGGGGGACCACACCCAACAACCCTCTTCCAGATGGAGACCATTGCCGGGGACACGACCATCGGCCACACCCAGGCCTACGCCATGGCAATGGAAGCCCTTTCGGGGACGGTTCCTTCGGCCCGGGCCGAGATTCTCCGCTGCATCGCCCTTGAACTGGAGCGGCTCGCCAACCACACCGGCGACCTGGGGGCCCTGGCCGGCGACGTGGCCTACCTTCCCACCGCCTCCTTCTGCGGCAGGATCAGGGGGGATTTCCTGAACATGACGGCGCTTCTCTGCGGGAGCCGCTTCGGCAGGGGACTGGCGCGGCCAGGGGGGACCGGTTTCGACCTGGATGCGCGGCAGGCCGGGGAACTCCTGGAGCGGCTCGCCGCGGCTAGGGCGGACCTGGAGAACGCCGTGAACCTCCTCTGGGAGACCCAGTCAGTCATGGCCCGCTTCGAGGGAACGGGTCAGGTGGCACGGGAAACGGCACGGGAGATCGGCCTCGTGGGGCCGTCGGCCCGGGCATGCGGCATCGACCGCGACGTGCGGCGCGACCACCCCTTCGGCATTTACGGCGTGAATCCGGTGGCAGTGGCAATGGAGGAGAACGGCGACGTTTGTGCGAGGGCCCACGTGAGGTGGCGCGAAGCCGAAGCATCGCTGTCGTTCATCGAGGAGCAACTCCGCCAGCTCCCGGATGGGCCGGTGATGACCGATCCCGGACCGCCCGCTGGCGGCATGGTGGCCGTCGCCCTCACCGAGGGGTGGCGGGGGGAGATCTGCCACGTGGCGATCACCGACGACGCGGGACGTTTCGCCCGCTACAAGGTCGTGGACCCGTCGTTCCACAACTGGACAGGCCTCGCCCTGGCCCTGCGGAATCAGCAGATATCCGACTTCCCCCTCTGCAACAAGAGCTTTAACCTCTCCTACTGTGGCTTCGATTTGTGATATAAGAAGTAAGTTTGTCGTTCAATCCACCGAACCAGGGGCAACCACCGTGCAGAAAAAAGAAAAGTCCGATTACATGATCCTTGCCGTATCCCACGCCCTCGATCTCCTGGAGCAGTTCCACGGGGAAGAAGAGGCGGCGGAGCTCGGCGTCACGGAGCTTTCCAAGCGGCTCAAGCTCCACAAGAACAACGTCTTCCGCCTCCTTGCCACCCTTGAGGCCCGGGGCTACGTGGAGCAGAACCGGGTTACCGGCAACTACCACCTGGGGCTCAAGACCCTGGAGATCCGGCAGGCCATGATCCGGCAGATGGCGCTGCTTCCCTACGCCAAGCCGGTCCTGGAGGGACTGGTGAGGGAATGTGACGAGACCGCCTACGTGGCGATCCTGAAAGACCACCTGAGCGTCTACCTCTACGGCGTTGAGAGCCGCGCCACGGTGCGGGTTGTCTCACGCCTCGGATCCCGGTTGCCGGCCTACTGCACGGCGGCCGGAAAGGTGATGCTTGCCCACCTCCCGCCCGCGGAGCTGGAACGCTACCTGGCCCGCACCGATCTGAATCCCTACACCCCCAACACCATCACCGACAAGGATCACCTCAGGGAGCACCTGCGGGAGATCACCGCCAAGGGGTTCGCCATCGACAATGAGGAACTGGAGTTGAGCGTCCGGGGCGTGGCGGCACCCGTCTGCGACTACCGGAACGCCGTGGTCGGCGCGGTGATCATCTCCGGCCCCACCATGAGGTTCTCCGACGAACGAATCGGAGCCGAACTCGCCCCCCTTTCCCGAAAAGCGGCCCATGAGATCTCCCAGAAGCTCGGCTGCATTGCCTCACCGGCCGAATAAGCACAGCACATGATCAAGGCACTCCTCGCCAGGATACACCAGAAGCACCGGACCACCCCTTACCCCGCGGAGCCGGCACGGCTGCCGGAGCTCTTTCGGGGGGCTCCGGACCTCGATCCGGAGAAGTGCCCCTCCGACTGCGCCCTTTGCGTGGATGCCTGTGCCCACGGCGCGATAACTGCCGGGGCCGGGAAAACCCTCTCCCTCGACATGGGAAGGTGCCTTTTCTGTCCCGAATGTACCCGCGCCTGCCCCCATGGCGCCATCTCCTTTTCAAACGACCACCGGCTGGCCGTAAACCGGCGGGAAGAGCTCATCGTCACATCAAACCAGGTCCGCAGGCTCGCCGCGGCTCTGGACGAGAGGATACGCGCCCTCTTTGGCCGTTCCCTGAAGCTGCGGGAGGTTTCGGCCGCCGGCTGCAACGCCTGCGAAGCCGACACCAACGTTCTCTCCACCGTCGGCTTCGACCTGGGGCGCTTCGGCATCCAGTTCGTCGCCTCCCCCCGTCACGCCGACGGCATCTTCATCACCGGGCCGGTGAGCGAGAACATGCACCTCGCCCTCCTCAAAACCTGGGAGGCAATACCGGAACCCAAGATAGCCATTGCCAGCGGCGCCTGCGCCATCGGCGGCGGACCCTTCGCCGGCTCCCCGGCCATCCACGACGGCGTCGGCGACCTCATCCCCGTGGACCTCTACATTCCCGGCTGCCCTCCCCATCCCCTCACCATCCTCGATGGCCTGCTCAGGCTGCTGGGGAGGCTGGAGGAGAGCCGGTAACCTCCCTTTACCCGGTGACCGGACACAAAAAAGGCGGCCCGTGGCCGCCTCAATCACCTTAATCACACCCTGTCGACCCGCGTATCTATTCTTCCCGCTTCCCCACCTTCAGCCGCACCACCAGCTGCGCGACCATGTCTGTCACGACAATGCCGGTCACGACAAGCAGCACGATGCGGTTCTGCCGAAAGTAGCCAAGACAGTTGAAGAACATGTAGAGGGCCACAACCCCACCCAGCATGGCCCGCATGCTTCGCGCAGATACTTCCGCGGTCTCGGCATCGGGGGTAAACCGGCGCATCAGCGCAGGCGCCAGATGCCAGCCGACGGCTGCATCGATGAGGATGAGGAACAGATTGACGACGATCAAAAGCAACGAGGTGTCCATGGCAGTTTTGTACCCTATTCCTGCCAGGGACGCAATCGATTGCTCACTCGATCCTCTCCAGCCTGAGAGCAAAGGTCAGGTCCAGCCCGGCAAGGGGATGATTGCCGTCCAACTCCACCGTTGTCTCGGTGACCCCGGTGACCATCATCACCCGCTCAGCACCACCGCTAAACCCGATACTCACCTTCATCCCAGCCGCAATCTCCCTGCCAGCCGGAAAACTCGCCCTCTCCACCACCAGGATGTTTTCCCGCAGCCGTGAACCGTAGGCATCGGCGGCTGCAATCACGAAATTCTTCACTTCGCCCGCCGACATGCCGGCCACCTCCTTCTCCAGGGCCGGAAACACCTGATTCAAGCCAATGGTGAACACCAGCGGAGCCTCGTCAGTGGTGCTGTCGAAGATTCGCCCATTGTCTAGCGTGCCGATGTACTGGACGGTAACCGTATCGCCGTGGGTTGCCTTTCTCATGGTGCACTCCTTTGTCGTGTATGCTGCTTCCCCCGGGGTCGAAAGCCTTGTCTGCACAAATTATAGGCATCAGCACAGATACCACGACTCACCGTGAAGCGGTTGGCAACAGGTGCGGCGCTCGCCCGAACCGAAAATCCAGCTCGGGCACCGCCGTGCCTGATGGCCTGCGAAATCGGGAAAGCGATCCGACCTCACCTGGTTCCACATTAGCAGGAACCAGACCAATCTCCATCACGTGAGCCGCTTTTGACCGAGCAACCCTGTGCAGATTCTCACAAAACTGTGGACCAGATTCGAGTCTTGTTCTATGGTAGGCTCTTATCTCGGCCACACGGCAAGGGAAAGTTTATCCTGAAGAGGACGCGGAATCCATAACGAGGAGGGAACAGCATGATAGGCGACATTGGCGCGGAGGTCTACCAGTCGTGGAGCGAAGAACGGCGGCGGGACGAAATAGGCAAGCTTGTTCAGGGATACCGGGCCGGACTGCCGGTCGTGATCCTGTGCACGATGGCCGACTCCATAGCCGGCAGCCAGGAAATGGCCAGGGAGTATCTCGCTTCGTTCATGACATACAAGGAACGACAGAAGGCGGTGAAAAGCACCGGCAAGAACGGGGAACTGCGGGCCACGGTGAGCTCCTTTCTGCTCTGACCCAGCGGGTTTGAAGGCTATCGCCTCCCCTTCACTATCCGGGTGAGCAGGCGATCCAGGGCGGAGGCAAACCGTTGACGGTCGGCCATGCCGAACTGGGCTGGGCCGCCTTGGACGTACCCTGCCGTTCGGAGTTCCTGCATCAGGTTCCGCACGGAGAGCCGCTCCCCCACGTTCTCCTCCGTGTAGAGCTCTCCCCGCGGGTCGAGGGCAACACCTCCCTGGGCGACGATCCGGGCGGCAAGGGGGATGTCGGCGGTGATCACCAGGTCGTCCGGGGTCGCGTGCTGGACGATATGGTCGTCCGCGGCGTCAAAGCCTTCCTTCACCTGGACGGAAGTGATCAGGGGGGAATGGGCTTTGGACAGGTTCGTGTTCGCCACGAGGCAGACCGGCACCTGGAGGCGCTCCGATGCCCGGAAGACGATCTCCTTGATGATCCGAGGGCAGGCGTCTGCATCGATCCAGATGTGCATGCTGTACTTACGTCCTTCCCGGTTGTAGTAGCAGTACCACGAAAAAAGCCGCCGGTCCCATCGACCCCGGCGGCTTTCGATCCGGTGAGCTACAGCTTGTTGATGAACACCTCTCGGGGCTTGCTGGTGCCGTCTGACGGGCCAACGATCCCTTCCTGCTCCATCCGCTCGATGATGCGGGCGGCGCGGTTGTAGCCGATCCGCAGCCGCCGCTGGACCATGGAGATAGATGCCTGGCGCGTCTCCGCCACCAGGGCCACGGCGTCGTCGTACCGTTCGTCGACCAGCTCGTCCTCCCCGTCGCCCCCCTTGCCGCCGTCCTCTTTCATCTCCAGAATTGACTTGTCGTAGACCGGCTTCCCCTGCTTCTTGAGGAAGTCCACCACCCGCTGCACCTCGGCGTCAGAGACGAATGCCCCGTGGACCCGCTGCATCTTGGCGGTACCGGGGGGGAGGAAGAGCATGTCGCCGGCCCCCAGGAGCGATTCGGCACCGTTGGTGTCGAGAATGGTCCGGGAGTCGATCTTGGACGAGACCTGGAACGAGATCCGCGCGGGAAAGTTTGCCTTGATGAGGCCGGTGATGACATCTACCGACGGACGCTGGGTGGCGAGGATCAGGTGGATGCCGGCGGCCCGGGCCATCTGGGCCAGGCGGGCAATGGACTCCTCGATCTCCCGGCCCGCCACCATCATCAGGTCGGCCAATTCGTCGACGATAACGACGATGAACGGCAGATGCCCATGCTCCAGCTGGTCCTCCTTGGCCAGGAACTGCTGGATGGCTTCCTCGTCGTCCATGGGCTCGTCGGAAAGGTCGTCCACCACCACGGTTTCCTGGGCGCGCAGTTCCTCCAGCGCCTTCTCTTCCTTTTCCAGATGCTGGTTGTAGGAACTGATGTTGCGCACCCCCTTGTCGGCCATGAGCCGGTAGCGGCGCCCCATCTCCTCCACGGCCCACTTCAGCGCCAGCGATGCCTTCTTCGGGTTGGTGACCACGGGAAGGAGCAGGTGCGGAATCCCTTCGTAGATGGAGAGTTCCAGCATCTTTGGGTCGACCATGATCAACCGGACGTCCTTCGGCGTGGCGGTGTAGAGGAGCGACAGGATCATGGTGTTGATGGAGACCGACTTGCCGCTGCCGGTGGCGCCGGCGACCAGCAGGTGGGGCATCTTGGCCAGATCGGTCAACGTCGGTGCCCCGGCGATATCCTTCCCCAGCGCCAGGGGGAGCTTCATCTTGCTGCCGTGGAACTCCTCGCAGTTGAAGATCTCCTTGAGGAAAACCGTCTCCCGCTCCCGGTTCGGGATCTCGATGCCGACCACCCCCTTGCCGGGTATGGGGGCGACGATCCGGATGGAGAGGGACTGGAGCGCCATGGAGAGGTCGTCGGAGAGCGACGCGATCCGGCTCACCTTGATGCCGGGGCCCGGGGCGAACTCGTACATGGTGATGACCGGGCCGGGGCAGATCTCAACTACCTCGCCGTCAATACCGAAGTCCTTCAGCTTCTTCTCCAGGAGCCTGGCGTTCATGGTGAGGATGTCCCGGTCGAGGCGCTTCTCGGAGACGGTGGGGGTGTCGAGGAGCGACAGCGGCGGCGTCCGGTAGTCCCCTTCGCTCTTGATGAAGTCGAAGGCCTCCTGGAGCGGCGCGGCCTTGGCCTTTTCCTTCTTCTCCTCCCTCTTCTGGACCGGTGGCGGAGGGGGCATCGCCACGTGGACCGGCTTGATCTCCGGCGCCTTTTTGGCCCCGCTTACCTTCTCCTCCTTGTCGAGGAGCTGCCGGTTCAGTTCCTTTCGCTCCCGATTTCGGGCCCAGCGCTCCTTCAGGTTGGCGAACCACCAGTCGGCAAAGAGAACGAAGGAGAAGCGCGACAGCACCATGGCCGAAGCAGCCAGCAGCGGCAGGATGATGAGCACCGCGCCGGTGATGCCGAAGTAGGTCTTGAGGAAGTGGGCGGTCTTGAACCCGACGGCACCGCCGGTCAGAACCGGTTGCCCCAGGAAGACGGTCTTCTCCAGGTTGAAGGCGAAGAGTGCCGCCAGCGACACCAGCAGCGTCGCAAAGGCGATCCCCTTGTACGATTTCCAGCGCAGCTCCTTGAACCGGAGCAGCTTGTAAGAGAGGTAGAGAAGCCCGATGGGGATGGCGTAGGAGGCCAGACCAAAGAGCTGCAGCAGCAGGTCCGACAGGTCGGCGCCGAGCCGTCCGCCAAAGTTGTGGAGCTTTCCCTCTGAGGAGTAGGTATTGAAGGACTGGTCGCTGGCGTGGAACGACAGGAGCGCAATGAGGATGAAGAGCCCCACCGCCCCCAGGGCCATCCCCTGGATTTCCTTCTTCAGCTTTTCTTTCTTGTCGATCTGTTCGTCCATAAATCCCGTAATGGGTGATGGGTACGGGGCAACACCTCGTACCTATGTTGTCACATCTCCAGAATCAGCGGCAGGATGACTGGCCGCCGTTCTATGGTTTTATTGAAGAACCGTCTCAGGATACGTCGCACTTCCTGCTTCACCTCGCCCCAGTCCCCCCGGGCCTCGATGGTCATGCCGGCCAGGGTGTCGAGAACGATCTTCTTCGTCTCGTCCAGATACTCCTGGCTCTCGTCCTCGAAGACGAAGCCGCGGGAAACGATGTCCGGGCCGTAGATCAACTCGCCGGTGTGCTGGTTGATGGCGATTATCACCACCACCATACCGTCCTCGGACAGGTGCTTGCGATCCTTCAGGACCACCTGCCCCACGTCGCCAATCCCCTTGCCGTCAATGAAGACCCGGCCGCTCTCCACGTTGCCGGTCACTCCCCCCTCACCGTCACGGAAAGAGACCACGGCACCGTTCTCGATGACCAGGCAGCGCTCCGCCGGCACGCCCACCTTCTGGGCCAGCCGCGCATGCTTGACCAGGTGCCGGTACTCGCCGTGGACCGGGACGAAGTAGCGGGGCCGCACCAGGTTCAGCATAAGCTTCAGTTCCTCCTGGGAGGCGTGGCCCGAGACATGGACCTCGGAGACCTTTTCGTGGTAGACCTCGGCCCCCCGGCGGTAGAGATGGTTGATCAGGTCCGAGATGGTCTTCTCGTTTCCCGGGATGAAGCGGGAAGAGAGGATAACCGTATCCCCCGCCTCCAGCTTGATCTGCTTGTGATCATCCATGGCGATCCGGGCCAGGGCGCTCATGGGCTCTCCCTGGGAGCCGGTGGTGATCATGCAGATCTGCTCCGGCGTAAGGCGCGGCATATCCCGAAGATCTATGAGCAGCCCGTCGGGTATGCTGAGATACCCCATCTGGCGGGCAATGGCAACGTTGGCGATCATGGAGCGGCCGTTCAGGAGCACCTTCCGGCCGCAGCGGGCAGCGGCGTCCACCGCCTGCTGCACCCGATGGATGTTGCTGGAGAAGGCGGCCACAATGATCCGCCCGTCGCAGCGGGGAAAGATCTCGTCGAAGGCCTCCCCCACCACCCGCTCGGAAAGGGTGTACCCCTCCCGCTCCACGTTGGTGGAATCGGCCAGGAGCGCCAGCACCCCTTCGGAGCCATAGCGGGCAAAGGTGGCCAGGTCCGTCAGCTCACCGTCCACCGGGGTCTGGTCGATCTTGAAATCCCCCGTGTGGATCACCACCCCCTCCGGCGTGCGGATCGCCAGGGCGCAGCCGTCGACAATGGAGTGGGAGACCCGGATGAATTCCACCGTGAAGGCGCCGATGCTGACCGATTCCCGGGGCTTTACCACCTCCATGTCCACGAGGCCGTCCAGGTCGAACTCCTTCAGTTTCTCCCGGATGAAACCGAGGGTGAGAGCCGTGCCGTAGAGGGGTGGCGAGAGCTCCTGGAGAACGAAGGGAAGCGCGCCGATGTGATCCTCGTGGCCGTGGGTGAGGAAGATCCCCCGCACCCGGTCGGCACGCTCCCGCAGGTAGGTGATGTCGGGAATGACAATATCGATGCCGAGCATGTGGGGCTCGGGGAACATGAGGCCGCAGTCGGCGATGATGATGTCGTCGCCGTGCTCGTAGACCATCATGTTGAGGCCAATCTCGCCAACGCCCCCGAGGGGGATGATGCGCAGACCGCTCTGTTCGTTCAGGTCAGATTCCATGGCTCATTACCTACCTGGCCGGCGGAGGGGCATACCCCTGCGACCGGAGGATCTCCGCGATTTTCCCGTCGCACCGGGCGATCCACTCACCCCCCGGCTGCACGAGCCACTTCGCCGCGTAGAATGAGCTCCGGAGCGATCGGTAGGCGATGAGCGCCCGCTGCGGATCGCCGGAGCGCTCGAACACGCCGCCGATCTCCCAGAGGCGTCGGGCCGACGCCTCCACCAGGGAGCTCCAGGGTGTGTACATGTGGATGGCCGCCTCGTATCCGGCAATGGCGGCAATGGGGTTCCGCGCCGCCAGGGCCGCCTCCCCCCGCTGATACTGGGTCCGCTGCCGCCACCAGGTATTCCCCCAGACGAGGATCAGGGCGACAATAATGATCACCGTTGCATTGGCACAGATGGTCCTGGTTCGCTCTATCATTCAGTTACCCGAAAAACCCGGGGACAACGGCCAGCAGCGCCCCGACCAGCACCGCTGCCAATCCCGCCAGGGCGGCAAGGGACGCCAGGATATCCCACGGCTTCGTCAGCCGGTGGGCAGCGGGGAGTCCCCATGCAACAGCGGCGAGCCCCCCAACAATGAGCGCCACGGCGAGCATCGGCATCCTACGGCTCAAGCCCCGCCTGGATGGCGTCCCGCACCTGATCCATAAGAGCCTGCCCCTTGAGGACGCGGTCGCCGGACGTGGCTAGGGGCACGCCGAACCGGATGGAAATCTCAGTGCCACGGACAAGCCTTATGGTGTTCAGCGGGTTGATTCGCATGCTTCCATTAATGGTAACGGGAACAATCGGCACGCCGGCACGTTCGGCAAGAACGAAGCCCCCCTTCTTGAATGGCAAGAGCGATCCGTCCGCCGATCGGGTTCCCTCGGGGAAAATGATAACAGTGGCTCCCGACCTGATCCGCTTCGCAGCGGCATCGAGACTCCGCAGGGCCTTGCGGCCGTCGCTCCGGTCGATGGGGATATAGCCGGCCCGCAGCATGGCCGGTCCGAAGAGGGGGATACGGAACAACTCCTCCTTGGCCAGCCAGGAGAAGCGCCGGGGGATGGCCCGGGAGAGGACGAGGATATCGAAGTTGCCTTGATGGTTGCCCATGAAGATGACCGGCTCCCCGGCAGGTACGTTGGCGGCGCCACTCACCCGAAGCCTCGCTCCCGCCATGAGGAGCCCGACCCGGCTCCAGGCCAGGGCACAGCGATGTGCGAATCCGCCACTGGCATCGAAGAGACTGCCAATCACAGCAACGATGCTGAAAAAGCCGGTGATCGGCACAAAAAAGAGAAGGTATATCAAGCCGTTAAACATTGCAGGCTCCAGCGGCGTATCCGGCTTACCTTACTGTTTTTTCCCACCCCAGTCAAACCAAATATCGCTTGCCAGAACCGCCCGGATTCCTATACACTGCAACAGTTTTCGGTATACATTAACGCCCCGAAGGAGGGCTCCCATGGCAAGTCTCAACAAGGTAATGCTCATCGGCAATCTCGGCAAGGACCCGGAGGTCCGCTACACCCCGGGCGGCACGGCAGTGGCCAGCTTCTCCCTCGCCACCAGCGAGAAGTTCAAGAACAAGAGCGGCGAGTGGGAGGAAAAGACCGAGTGGCACAACGTCGTTCTCTGGGGCCGCCAGGCCGAAGTGGCCGGCGAGTACCTCGCCAAGGGAAAAACGGTCTACATCGAGGGTCGCCTCCAGACCCGCAAGTGGCAGGACAAGGACGGCCGCGACCGTTGGTCCACCGAGGTGGTCGGCGAGCGAATGCAGATGCTCGGCGGCCGGGGCGAAGGGGGCGGACGCCCCGCAGGACGCGGCGGCGAGAATCAGGGCTTCGGCGGCGGACCCAGCTACGACGAGCCGGCGTTCAATCCGGACGACGATATCCCGTTCTAATTTTCGGTTTTCTTATAAGTGTAAACCTTGAGCCGCAACTATTGAAGTTGCGGCTTTTTTTCGTTTACCATCCTCGCTTTTTCCGCATGCAGAATGCACGTGAACTACCCCTCGACGTTACGATCACAATTATAAGCTAAGAGGCAGGGCGTGAGAGGGTGATGCGGGCCGTAGGGAATGCCAAGGCGTGGCTGTCGTGGCATTGGTGGAAATCAACATGGCTTGTCGAGTTGAGATATGAGGTATCCTCTACCCACCCCAACTAAGCGGCCTTTGAGCCTGTGAGGGAAACATGTATTAGTGACCTTTGAACTCTGGCGTCAGTACGACAACGGCAACCGGTTCCTGCTTGGTACCTTTACCAGCCGGGATTTTTTGGGGGGATTTTTTTGGGGACGCTGCTTGTTATTTGGGGATTTTTTTGGGGACGCTGCTTGTTATTTTGTTATTGATGGAATTAAAAAAATAGCAAGCAGCGTCCCTCTTGAGTTTCCAGCAGCGTCCCTCTTGAGTTTCCTAGCAGCGTCCCTCTTGAGTTTCCTTGTTCCCATTACCATCCACTCGAAAATTGTTCAACATATTCCATGTTACAATTATTACAATTTTGAACACCTCATTATTTGAGAGCTCACCAGTGAACTCATACACATTATCCTGGACACCCTCAGGCGTCCTACAATGTTCGAAGCGGCACACAACGCCGTGAAACCTGCGGACTCCATGCATGGCAAGAGAGCACACCCGTTCAAAATGGGCTGGATTCGATGGACGCGGTCTGATAGGTATGGGTGAACGCTTAGGGACGCGCAATGACCTTTGAACTCTGGCGTCAGGACGACAACGGCAACCGGTTCCTGGTTGGTACCTTTACCAGCCATGACGCAGCCGAGCGCCGTCAGGCGACGTTGACCCGCTGCCAACACAAGCAGATCTACTGGATCGCCGAACGCACCACCGATGAGCCACGGGAGACCAGACCATGCAGGTAATCGACGACGGCCGCTGCTTCATCTGCGGCACGGACAATCCCATCGGGCTCCATGCCGTATTCGTCTCCGACCCGCAGCTCCGCCGGACCGAGACACTCGTCCGGATTCCCGAACACTTCCAGGGGTGGCAGGGGGTAACCCACGGCGGCATTCTTTCCGCCCTGCTGGACGAGGTCTGCGCCCAGGCCTGCATGGCTTGCGGACTCAAGGTCGTCACCAGGGAACTGCGCCTGCGCTACCGTAAGCCCGTGCCGACCGGCTCGGAGGTAACGGTCATCGGGGAGATCATGGGTGAGCGGCGCAGACTGATTGAAGTGCGGGGCAGAATCGAGCTGGACGGACAGGTTGTGGCGGACACTGAGGTCATTATGTACAACCTCTCGCCGTAATCCTGAAAGCCCGCCACCGCGCCGGGAATCGATGGGTTCCGACCGAAAAAAACTTGCAAATCAGGGGGGCCCGCCGCATAGTTTCCGAATGGAGCGGTACAGTCATGGGGAAAGGAGCGACTGTCATGAAGATCCGCAAGAAGATCCTCGACTTCGAGTACGAAGAGGTCCTCGACGCCCGGACCCGGGAGCTTATCCGGGTAGGCTGCGCCGTGGCGGTGGGGTGCCCCACCTGACTGAAGAAGCACTTCGCGGGCGCGAAGGAAGCGGGCGCTACGGATGCAGAACTGAAGGAAGCCCTGGCCTATGGCATCATTGCGCCATCGGGGCGGGCTAAGAATTTCGTGCTGAGCCTGGCTGACGAACTGGCCATCAACGACTGACGCGGGAGGTTTCACACAGGGACATGGGAGTGAGAGGATCGGCGGTGAAGCGCGCCCGGGAGCGGCGCAAGCGGGTTTCCATCCGCCGCAATGTGATGAACCTGTCGCTTCCGGTCCTGTTCTCCTCCCTCTTTCAGCGGCTTGTCGCCATCGTCGACATCTTTCTCGTGGGGGGACTGGGGGCAGCGGCCATCGCAGCCACGGGGCTCGGACAGCTCCTGGTCTTCGTGACCATGACGGTTTTCTGGGGGCTCGCCACGGGTACCACGGTGGTGATCGCCCATCTCTGGGGGGCCGGCCAGCGCCGGGAAGCCCGCCGGGCCGCCTTTGTCGCCTGTCTCGCCTGCGCCGCCATGACGGCGGTGGCTACCCTCCTCGGCTGGGGCTTCGGCGACGACCTTGCTGCCTTTCTCGGGGCAAAAGACGACGTCCTCCATCTGGCCGCCGGCTACACCCGGCTGGTCTTTCTCTACCTCGCCTTCACCACCGGCCTCAACATCCTCTCGGCCATCATGCACGGCACCGGCAATACCCGAACGCCGATGCAGGCCATCATCCTCGTCAACATCCTGCACGTGGCGATCGCCTGGCCCCTGGTCTACGGTAAGCTCGGACTCCCCGCCCTGGGGGTGACCGGCGCCGCGTACGCCATCAACGCCTCAGAGGCCATCGGCTTTCTGTATCTTCTCGTTCAGGCGCTGCGCCTGCGCTACATCCGGATCGGGCGTCCCGACCCGGAGCTCTTCCGGCGGATCTGGCGGGTGGGGTGGCCGGTGGCCCTGGAGCGGATCGCCCAGCAGGGTGGGCAGCTCTTCTACTCGAAATTCATCATCGGCTACGGCACGGCAGCCTACGCGGCCCACCAGATCGGGCTCTCCATCGAGTCCCTCTCCTTCATGCCCGGGGTGGGAATGGGGATTGCCGCGGCCACTCTCATGGGGCAGGCCCTGGGGGCACGGAAGATCCGTCGCGCCCGGATCGGTCACCGGGAAGCGCTGCGGCTGGCGGTCCTTGTCATGGGGACCATGGCGGTGATTTTCATCGTCCTCCCGGGCCAGCTCATGGGGCTTTTCACCCACGACCCGGCGGTCATCGAAAAGGGAATCGTATTTCTGCGCCTGGTGGCCTTCGCCCAGGTCCCCCTGGCCCTCTCCTTCGTCTACGCGGGAAGCCTGCGGGGGACAGGCGACACCTTCTACGTCTTCCTGGTCACCCTGGCTTCCATGTGGGGGATCCGGGTCTTCCTCTCATGGGTAACGGCCGAGTGGCTCCATCTCTCCCTCTACGCCGTCTGGTTCGTCTTCGTCATCGACTGGTACGCCCGGGCGACCGCCTTCTGGTGGCGCTACCGCCAGCGGGACCTGCATGCGGTGATCATCTGAAACACGAAAGGCGGGGATTCACTCCCCGCCTTTCTCGCTCAACTCTCACCGCCGCGTTTCTACTTCTGCACCCAGCGGCCGTTGGCCAGTTGCACCCACCAGCCCGGCTTCGCCTCGTCACGTTTGGCATCGGCATAGGTGGTCGCGGCCTTCCCCTTCACCTGATCCAGAGCCGCCTTCGACTCCTTCTGCTTGTTGAGTTTCAGAATAGCCTTGGCCATGCCGGTGATGACTGTCTTGCGACTGTCGTTCTCGGCCTTGACCAGGGCTTCGTCCTGGGAAGAAACCTTCGTCTTGTCCCGCACCGTGATGAGCCCCTGGTTGGTAATCCCCACGGCACCGGCATCGAGCAGGGCATTGATCCTGGGGAGCCTCTGGTGCATCTCGTCGTAGGCTTTCAGCACATCCGGCATGCTGGAAAGCTCAACCGCCAGGTCATCGGCATAGTTGTCGGAGGCCCGGGCCTCGGACACCAGGGAGAATGAGGGGAACTCATCGAGGAGCCTGCTCTGGGGGCTGGTCTCCGGGGCCTTCTTCTCCTCGGCCGGCTTCTGCCCCGAGGGAGCCTGCTTCTCCTCGTCCCGCTTGAGCAGCATCTCGTCCAGGGACTTGTACGCCTCCTTCACAGCCTTTTCGGGGAAGTACACGTTGACGGTTATGATGGCGCAGGCGGCAAGCATTCCGCACAGGCCGGCAATAATCCCCTTGAGCACGGTCCGTTTCATGGATCCTCCTGAGTATGGTTTCCGTCAGCACTATACCACAGGCCCGAAATAAGGGAAGCAATGGATCAGGGCTTCATCAGTCGCGCCACTGGAAGTCCGCGGGCGGTGGCGGGTGCTCGGGGGGAGGCTCCTCCTCCCCCTGCACGGACTTGCCCCGCGCAGCCGCCTCCTTAAGGGCGCCCAGGAGGTGATCGAGGGCGATCCGGTTCTGCACCGGCGCCACGGAGACGCTCAAATCCTTGACCCCGAGGAGATTTGTGTGAGAGAAATCCAGGACGGTAAAGGTTAGGTACCCCTCCTCCAGGTAGGCGCTCACCTCGCCCCGGTCGAAGGGGCGGTCGTCACGGAAGAAGAACCCGCGAAGCTTCTTGCCGGCCAACCGCTGGAGAAACTCCTTTGAAAGGAGCATCCTCTCCGCGTCCGACTCTCGTGCCCAGAGGTCGACGAAGCCGTCGAGCCCGTCAAGCCCCTGTCCCTCGCCGTAAAGGCTGACAACCCCATCGAGGCGTCCGGAGACGTAGCCGCGGATTTTCGGCAGGGCATCGCAGAAACGGCGCAGGCTCAGGTCGCTGATCAGGATGTCGCTGCCGTAGGCAAGCCCCCCCCTGGTCGCCACGAACCCTCTGCCAAGAATAGCTCCCTCGTGGAGAGAAGAGCGGAGGGAGACAATCTCCACCCGGCCTTCACCGCCACGGAGGGCGAGGGTCGTCTCTCCCAGCTCCAGGGGACCAAGATGCACCGTCCCGATGCGGAGCGTGGAGCCCGTGGCGGCCGCATTCCGCAACTCGTCCAGAAGCTGTTGATACCTTCCCCGGGCGAAGCCCCCCTCTTCCCGGTGACGGCGGGGCACTCCCGGCGTGGTGTCAAGGGAGAGGGGAACGGTGCCGCTCACGCCCTGAACCAGGAGCTTCTGGGACGGAACGTCCAGCTGTACCCCGTCGAGGGTAACGGCGCCGTCCACGAGCACCGCCCCGCCCCTGACAACCGCCGCCCCTTCCAC
>RHLS01000062.1 GCA_003712145.1 Desulfuromonadales bacterium | reverse complement strand
GCGCTACGCAGAGCTTTTGCGGGGGGCCGGCATCCGATCCCTGAACGATCTGCGGGGCATCGACCCGTGTGCGCTCCCGGCGGGGATTCCGTCCGTCAAACTGTGGGAGTTCAAGACCAAGGCGGAGATCGTCCTGGGGCTCGCGGCGGACCGCACCCGCCTCGCGCCGCTCCTGAACCGCACCGTCCACGACCTGGCCGAGGGCTCCTCCGCCGAACTGGCCCGGCTCACCGGCGAGTCCCCCACGGCCGTGGACGAGCTGAAGGCGAAGTTGCGCCTCCTTCAGATCGCCCTGGACGAAGAGGTCTTTGCCACGGTCACCCTGCGGGAGCTTCTGAGCGAGCTGGATTAACCGGAGACGATTCATGGCCACCGACAAACCGACAACTGAAACCGGCACGCAACTCTACGGGATCCTCCCCGAGGTCTACCGCACCCGCGACAGCGTGGAGTTCGGCGGCGAGGGGGATCTGGCGCGGTTTCTGGACGCCTGCGGCGAGCTCCTGGACCGGATTCGCGCCACCCTGGACCAGCGCCTGGCCGACTCCTTCCCTGACAACCCGCCGGCGGGTCTCAGCTGCCAGCCCTGGCTCATACCCTACTTCGCCCAGCTTCTCGACGTGCGCCTCGTCTCTCCGGACGAGGAGGGGCGGCGCGACGAGGTGGCCAACGCCGTGGCGTGGCGCCAGCGCAAGGGGACCCTCACCGCCATCGAGCAGATCGCCGAGGCGGTGGGGCAGATGGAGGTGGAGATCCAGGAGGGGTGGCGGCGCACCGCCGTCACACCCCGCATCGGCATGCCGCGGCTTCCGGCCGGGGCCCTGGGGGAGGACCCACGCTTCGATGATTTTCAGAATCATCCCCTCTGGGCGGCCCGGCATCCGGACCTCCCCACGGCCACGGCCGATTTCCGCTACCCCACCCGGGCCATGGAGGTGGCGGTGCCTGCGGGGGAGTTCCCCTCGAACCCCGCCGCGAAGCTCACCACCTTTGCCGGGACTCCCGTCTGGTGGCGCCAGGTGAACACCCACGGCGCCCCTTGCTTCCCCGGGAGCTTCGACGATGTCTCCCGCCGCACCGTGGATCTCCGGACCCCCGACTGGCGGCAGGGGCACATCCATCCCAAGCGGGTGATCCTCCACGCGCCGCCCCCCCTCGGGTTCTTCGAGCCGGGGCTCTTCCCCGTCCATGCGGGGGACATGCTCCTGGACGTGGAGAAGGAGCATCTGCTGGAGGACCTCGTCATCGACGGCACCCTGAAGGTGACCGCCGGTACGCTGAGACTCAGGCGGTGCGCGGTCCGGGCCCTAGACGTCACCGTCCCGGCCGGGACCATGGAGGAGCCGGCGGTGGATGCCCAGGAGTGCCTCTTCGACACGATGGCGGTGCCGGGCCTCGTCCGCCTCGAGTACTGCACCGTGCTTGGCGACTGCAAGGCTGGCCGCCTCCAGGCCAGCGACTGTCTCTTCGCCGGGAAGCTGGAACTGGAGCCCGGCCTGCTGAAGAATCCCCATTGTATCCGGTTCTCCCGGATTCCGGAGGGGGTCTTGGCAACGGCGCTCCTCACCCACCGTAACACCACCGAGCGGCCGGTCTTCTACGCCTTCGAGTTCGACGAGGGGGGAGCGGTGGTGCGCCGCACCGCCAAGTTCGGGGAGCCGGGGTGCGGAGTGCTCCACCCTGCCACGCCGGAGGCGGTCCGCTTCGGGGCCGAGGACGGCGGCGAGGTGGGGGCCCACCACGGGTGGCGCTACAGCCTCCTCATGGCGGCGGTGCTGGACAAGCTGAAGGAGTTTCTCCCGGTGGGGATGGAGGCGGTCATCGTCCCGGACCTCCGGCTGCACCGGGCGCCGTTTCCGCCGTGCGAATGAATTGACATCTTTGCAATAGTCCCCTCCCCCTTGGCGGGGGAGGGTCAGGGTGGGGGGGAGGTAGCCATGGAATCAGCAGGTTGCAGTTTCACCCACCCCCCGACCCCCTCCCGTCAAGGGAGGGGGAAAAGGCTTGTGCATGCAATGCCAATAGATTTTCATTTACAGGGGTAGCCCATGAAAACTCAGATCTCACGCGACAGTTTCCAGCCGGAAAAACGCTACACCGGCGTCCACCAGCAGCAGGGGCGGGTGATCACCGACGCCGACTGGAACGAGCTGGTGGCCGTCTGCCGGGAGCAGCTAATCCAGGCCCTCGCCGACGTGGTTGGCAACGGCTCCCCCCGCACCGGCGCCGTCTCCATCACGGCGGACCGGAAGATCCAGCCCGGCGACCTCTACGTGGACGGCATCCGGGCGGAGCTGCCGGGAACGGTGCCACTTCTGGCCAGCGCCCAGCCCGACCTCCCGGGGTACCCCGCGCTCCCCGCCACGGGGCCCTACATCGTCTATGCCGACGTCTGGGACCGGGCCGTAACCTCCCTGGAGGACGGCACCCTGCGGGATGCCGGGCTCCACGGGGCCGACACATGCACCCGCACCCAGACCATGCTCCAGGTGAAGACCTGTCCCGAGGCGGTTAACCCCGAGACAGGCATCCCCAAGCGGGGGAACGGCACCCTGTTCCTTGCCCTCCACACGAACCTGGAGGCGGGTGACCCCTGCGACCCCTGCGCCGGTCTCATCGCCGCCGGCACGGGGCGGGTCGGGAGCTACCTCTTCCGGCTGGAGGTCCACGCCGTGGAGGGGACGGCCGCCAACCCCACCCGCCTCATCCTCAAGTGGTCCAGCGAGAACGGGGCCGAGCAGTACGAGGCCCTCTCCGTGGAGAAGATGCCGCCGGGCTTCGTTGACACCAACCATGTCTACGAGTTTCACAACCTCACCACCGACAAGCACCTGGGAGTCTTCCTGGGGACGGGGTTCACGCCGACCCGCGGCGCCATCAAGACCACCTACGAGATCCCCGTTGCCCCCCCCAAAGAGCTCGTCCGCCGCTGGGACGGCTTCTGCGAGCTGACCCGCGGGGGCTCCGTCTGGTCCCTGGTGACGGGCGTCGACAGGGGTGTGGCGCTTACCACGAGCGGGTCCCCTGCGGCCCCCGGCCACGTCACCCTCGGTTCGAACATCCAGATCAACCTTGAGGCCCTGCAGCTCACCCTCGACCTCGCCGGCAAGACCTTCGTTGCCGGCGACTTCTGGCTCGCGCCGGTCCGGGAGGCGGTGGACGGGCCGGGAAGCACGGTGCTGACCGGCGCCGAGCCCCGGGGGATCGTCCACCACTACCTGCGCCTGGCACGGGTCCAGGCCGATGGCACGGTGGTACCCTTCGAGAACGACGCCGACAAGCGGCGGCACAGCTTCCCCCCCCTCACCGACCTCCATGCCCACGATGTCGGGTACGTGACCACCTGCTCCAGCGGCCTCTTCGACGCCACCCACGACAACGTGGAGAAGGCCCTGAACCGCCTCTGCCAACTGGCGGCCGAGCATATCGCCTACACCGCCACCTGCTCCAAGGGGCTCTATGCCGGCTTTGTCGGCACCGTGAAGCAGGCCCTCGACAAGATCTGCGAAATCCAGGCAAACCACATTGGATTCACCAAGCCCTGCGACACGAGCGTCTACCAGGGGAGCACCATCGCCACGGTGGAGGACGCCCTGAAGCTCCTCTGCAGCGTCACCGCGGGGCAGATTGGCTTCTCCAAGCCGTGCGACACGAGCATCTACCAGGGACAGACCGTGGCCACGGTGGAGGATGCCCTGAAGCTCCTCTGCAATGTGACGGCCGGGCAGATTGCCTACACGCCGGGGGGCGCCTGCACCTTCCTGAACCAGCCGGGGATCGACACGGTGCAGGAGGCCCTGGATGCCCTCTGCGCCCGTCCCGCCGGCGGCGGGGGGGGCTGCCGGATCACCGTGGGGAAGGAAGGGGGCGTGTTCGCCACCCTGGAAGAAGCCCTCAAGGCCCTCTTCGAGAAGGGAGTACGGGATATCTGCCTCTGCCTCCTTCCGGGTGACCATGAGTTCCCCGGACAATCGATCGAAGCGAAGACCGATGGCGTCACCCTCTGCCTGTCGGGGTGCGGCCACGGCACGCGGCTCCATGTGCTGAATAATTCCGTACGCTTCAGGGCCTTCTCGGCAGTCTGCCTCTCGGACATGGAGGTCATCACCCACCAGGCGCCAACGGGGGCACTGGTCTTTGACCGCTGCGGGGACGTATCCCTGAAGGGGATGGCGGTCCACGGCTTCGTTACCGACGGGTTCCTGGTGGGGTTCAACGACGTCCGGTCCGCGGCCATGCACGGCCTGGAGCTGGAGGCGTCCGGCCCTGCCAGCCTCGCCATTGCCTCCAAGCTGTTTGACCTCAACCCCACCCTCTTCGACCTCTTCCAGGTGCCCGACCTGACCTTCTTCAACAGCAAGGTGTTTCCGGTTGCCCAGGCCGTGGCCGCCCTTCCGTTTGCGGAGCGCCGGACCCTGGCGGCAAATATCGGTGCACGGGTGAAGGAGATGAGCGCGATCCTTTCGGCCCGGGAGCAGCAGAGCTATGGGGAGCTTGTTGTCCTCCTGCGCCAGGCCACCGTGAGCCCCGTTCAACTGGCCGGGGTGCTCGGCAAAATCCGCGTGGAGGCGATCCGGGAGCATCCCGCCACGGCACTTGTCATCGACGATGCCGCCGCCGACATGACCCTCGGGGAGTGCGACATCCTCGGCATCGTCACCCTCTACGGCACCCAGCCGGCGGGGCCACTGCCGGACGATATGGTGAAGATCTTCGATACGCTGGTGAAGCAGGGAGGGGTGTCGTTCGGCGGCCTCGGAACCACCTTCAGGGCCACGGGGTGCCGCGTGACCCGGCTCGACGTCAGCACCGTCATCCGGCAGCGGATTCAGGACATCGTCGCCAGCGGCGGCGGGACGATTCCGGCCCTCTTCTCCTCGGCCCTGTTGAGCGAGCTGACGCTCCTCAGCCTGGACAACCAGATGGTGTTCCTGAACACCAGCCTCTCCTCGTCGGTCTTCGAGGTGGAGGTGGGCCGGGCAGCTGTGGTGATGGGGAGCTCCGCCATCTACGTGGGCAACCGGGGGGAAGGGGAAGCGGTTATCATGAATGTCACCCCCCCGGGGCGCTCCCAGCAGGCGGCCAATCTGGGGATCTTCATCGCTGGGTAGGGACAAGGGAGCCTAAACGGGAGAGGCGAGGAGGCGAACATGAGAACATTCGCCGACAGACTGAAAAAAAGCCACGGAACCGTCCAGAGGGCGCCGGTCTCCTCGGTGCCATGGTGCGGCCTGCCGGCTGCAGGCCGGCTTGAGGTTCAGCACGTTCTGCGCGGCCCTAAAGTCCAGCCGAAGCTGCAGGTTGGGGCAGCGAACGACGCTTTCGAGCAGGAGGCCGACCGCGTCGCCGATCAGGTGATGCGGATGCCAGACTCGCCTGCCGGCGAGCTTCCCGAGGAGGAAGAGGAAAAGCTCGTCAGTCCCAAGGCGGACACGGGCGGGGTAACCCCCCTTTCCGGAGAGCTGGCTGACAGGATACAAGCGCTGGAGGGGGGTGGCTCTCCCCTGAGCGAAGGGGAGCAGGCCTTCTTCGAACCCCGTTTCGGCGCTGATTTCAGCCAGGTGCGGGTCCACACCGGCCCGGAGGCCCAGGAGGCTGCCCGGGCCCTGAACGCCCAGGCCTTCACCTTGGGGAGCGACATCGCCTTCGGTCCGGGGCGCTACGCTCCCGGAACAGAAGAGGGTACCCGGCTCATGGCCCACGAGCTTACCCACGTGGTGCAGCAGGGCGGGGGCGAGGAGGAAGCGATCCAGCGGGCCGTTGACTTTACGACAAGCTTTTCGGGAATTTCCCTTACTCCCGAGGCGGGAGCCGTCATCACCGGCGACGAATACGAGCACGACTATGCCGACTTCTCCGCCGATGGGAATATCACGGCGGTGGGCGATACCGCTGCGGAGCTCGACCAGTGGGACGTGGGGGTCCTCCAGGACATGATCGTCAACTGGGAGAGGGAGTACTGGCGGCGGGACAACGCCGACGGCCGGGGGCGCTTCGTGGAGCAGAAGTTCAAGCCGATCAACACCCGGTTCCGGGACCAGGAGGATGGCGCCGCCACCGTCTGGTCGGCTGACGACGAGCACCAGGAGCTGAAAGACCTTCCCAAGACCCCGCGGGACGGTCGCCAGGAGGTCTCCACGACCATCTCCACCCACGATGTGCCGGGGGGTGGCGACACCATCAACGGCGAGGATGTGACCGGCATGGACGCCTCGGACGGCACCGGCAACATCAACATCGAACGGACCGGCACCCGCTTCGACACCTACATCTCGGCCCACAACATGGTCACCGACGAGTGGCGCCATCTCCGGAGGCTGAACTGGAACTACCAGAAGTCCACCGATTTCAGCGGCTCGGGGGGAACGCTCAGGGTCGGCACTGAGCGTACCGAGTTGGGAAGGCACGGCCCCTACCGGGCGGGTGCCGATGCCCCCTTGACCAGCGGTACTACCGCCAATGACGCAATGGTGGATGACGGCAACTGGACCCGGCGGCGGGTGGACGGCTGGACGTGATGATGCTTGATGCGTAGGTGGCTCGCAATTATCCGATGAGCCAACGCCAGTTCCAGGAGTGATACGATCATGCGCTCTTACGCCGGCAGATGCAGACTACCTGCTGCTCATAGCGCTAAGGGAAATGCTCCGCCGGAATCCATGGGCACCATGCCCGACGCCTGCAGTGAGCGCTCTCTGGTTCGCAGGATTCTTCGTGGCTCTGGGGCGTCCGATACCTGTCCTGTCGAAGAAACCGGGGAAGCGTTGCCGTCCCCCTTTCCTGATAACGGTATCTCCCCGGGCGAAATGAGTATCGGGGGCTCGGTACCTTCTGCGACTCCCTCCCCCGCAGGGGGGGCTTGCAGCACGACGGCTGAGGTGAAACCCCGAGTCGAGATTTTGGTCGACCCTCCCTGGTTCTGGATGAGAGATGTGACCTCCCCCTGCTACGCCTGTCCCAACAGTTTGCCTGATGCCTGTCCCAAGCTGGCGCAGAAGATAATCCCCCCCACAAGCACGAACCCGGTTTCATTTTCCTGGCAGGTGAGGTTCGGCGTTATCGTTGAAGACGGTGTCAAAGTGAACCCTCGCCGCGCCGCCAAGACCCATGTCATCCAGAAGATCGAAAACACGTTCTCTTTCACCACTGCTCCCCCCGCTGGGTACCCCTTTACCCCTGTCTACTGGGAGGCTTTTGCACTCGATAGCAGCCACCAGACCGACATTGACTACTGGCAGTTCGACCTCCCAGACCTTTCGGCAGGAACCTGGGAGAAGAAGGGGACGCTCTATCTGGTTGACCAGCTTCCCGCTGGAATGGCGGTGGGTAACGTAACGGAGGCGGGCGATTTGCCGTCGACGACCACTGAACCGAAAGGGCTCGGCCGCGTTGTGGCAACGCGAAGGGTTGCAGGACGGTTCGACTTTACCGGTACGGCAAAAAGGCACCATATTCCGTAGGGTATTTTACTTCGACCTGTCCTGATGACAACGTGCGCTTATCTCCTGGCAAGTTCTCCAAAAAGGGATAAAGTTTAAGTGAAGCTTGGATAAACCGAGAGTGGCGGCCACCTCCAGGGGGCGTTCGCGGAGGCCGCTGAAAACAAGGGAGGACACCATGGGCTATGCAACTTTCGCAGATCAGTTCCATGACCCGGTGACCACGCGCATACCTTCCGTGATGCCGAACCGTCCTTCGTTCCACGGGGAGAACCAGGTTCGCGACGTGCTCCGCGGCTCGTGGCAGGATGCACCGACCGGCGGGAAGAAAAAATCAGACGACAACGGCGGCGAGGGGGTACCCGAGGGGGTCAAGCAGTTCGATCCCAAGACGCCGAACGGCGAGGCAAGCGGCGATGCCGTGGATCTGGCAACCGTGGAAAAACCCCAGAAACCGGAATGGGACAACGGGTTCGACGAGGGGGTGGCCAAGCGGTTCAATGCCCAGCGCCATATTTCCCTGGCCGACCTGGGGACCAAGCTCGCCCTGGACCCCGCCAAGGAGCGCCGCCGCATCCGGCAGCTGATCGTCGGCGGCCACGGCAACAAGGACATGCTCGCCACCGGCTCCGGCGACGGACCCGACGTGGGGGACGAGCTCAACCTGAAGGCGTCCAACAAGAGCACCTGGCTCCCCTATTTCAACCGCGACAAGTTCTACGGCAAGGCTGAGATATGGATCATGTCCTGCAATGTCGGCAACGGTCCTATTCCGCAGCTCATGGCCGACCAGGCGGGCAGCACCGTCTACGCCTATACCCGTACGGCCTACGCCACGGAGCCGAAACCGTGGGAAAGCGAACGGGGGAAATGAGCCATGGCCATGACCGAGGCCATTCTGAGGGAATACGCGGATGATCGCTGGCAGGAGCGGATCGTCTCCGGCGAGGCGGTGAAGGAGGTGGAGCGGTGGCTGGAGGAGGTGGAGGCAAGGCCGCCTCTCCCTCCCGGCGCGTCGGGCAAGCCCCTGGCGTGGCTCTGCTTCGTCGCAGGCACCGATGCCGATCCCAACCGGAAGAAGATGCTCCGCTCCGTCGGCCTCCTTACAGATGTGCTGCGCGTGCTCGATCGGAGTATTACGGCCGAGGAGCTGCAGCGGCTTCGCCGGATCTTCGAATGGTACGGCCAAGCGTTCGACGGCACGCTGGAAGATGAGTGATGCGCAGTCCTATCCATAATTTCCAGCAGCCAGCCTCCGTTTCCGGGACAGCGGAGCGGATTGCGGCTTCGTGGAACTCCACAGCACATGGGGCGCCGGTGAGACAGATTCTTCGCGGCCCGCTGCTTCAGGCGCACCGTACCCCGCTGGCGCTGCAGGGTGGAGTTCCGGCCGCCACCCTCCAGCGTACCCCCGACGTCGACGACCCGACCCGCTTCACCCAGGTCCACGAAGGCCTCTTCGTCTCCACCCCCAGCGGCGGGAACCTCCGCCCCTGGGTGAATCCCGATCCGGCCAACGGCGTGGCCGGCACCGCCGAGGATATCAAGAACCAGTTCATCGCCGCGCTCCGGGCCCACATCGCGGCCAACCCCCTCTCGGTCGGCGGCACCGTCCCCACCCGCACCACCGAGTCCCAGGCCGAGACCACCGCCATTGCCGCAGACCAGGACATCCGGGCCACCTTCCCCCAGATCACGACCCCCCTTCCCGAGGCCCGGATCCGCGATGTGGTCGACATTATCCAGCCGTCCCAAACCTCGGACATCCAGTTTCTGAACCAGTGGCTGGAGAACCGCCTGAGCCTCATGACCGATATCGATGAGTTCAACATCCGCACGACCAATCCACCTGATCCCCGCTACGAGCAGATGCTGGCCGATATCCTGGCCGACACCTGGGCCGGCCCCAATGTCCGCACCCTTGCCAGCCGCCAGGCCGCCTTCATCGAGGCCGGTGCGAAGATTTTCCTCCACCGGGGAACGCCGGCCGACCTGCGGCGGCTCATTCTCATCCACGAACTGACCCACTTCTATACCGACCAGGGGTTCAGGGACTGGGTCGATGCCACCACGGCGCCCCGCTTCTACACCGAAGGGTTCACCGAGTACCTTGCCCGCCTGGTCATGACCCCCGCCGAGCGCGCCACCCGCACCAATTACGGGCCCAACTTCCAGGCCATCCAGGACAAGGTGGCCACCTTCGTTCCCGACGACGACATTGCCCGGGCCTACTTCCTGGGGGAGGTGTGGCGCCTGGAGGCCACCTCCGCCGTGGCCCGGCAGCTCTTCGAGTCTCAGGTGGGGATGCGTGAAGGTGCGCCCCGCAATACCGATGTGGCCGAATCCCAGAGCTCCCACGGGATCGTGCAGACCGTGGAGGAGGGGAGCCGCTACCGCTTCATGAATCTGGCCATCAACCAGATGGCCCCGAAACCGGAGCATGTGGCCTTTTTCGAGGAGATCAGGCAGCGGCACCTGGACGGCCACCCCGACGTGCAGATCCGCTTCGTGGGCCATGCCGACGAGACCGGCGGGGCGCGGCACAATATGGACCTCTCCCGGCGCCGGGCCGAGGCCTTCTACCAGATGGCGCGGGATGCCGGCGTTCCCGACAGCCAGCTCATCGATGCCTCCTCGCCACCTCACCGGGGGGAGACGGAGCCTACCGCTGACAACGCCACCATCCATGGCCGGGCACTGAACCGCCGGGTGGAGCTTTTCCTGGTCCGCGGCGGGATCGCCGCCCCCTTGCCCTGATTCCGGGATGCCCCATGAAAATCATTACCTGAAATGGAGCAGTCCCACCACGCTCGGCAGATAAAGATTTCGACGGCAATAGCGTAAAGAGGAGAGCCAACGGCACAGGCTAGTGGCGGTCTTTCGCGCGGAGGGACTTCAGGCGTTCTGTTTCTGGTGTCTTGCTGAGGAGGTCGGTGGGAATTCGGAGGAGAAGGTAATGACGCCCGTTACGTAACCGATGGTGGGATGTCTGCTTGCCTGTCTTGTGTGGCAATAGTGGGGCAAAAGGGTAATGCGAGATGATAAGAAGCTGAGATGACTTAATGAAAAATGAATTGGCGGGCGGCAGGAGATTCGAACTCCCGACCTCAGGCTTCGGAGGCCTGCGCTCTATCCAGCTGAGCTAACCGCCCGTGAACGACTATATTTACACTAATCTTCTGGTTTCCTCAAGACGAAAGTTGCATGAAAGTGAAAAAGCACTCTGCACAGGTGCTGTTTTTTTGTCGCTGATTTGCTACACTGGGCAAAAACGTACCGGTGCGAGGCCCATGAATAACGTTCCTGTTTTGCTGCTGATCGTGGTTCTTGCCGTGTTCTTCGCACGGCCAGTCGTTGCCGCCAACTATGAAATCAAGAAGGTCGATGAAGGGGTCTACGCCGCCATTGCCCTTCCCGAGGGTAAGGCTGCCAGTAACGCTCTTATCATCATCACCCCCTACCAGGTTCTTCTGGCTGGTGCCCATTTCGTTCCCGAGGCAATCAGGGAGCTGACGGTTTCCATCGCCGATATAACCCCGCTCCCTTTGCGTTACGTTATCCTTACCCACCACCACAAGGGGTACAACTACATCGACTTCGACTTCCCTGCAAACGTGGAGATCATTACCTCCTGGCAGACCTGGCAGGCGTTGAAGAGTGAGTCGCGGCAGCTTCGCAACCACGTGACCTTCTTCGACAAGGGACTGACCCTCATCCGGGGAGATCTGGCCATCGTCCTTAACAATACCGAGTTCGGCCATAGCGAGGGAGACGTGTTCGTCTACCTGCCGAACGAGGGGATAATATTCACGTCCGATCTCTTCTATAATGATCTGGTGGGCTATATGGGGGAGGGGCGGATGCGTGACTGGGTCATCACTCTGGAGGCATTGGAGGCGGTGGGAGCCCGTTATGTGGTGCCGGGGCTCGGCCAGGTGTCGGACCGGTCGGGTCTCAGACGTTTCCGGCTCTTTTTCAAGGATTTCCTTACCGAGGTGCTGCGAAACATTGAAGCCGGCAGAAGCCTCGAAGAGACGAAAAAGAACTTCAGCCTACCGAGTTACGAGAATCTTCCCGGCTACAAGGCGTTCTTCTCCGTTAACGTGGAGCGGGCCTACTGGAACCTTAAGGGTGAGGAGTAGCAAGCCGGCTATTTGATCACCGACCCGTAGACTGCGATGGTTATTTCCGGTTTGGCGGGGCTGTCTGTCGCTATGGTCAGGAAGCCGCTGATGAAACGGTCTTCGGCACGGGGCGCGACCGTTACGTTTATCTGTCCGCTTTCGCCTGGTTTGATGGTCTGTTTTTTTGTCGCCGCTTTGGCCTGTGTCAGTGGGGTCGTTACGGACACTATTTTGATGGTTCGCTCGCCCCGGTTTTCGAGCGTCAGGGAGAAATCCCTGCTGCTTCCCGCCTTAAGCTGTCCCAGGTTGAGCTGACGGGGGGTCACCACGAGATCTTCGTTGATCGTTCCCTTGATCGTCAGGGTATACGCGGGCGTTGCCGGGTCATTCGTTTCGATGGTAATGGTCTTGCTTATCTTGCCACCGAATGATGCAGAATCGAAGGTCGTTTTCAGCTCGCCACTCTTTCCCGGCTCAATGGTCTTGGTGGAAACATTCGCCACGGTGCAACCGCACGAGGTTTTTGTCCTGATGATGGTGAGCGGTGCATCGCCGGTGTTTTTCAATGTGAAGACGTGATTGATCTTTTTCCCCTGGGGGATGGTGCCAAAATCGAGCACCGGCTTTTCAACGGAGATTGTTGGTGCCGCAAGTGCCGGAAGCGCGGCAGCGATGGTCACGAGTGCAGCGAGGAAAACAGTGCGAAGTGTGCGACGATACATCGATCAGCTCCTTGCCTGGGTGGGATAAATAGTGTGCATCGCTTCCTGTATAGCATAAAATGTAGCGCGCCCGGTACCTTGGACACAAGATAAGAGTCACGCAGCCATCTTGAGT
>RHLS01000061.1 GCA_003712145.1 Desulfuromonadales bacterium | reverse complement strand
ACTCAAGATGGCTGCGTGACTCTTATCTTGTGTCCAAGGTACCGGGCGCGCTACAAACCGTTTTGCCGGATTGCATCGCCACCCTCCTGTGAAGTCAGGAAGGTAGCATCCGAAACAAATTCAAATCGAAAAAAGAACAATTGCGTCAAAGAGCTATAAGTATCAGCTGGTTACAGAAGTACATTCGAACTTTACCGGACAGTAGTGATTCCTGACATGTCGGTTCAAGGGCGACGAAAATTCAACGAAATATTTAAAGTAGAAAGCGGACAACTTTAACGAACCATCAATGCCCTAAGCTGGGCATCTACAAATGAAGTGCACACCTCAATTTGTGTTGACAGGGGGCCTCTTCATGGGAGGGTCTATGAAAAGCCTTAAGGTTTATGGAAATGCTGTTGATAAATCTGGTGCATCCGCATGGGGTATCGGACTTGCTCTAGTAAGGGAAGAAAAAGATGGTGTAAACCCCAAGAAATCAGTGACTCTTTGCACCGCAGTTACTAATGCAAACGGTCTGTTTGTCCTGTCCTGCAGCATACCCCAAATTATTCCACTAACTGAAACCTATATAATCCGGACTTCCGGCAAGCAAGACATTACCCTTACTGATTTTGAAGTCGATAAGCTGGCAAACGTTCCAGAAGCAGGCTTGTGGGGTCCATTGTCAATTATATTGGAAACCAAGGACGTACCGCGTTTGGGGCTTGCACCGGCGCAATTGCTACCGCTTACAGAAAATGAAATAGCAGTAGTCGCACGTAATATGCCCGGATTGTTTGTCAAACCTGCACGTGCTGGAGGCGGCAATCAATGTAGTCCATTGTCTCCGGCTTCAATCCCATCAAGAGTCTTTTATTTTCATCATCTGACAGTTCTTGGCATGAAAGAACCTCCTAGAGCAGATGAACCTTTACTTCCCTTTGAAAGACTTCCGATTGCTAAGTCTCTGAACCCGAGGCTGAATATGTCATCATTGACAGCCTCAAACCGCACTCGCGTTGGCATTGCTCTAGATTTTAGACAGGAGTGGTGGGACATAGGTATGAGCCTTGGCAGCCTTCTTTACAGCGTTCCACTTGCTCCCTGTGAGGAGATTAAGGTTGCAGCAGTGGACTGGCGCCGAAAGGATTGGGCAAAACGCGAATCGGCTGTTGATGAATCACATTTCCAAGACACCACCATCTCGCGTGACGAAACAGTATCGGAAGTTGTGCGTATGAGCTCCGATAAAAGTGCGACTGCTACGACTGTTGGCGGAGGCGCCAGTCTTTCTATCCCGGATTTAAATTTGGCGTTAGGGGGTACGGTAGCGCAAGAGACTCTCAGTGAGGTAACGTCGTCACAAGCAATAGCCTCACGCGGAGTAAACGACCGTGTTAGACAGGCAAGCAACACGGTGAGGAACACCCGTGCCTTTTCTGTAGCAGAAGTATCGCAAGAAGAGGAAAGTGTCGTTCGAACTAAGATCATTCGAAATCATAACCATTGTCATACCGTTACGTTTCAGTATTTTGAGGTTCTTCAGAACTACTTGCTGTCAACTAGAGTCATTCGGACGCGACCGGTGCTATTTATACCTTTTGAACCGTTAAGTTTTAATGTGGATACCATCGCCGCTCACGGCTATTTGATTAGACGAGGGCTGCTGGACCCAAGCCTGGCTTCCATGTTCGATGAATACCTTGGCTTAGTTAAGCCAGCTGGGGAAAGTGACGCCAAGGATCTGGGGGACACTACCACTAACGTTTACGGGTTTGAGGTTTCGTGGAGGCGCGACAAAAATAGCACGAATCATCCGGAGTATATAAAACTTGCTGTTGATGGAGAGACATTGAACTTTGTTTCCTCGACTAATAATGGCTCGTTAGGCGCGGAAACTACAGTATCATTTAAACCAACAGTGCCCCTCACGTTAGAAAAAATAGATCGGATAGGCTGCATTTATGATCTGCCAGGGGGTATCACAGGCGACAATAAGAAATTCTATAGCTTGGAAGTTCGTGCCAATCTAGCAATGGCCGGAACACCAGTATACGTCACGTTGGCATATTGGCCTAAGGCTGATTTCTCTACAGATGATTGGGTATTTCAGCGTATTGCAAGCGAACGTCCGATTCAGATAGTAACTGCTATTCCACTGACCCCACCAAAGGGCTTTGAGCGTCTGTTGGCGCATCTCAACGCTAACAAGTTCTACTACTCATGCCTGATTATCGCGGGCGGCGATGCTGCATTCAGGTATCTCATGCTGCAGGGTTATCCATCTGCCAAAAAGCCCCTAGTTGATATGGTTTTGCCTGAGGTTGTAGGGTATATGGGAGACATGTTGGCATTTCCCATTCGGGATTTATCGCTCATACCCGATAATTTGATTGGTGGAAATCCTGACATCGATCGGGAAGAGCGCTTGAAGGAAATTCTGGCGCCTAAATCCGACCCGGATGAACGTGTCATATCCTTACCAACGCCCGGTATTTTCGCTGAATCGCAACTCGGCCTCTGCAGTGCTTGCGAAAAAATTGATGATACTCGATTCTGGGATTGGCAGAAAAGTCCATGCCCTGACAGTGCCCCGGATATCAATTCCCAAATGCTCGCCAGTCGTTATCAGGACACTTCACCTCTCGTTCAGTTTGTGCAACCGAGTCTTAAACCTGAGCCGGTCCAAATCCCTGAATTGCCCAAGCCGATGATAGAAATTGGAGACAATACCCTTGCCAACCTTACCAAGGGGCTCGATCTTAAAAATTTGAAAGATGTTCTTGATTTGGTAGGCGGTTTGGTCAAGGCGGCATCAGATGGTTTTAAAAGTAACGCAGACGCAGTAAAAGACACTCCACCTTCTGGAGGTCCTGGCTCAGGTGATACTTCGTCTACAGACTCAGCAGATACAGGGGCTGCAGATACTGGCGGTTTAGATGCGTCTACTGCTGCAGCAGCCACACCAATTTAAAAATTTTGTTGTTTCATGAATGGAGCATTGTTTATCATGTCAGACTTTTCATCTCTTGGAAGACTAAAAGGTTTGCCAGCTCCATCATCAAGCGCCAAACAGGCCAGCCAGCCCCAGCGGCTAAAGCCAGAAGACATAAGCTATCTGGCGTTGGAAGGCGGCGGCGGCAAAGGGTTTGCATATTTGGGTGCCCTTCAACTCATGCAGGAGCACAATATACTAGCGCAGTTAAAGGGTGTCGCTGGTACGTCGGCAGGCGCAATTACAGCATTAATGATTTCTTTAGGCATGAGCGCTGATGACATAGCAAATGAAATCAATACTAAAGACTTCAATAAGTTCTTTGATTTAGCAGAGAAACGGCTAATGCCAGAACCCTGTGCTGATCCACGAGAAGAATGTACATATATTCCAGTAGAGGATGACGATATAGAGAAATTATTACTCGCCTTGTTTCTTGATCCTAAATCAATGCTAGATAAAGCAGACAAATTTCAACAAATCGCAAACCGAAAAGGCCCGGGACATCTATTTGGATGGATAGCTTTAATTGTTAATTTGTTTGTCAAGCTTGGAGCACTGCTGTCAGATTTGGCCAAGCAATTTGTTGATGCAAACTTGAGGGATACTGCTCCGCCATTAAGTACTATTCTATTTGACCTAAGGCATTATCTTACCTATCTAGATCGCGATATGGGTTTATTTTGTGGACTGGAGGCCAGGAAATACTTTGATAATTTAATTGCTACGCGAGCAGCAAAAATAATGGGTGGAAACCCATCACTGTTTCGAAATATGCCATTTGTTATTCATAATAAAATATTCAAAAAAGAACTTTTGGTGTGTGGAGCCAATCTTTCTACCTTCAAGACAACTTTGTTTTCTGCTAGATCAGAGCATACTCCATTATTTCCAGTCGCAGATGCGATCAGGATTTCAATGGGTCTTCCTTTAATTTACAAACCATATATTATTTCACAGCATTTTCATGGTTGGCCACCCTGCGGGACATATGTGGATGGTGGACTTTGGAACAATATTCCTTTACGTGAAATAGAACCGCATTTACCATCAGAGGATTCAGGTAATTCAAGAGGTCGCAAATGGCCAAGACACACACTAGCACTTCGCTTGGATATTGATCAGCCTAAAAACATAATGTCTGCCGGTGATGTCGTAGCAGCTCTACTAAGTAATATTATTGGAGCAGGTGAAACGCAACTCTTGAAAGAACTTGAACCAATTTCAGTGATGCTGGACACCCGAGGATTATCACTACTTAAATTCAAGCCTGATGATAATATTGCAAAAACTGTCCGCAAACGGTCAAGGCGGGCCATCTCCGAATATTTCGGCTGGGAAATTGCTGAGCAAGATATGGACGAGGCTGACGACAAGGAGACAAAACAGCTCAAGAATATGGATATTTGTAACCAGCATTAGCAACCAACGGTAGATTCAACTCGTAAGTGAACCACTTGGAGAACGCTCAGGGGACGCTGCTTGTTATTTTTCTATTGACAACTGCCAGTTGGATGCTACATTCACCCCATGCCACGTTTAGCTAGACTTGACATCGCCGGCCTGCTCCAGCAAGTGATCGTGCGCGGTATCGAACAGCGCGACATTTATACTGATGACACCGACCGGCAGCGCTTTCTGGTAGTGTCAACTTTTTTGTGTGATTTTTTTGAGAGACGGCAGACCGGACTTGATCTTCCCGACTCGATTAGCTCGCCAGCTCAATTCCATTTTCAGCGCGATGAAGGCCAGCAGTCGGTAGCAGGCATTCTCTCCCGCCACGATTTCCATGGTTTTCGTTCTGCGCCGAAATTCCTTGTTTAATCGCTCTATAATGTTGGTGGTCCGTAACGATATCCATTCTTCTTCCGGGAAGGAAAGATACGTCAGGCACGATTCAATGGACTGTTCCAGGCATTTGACCGCTGACGGAATTTCTTTCTCCCACCGCTGACGGAATTTCTTTCTCCCACCGCTGACGGAAAGATTCGTGAAACTCCACTGCCTTCTTTTTTGACGGCGCGTAGAAGATGGAACGCAGATCGTCGGCCACTGCCTGCTTGAGGCGAAGAAGAGGGGCGAAGAAGAGGTGTCGCATCTAAACATTGACAAAGGGCGAAGAAGAGGTGTCGGAGGAAAGAACAAAGTGTCAGGTCTACACTTTGACAACTTTAGACGAGATAAGTCAAGGTATAGACCTGATACACCCTTGGTTGCCTTCATTGATTTAGTAAGGTCAGGGTCAGAACATCGGGAAGTCATGTGGGGAAAAACAGCATGCACGGTTTGATGAGGGGGCAGGGTTTAGCCTGTTTTCTACGCTATCCTTCCTTCTTGTGAAAGGGGCGCTGACGGATGTTCCGTCGCGCCCCTCGGTCTGTCTGGTGTTGTGCTGTCAGTCGAGCAGCTCGGGGGGGACAACCCCGCCGCTTTCAGCGAGCTTTCTCATGACTTGTTTGTGGAGCCAGATGTTCATGGTTGCCGTATCGTTGGTGTCGCCGGTATAGCCGAGTTCCTGAGCCAGTTCGCGGCGTTCAGCAAGGCTCGATTCCATGCCGAGAAGCTTCATCAGGTCGACGATGGATGTCCGCCAGTTGAGTTTCTGGCCGGCATTCGCCGCCATGAAGGTCAGCCTAGCCTCCACGTCGACTTGGCTCATGGGGGCCGGCGCCGAAACGGGTTGGGCCGCCTCAACCGGGGCGGACGGTGCCGCGGCAGCCTGAACCTCTTCCTCTTTTTTGCCGAAGATGGCATCACGAATTTTGCTGAAAATACCCATCTGCTTTCTCCTTTCGTTGACGGCGATCGGCTCTGCGCCCCACGCGAACCCTAAAAAATCAGGCACCTGGTCAGTGGTCATCGTTTTCCTGCATTTCCCCCGGCAGTATCAATGGTTAGCGAGGTTTCATAATGATATCAGGCCGCTTTCCCCTGTCAAGGGTTGCGGGAAGCTCGCGGCGGCTGATGGGACGTTGTTTGTTTGTCAACTAACGCATGATAAGTAGCTCATTTATAATGCGTCGCCTTGTAATGCGGGACATCCATATCAAATCAGAAACTCCCAGCATATTCCATGGCAAACCCTGAAGGGTCGCATCTCACCTCACTACAGCCTCTCTTGCCAAAATGCTAACTCAAAACCTGCTCGACATTCCGCCAAGCGCCTTCAAGTCACGACGGGCAATGGTGAGCATCAGCCGTGCATGGTCAAGGTCGGACATACAAATCCCTCCCTTCCCGCAATGCATGAGCCACCACATGATTCAGGGAATTGCGCCAGCGTTCAATTTCATCAATCGAGTAGACCAGAATGTCCTTGGCAACGCCGAAACCGGCAAGCGCCCTGTTGATACGGCCTGTCTCGCGGAAACGGCTTCTCCCTTCTCCAAACGGAGCATCTTCGATAACCAGCAGATCGACATCTGAACCTTCATGAGCTTGACCACGGGCAATTGAGCCAAAAAGAATAATCCGCACCGGATTGACTTCCTTGACGATACATTCGGACATCTGGTTGAGAATGCTGTCGTTAATGGTAATCATGGTAACCTCGCCAGTTTTCCGGATATTCCCGTAAATAAAGGCATTTTGCTAATATTATTACCGGGTGTCAATTAGAATCCAGCAGCTCTCCAAAGGAATTACGGTCTCCTGCATCCTCAATCCCGGCTCTGCCGGTGGCAAAAGTTACAACGCCCCCAGCAGAAACCAGTCCGGCGGCAGTGCGGTAAAAGTACAGCTCCGATTCTGGCCTCATCCACATGCATGGGGAGAAGAGAAAGGGGGGCCAATTCGACCTTATAGAACCACCGGGAGCCGCTCCGTAAGCCGGATCTCCTCCGGCGTCACCAAAGCCCGGTAGGCAATCGCCTCTACGCCGTTCTCCACGGCCAGCCGAAGGAGCCTCCCGTATTCCGGGTCGATGGTGTCGGCCGGTGACACCGCGTCGCCATCCCCCCGCTGCACCACGAAGAAGATCACCCCGCGATCACCCCGCCGCACCATCTCCATCAGCTCCCGCAGGTGCTTCTGCCCCCGCTCCGTCACGGCATCGGGGAAGAGCGCCCGGCCTCCCTCCACGAGGGTCACGTTCTTCACCTCCACCCAGCAGCGCCCCAACTCCCCTTCCAGGAGAAGATCGATCCTGCTTCTCTCCTCACCGTAGCGCACCTCGGGGCGGATGCTTCCGTATCCCTGCAGCTCCGTGACGGTCCCGTCCTCGATGGCTTCCCGCACAAGCCGGTTCGGCAGCCCCGTGTTGATCCCGGCCCAGAAACCGTCGGCCATGACCAGCTCCCAGGTGTAGGCCAGCTTGCGGGCCGGGTTCTCGCTTTTCGAGAGAAAGACCGGGCTGCCGGGGAGGTTACACCCCTTCATGCTCCCTGAGTTCGGACAGTGGGCGGTAACGACGGTGCCGTCGGCCAGTTGAACGTCGGCCAGAAACCGCTGGTAGCGGCGGATGAGGGTGCCGGCGTAGAGGGGTGTGGGGAGTCGCATGGAAGTGGGTTTAGCATGGGTAACGCGGTGGGGCAAGGCGAAAGGTGAAAATCTGGAAAAATGATCCCGGTGCGATTGACAGGGGGTAAAACTCTGTTATTAATTTTCAAACAGTCTGGAATTACAGGGTTTTTTGCCGTGTGCCCCGAGGTTGTCTCCAGCGGCAAAACGACGACGCCAGAGGCAGTTATCTTACATTGCCGTACGTAAACACTGAAGAAAGGAGTGCAGACGATGCCTACGTATCTACACCCGGGTGTGTATGTGGAGGAGATCCCGAGCGGCTCCCGCCCCATCGAGGGGGTCGGGACGTCCACCGCGGCGTTTGTCGGCTATACCACGAAGGGGCCCGTAGCCGAGCCGACGCTGCTGTTCAAGTGGAGCGACTACGAGGAGCAGTTCGGCGGTATCCGCGATCTGGGGAAATCTGCCACGGGTGATCCCATGGGGTTCGCGGTCTACAGCTTTTTCCAGAACGGGGGGACCGCGGCCTACATCGTGCGGGCCATCACGGAGGGGAGCGCGGACACTGCCGAAGGTTTCCTGGTGAATCCCGACGATGCCACCCAGATCATCCGCTTTGCGGCGGCGAATCCGGGGGAGTGGGGTAACGAGCTGCGGATCAGGTTCGAGGCCAAGGCGGACGCACCCGGCGTCTACACCCTGCGGGTCGGCGTCATGGACGGGACCGAGTTCAAGGAGCGGGAGCGGTTCAACGACCTGACCGTGGCCGATGACGGCGCCCCTGACTATATCGAGAGCAAGGTGAACGACGCCTCGACGCTCATCGGGGTGGAGATGCAGGAGATCAGCCAGTATCTCCTGGGGGTGAGCATCAGCCAGGATCTTGCGGCCGTGGCCGACTTCAGCGTCCTCAACGACCTGACCATGACCGTCACCGTGGACGGGGCCGCTCGGACGGTGACTTTCGCCGCCGACGAATTCGACAATACCAATACCCTCGCCGACGTGGCGGGGCGGATCCAGGCCCTCGTGCGGGGCGCGGTGGTGGCCAACCCGGCGGTGCGGGACTTCACCTGTGTCGCTGACGGCGACCAGCTCGTTCTCACTTCCGGCAGCCGCCTCACCACCTCCGCCGTGGTGGTGAGCGGCCCGGGCGATGCCACCGACGCCTCCACCGTCCTGCTCCTGGGATTGGCCAACGACGGCACCGAGCGGACCGGCCAGCAGTCACTCAACGCCATGCTCTCGGGAATTGCCGGCCAGGTATCACTCGCCGGCGGTACCAACGGCAGCGAGCCGGACCAGGACGCCTACGACGCAATCTTCGCCCTCTTCGAGAAGGTGCGCGACATCAGCATCCTCTGCCTGCCGGGCCAGACCTGGGACACCACCGCCGAGCAGGGGATCATCGATGCCGCCGTGGCCCACGCCGAGAAGATGAAAAGCCGCATGGTCATCATCGATCCCCCCGAGGGGGTGGAGCTGAAGACCGAAAAGGGGGTCAACGACCTGGGATTCAAGCCCAAGACCTACTCGGTGGTCTACTATCCCTGGGCCAAGGTGGCCAACCCCTTCTACAACGCAGAGAGGAACCCCGGCGTCCCGTCAACGCTCCTTGTGCCCCCCAGCGGTTTCGCCGCCGGCATGTGGGCCAAGATCGACGGCCGGCGTGGCGTCTGGAAGGCCCCTGCCGGGGTGGAAACCTCCCTTCTTGGGGTTGCCGGTCTCCAGTATCAGGTGGAGGACGGGGAGCAGGACTCCCTGAACCCCCTCGGCGTCAACTGCCTCCGGAAGATGCCGGGATTCGGGCCGGTCATCTGGGGGAGCCGCACCCTGGCCACCAAGGCCGACCCCGAGTGGCGCTACGTGCCGATCCGGCGCACCGCCATCATGATCGAGCAGAGCATCTACAACGGCATCCAGTGGGCGGTCTTCGAGCCCAACAATCACAACCTCTGGGCCTCGCTGCGGGCCAACATCGGCTCCTTCATGGACGGGCTCTTCCGGGCCGGCGCCTTCCAGGGGGAAAAGGCCAACGATGCCTACTTCGTCCGCTGCGGCCTGGGGGACACTATGACCCAGGGGGACATCGACCGGGGCCAGGTGATCGTCATCGTCGGCTTCGCCCCCCTGAAGCCGGCTGAGTTCGTCATTGTCCGTATTCAGCAGAAGGTTGCTGAGCAATAAAAGGAGGATTCAGATGGCTGCACCGCTCTTTCCCGTCAACACCCATCGGCACGATCCCTATCGCACCTTCAAGTTCCAGGTCGTCATCGACGGCAAGGTGGTGGCGGGGCTGAAGAAAATGGGAGCTCTCAAGAAGAAGACGACGCCGGTGAAGTGGCGCGCCTCCAACGACCCGTCCCACGAGCGGGTCATGCCGGGGGGAACCAGCTACGACCCGGTGACCCTGGAGCAGGGGCTCACCCACGACCCGGTCTTCGAGAACTGGGCGAACCTGGTGAACAACATCCAGGGGAACGCCGCCATGTCCCTCAAGAACTACCGCAAGGACATCATCATCAACGTCCTGAACCTCCAGGGGCAGGTGGCCATTTCCTACAAGCTCTACCGGGCCTGGGTCTCCGACTACCAGGCGCTCTCCGACCTGGATGCCGGCAACATGAACACCATCGGCATCCAGACCATCACCCTGCAGCACGAGGGGTGGGAGCGGGATACCAGCGTTCCCGAGCCCGCTGAGACCTGATGGGGCTCCCCGGTGGCATCCTGCGCGACGGTGCCCTGCGGCGGGACTTCGCCTTCCGTCCCCTGACAGGCGCGGTGGAGCTGGCCCTGGCCGAGGCGGCTCGGGCCGGCTCACCCCTGCCGGTCCGGGTGACCGCGGCCCTGGCAGCCACCCTGGAGCATGTGGGGGGAGTTGCGGCAGTGCCAACGGTGGTTGCTGATCTCTCCGTCGGCGACCGCCAGTTCCTCATGGGGCGGCTGGCGGTGGGGCTCGGCGTGGGGGAGAGCTGGCTCACGGCCAGCTGCTCCATGTGCGGGGAGCGGTTCGATTTTGCCGTGGACTACGGGGACCTGCCGGTGAAGGAGGGGGGTGAGGGGTATCCCTTCGCCACCGTGGAAACGAGCCTCGGGCCGTGCCGCTTCCGGGTCCCCACCGGGGTCGACCAGGAGGCGGTGGCGAACCTCGACGACGGGGGGGAGGCCATCCAGTGCCTCATGGGTCGCTGCCTGGTGGCGATTCCCGGCCAGATGGCGGGTGGACGCCTCCATGACGACATCGTGGGATCGTTCACCCCCGACGATTGCGCACGGATCGAAGCGGCCGTGGAGGCGGTTGCCCCCGAGGTGGCCGTGTCGGTCCAGGCCGCCTGCCCCGCCTGCGGCGCCCCCCATGCGATTGACGTGGATCCATACCGGGTCCTCTCCCCCCGATCCGGGGAGGAACTCCTTCGGGAAACCCACATACTTGCTTCTACCTACCACTGGAGCGAGACGGAAATCCTGGCTCTCCCCCAGGACCGCCGCCGGCGCTACCTAGACCTGATCGACCGGGCGCGAGGGATGGCGCGGTAGGTCAAAAGGATTCTTTATGGGATATTTCGCCGCAATCATATGCGACAGCCGGAGGGAGGGCGTAGCCTCCCATGCCCCCGAGGCGCCCCTGTCCCGTGGCGGCGAGGAGATGACGGCCGACGCTCCGGCCCCGGCGGCGGAGGTGACTCCCGTGGCAGCCGCCGCGGCCACGGGGGGCGACACGTCGGTCATACGGCTTCGGGAGGAGGGGGGCGGTCAACCGGAGTCTGCGGGGCACAGTCCTTTGCAGACAGGCGCCGTCACCCGCCAGGTGGTGGGCCCTTCGCCTTCGGAATACACCCCGGCTGCGGGCCTTCCGGAGGTGATTCAACAGGGGGTAACCCCTCCCATTCCTGTGAAACGAGAGCAGGCTGGAAGCGAAAGCGACCGAACGGAGACTGGCGAATTCCGTGTTGAGCAGATGGAGTCATTTCACGACGGTGGTTCGAACGACGTTCCGGTAGTTTCAGTGAGCGCGAGCGATTCATCAGTACGGGAATCTTCGTCCGGATATGCGGCGTCACGAACTGGGAAAGTGTCTGTGGAAACTCAGGGGAGACGGCAAGCGGGAATACCCCGCGCGGGCTCCACCACCCCTCCCGATGGATTTGTTGGTGAAGCGTCGGAAACCCCTTTCACCCAGGGGGACGACGAACCGGCGACGAGCGATCTCCGGCAGGCTGCCGGCGAGGCGATGGAGGTCCCATCGTTTCCGTTGAATCAACCTCCATTGGCGCATCGCCCTGAGCAGACGTCACAGTCACAGTCCGACGGGATGCCGGAGGGGACTCCCCGCTCCGCCGTCGTGCCGGTGAGGGAGGTGTTCGCGGATGAGACGCGCCATGAACCCCTTCCCGGCCCGATATCGGCAGCCGCCACTATTTGAGGAATATCTGACATGGCCCTTCCGCGCTCATCACTCTCCCGGGTCTGCCGGGCCATAGCCGACTTCGTCAGCGTGGGGCTCGACGCCAGCGCCAACTCGATCCAGGTCATGATCGGCTCTCCGGCCAGCGCCGCGCCGGCCTCGGCCGAAAACAACCACCGGGTGAACCTCTTCTTCTACCGGATCGAGCCGGCCGGCTTCTTCACCGGTGACACCCCCGGCGACCCCTGGTGGGTGCGGCTCCACTGCCTCGTCACCGGCTTCGGCCTCGACGAGGAGCAGATTGGTGCCGGCGAGAACGACCTGCGCCTCCTCGGGGAGGTGATGCGGCTCTTCCACGAGACGCCGGTGCAGTCGGCCCTCACGGTGGACGACGAGACCTTCCGGCTCCAGGTGGTCTTTCATCCCCTGGGAGCCGACGAGCTGAACCACATCTGGTCGACCCAGGGGGACGTGAGCTACCGCCCCTCCATCGCCTACGAGATGGCCCTGGCGCCGGTACTCCCCTCGGAGCGCCGCCCCGAAAGCCCCCTGGTGGGGCGGATCGGCTCCGAGGTCCGGGCCGTACAAACCGCCCGCACCTCCCCCTTTGGCGGCGCCGCCGCCGCGCCGCCGGTTCCCCGCACGACGGTGGACACCTCGCGCCCCGACTGGGCGCCGTTCATCTCCTTCGTGCTCGATGGCGGGACGTGTGCCCAAAGCCTCCTCTTCGCCCACGGGAGCCAGGCGCTGGCGGATTTCGTCCCCCAGGTCTGGGTGGCCGGGGAGCCCGCCGCCCCCGTGACCCTCGCCTGGCAGCGGTGGACGAGCACCGGCGGCTGGCAGGATGTGCCTGACCCGACGGCGGCCACGGCCACGGACCTGACCATCGATCCCGACGCTGCCGCCGATGCGGAGACCGTTGAGGTGTCCCTTCCGGCGGATCTGGTTGCCGACGGGGGGCAGGCAGTCCTCTACGGCAAACGGAGCCTGGTGCGGGGATCGGACGGCGTAACGGTGACGGTGCGGAGCAACCCTCTCCTCGTCACCGTCCACGGAGGTGCGTGATGGAAGCCGCCGCCCGGACCATGGAAGAGGATACCCTGGCCCCGGAGTGGGAGCGGATCGGCCTCCTGGCCCATATCCTGGCCGGGTCGCGCCAGGGGCGGCAGGCGTCCCCAGGGGAGCTGGAGCGGCTCCGGACCCTCCAGCACCAGGTGGAGGCGTACCGCCTGCAGGAAGGGGGCTGGCGTGCCGTGGCCCCGGCGGGGCTCTCTCCCATCGAGTTCGACGTCCTCGCCTGCGTGGTGGCACCCGAGGCGGAACCCCGGCTGGGGTGGCTCTTCCAGACCCTCCAGTCCGGCGCGGCGACCCCCTACCCGACGCCGGCGCTCCTCCAGGAACTCCTGGCCATGGCGCCGGAGGAGACGCCGCTTCTCTACGGTGCCCTCACCGAGTCATCCCCCCTGCGGATCAGCGGCCTCATCGAGGTGGAGGGGGGAGACCCGTTCCAGCCGGTGAAACCGTCACCCGGTGTGACGGCACGGCTCCTGGGGCGCCCGGCCGTCACCGGCGACCTCCCCGGGGCGGTGCTGGTGAAAACCCCGGCCCGGTGGGATGATCTGGTGCTCCCCCCGGATCGGGTCGCCATGCTCCGGGAGTTTCTCCTCTGGATCACCCACAAGGCCACGGTGGTGGGGGAG
>RHLS01000060.1 GCA_003712145.1 Desulfuromonadales bacterium | reverse complement strand
CCCCCCCTCCAGGAGAGCCTTCAGCTCCCGGTACCCCCCCTCCCCTTCGCCGAAGGAGAGGTCATCACAGAAGAGGATGAACCGCTGCGGCACCGTTCTCAGAGGCGCTACGATGGCCGGGATGGTGCAGAGGTCGTCACGATGAACCTCCACGACACGCAGCCCCTGGTTGCCGAAGTGACGAAGGAGCCCCTTTACGCACGTCGACTTGCCGGTCCCCCGTTCACCCCACAGAAGGACGTTGTTGGCCGGATACCCCTCAACGAACTGGTCGGTATTCCGGATCAGCTCGTCGCGGGCCATGTCGATACCCACCAGGTCGTCCAGGGAGGGGAGATGGGGATGCTCCACCGGCACGAACACGCCGGCGTCCCGTAACCGCCGCCAGCGGAAGGCAAGGTGTCCGTCAAAGAAGGTACCGTCAGGAGATGGCGGAGGGGAGAAACCATCAAGCATCTGATCCACCCGGTCGAGAATCCGCTCCAGCTTGACGGCTATGCGGTCCCAGCGTTCATCCATCGGTGCTCCATTCACTTGAGCCGTGCCTTGACCCGCTGGAACTCGGTGTTGTCGATGAACGGATAGGTGCGGGGCGGAAGAGTACGTATCTCGGCCTGCACCCGCTGGATTCGCTCGGAGGTAAGAGGGTGTGACGAGAAGAACTGCGTGAAGGTGCTCGGGCTTCGCTGGCTCATGGCTTCAAGCTTTTGGAAGAAGGAGACCATCCCCTCGGGATTGTAGCCAGTCTTGGCCATGGTTTCGACCCCGAGGAAGTCGGCCTGATTCTCGAAGTCCCGACTGTAAGACAGCATACCCGCCTTGCCGAAGAGCTCCCCCGCCAGTTGGGCAAGCATGTTCGGGTTCTGTCCCAGAACCAGGGAGAGCACCAGGGAATACCCGTACTGCTGGGTCATCTGCCGCGTCCCGTGCCGCGCCACCGCGTGGCCGATCTCGTGGGCCATGACTGCCGCCACTTCCGTCTCGCTCTGGGCCGCCTTGAGAAGGCCAGTATGCACATAGAGCCGGCCCCCGGGGATGGCGAAGGCATTGACACTATCATCCTTCACCACCTTGAAGACGTAATCGAAGCTCACCTCGCGGGCGCCGGTGAGAAGTCTGCGTCCCAGCTTGTCGACGTATCGCTGGGCCTCGGGGTCGTTATAGACCGGATACTGTTTTTCGATCTCCACCGCGAACTTGGCGCCGAGTTCCTTCTCCTGCTCGATGGAGATGACGTTGAAGCCATGGATATCGGCCTTGTTGACGGCACAGCCCGACAGGATTCCCATCACCACGAGCGGCAGAAGCAGCAGTCTGAAGAATCTCATGTCAATCCTCCTCGTATTCAGTTGTTTTTCAGCGAGCATTCCCGCTCCCATGCCAGGTACCCGTCACCCTCGATTGCCCAGAAGCTCCGGATACGGCCCTCGTACCAGGCAATGTCGCCGCACTCCTCTTCCATGGCGGAGAGGAACTGTCCCGAGATGAGCCCCAGGTCGAAGAGGAAACGGTAGAAGGCCCGCACCCCGGCCAGGTAGCCGGCCAGCACGTCCAGCGACGGTTCGATGGTGTTGACGATGTACCAGTTGCCGGCGAACTGCCGGACGATGCCGGTCTGCTCGTCGAACAGGCTGCGGTGCTTGTACCCTACGACAAAGTCGCGGACGTAGTAGTCCGCGCCGCTGGCCAGCGCCGTCGCCTCGTGGGCCTCCATGCCGGCTTCGAGGAGCGCGTAGTAGAACCGTGAGAGGAGCTTGCGGCAGAGGCCGTCGGCCCGAATCTCGTCGTCGACGGTGACGATCGTGAACTCGTCCTTGTTGATGGCGAGCTCTCCTTCAAGTTCCATGGCGGGTGTGTATGACTGCGACATAAGAGCGATTCTCCGGTAGCATTATTGTCAGCGGTTCAGCCGTGGGTCAAGGGCGTCCCGAATCCCCTCCCCCAGCAGGTTGTAGGCAAGGACCGTCACCAGGATTGCAAGACCGGGGAAAAGGGAGAGCCACCAGCCAAATTCAATGTAGTCTTTGCCCGAAGTCAGGATGTTTCCCCAACTGGGCGTGGGAGGTTGCACGCCGATACCGAGGAACGACAGGGCCGACTCGGTGAGAATCGCCCCCGCGACACCAAGGGTGGCCGACACGAGCACCGGCGACAGGGCATTGGGGAGAATGTGGCGGAAGATGATCCGCGCGTCCGATGCCCCCAGGGCACGGGCGGCAAGGACGAAGTCCCGCTCCCGCAGCGACAGCACCTCGGCCCGTACAAGCCGCGCCACCCCCATCCAGCCGGTGAGGCCAATGATCGCCATGATATACCAGATGGACGGCTCCAGCATGGCGATAACCGCCAGGATCAGGAAAAAGGTCGGGAAGCAGAGCATGATGTCCACGAACCGCATGATCACTGTATCGATAAAACCGCCGTAAAAACCCGACACGAGCCCCAGCACCGTACCGATTACCACGGCGATCCCCACCGAAACAAAGCCCACCTTGAGGGAAATCCGTGCACCGTAGACAACCCGGGTAAAGACATCGCGCCCCAGCTCGTCGGTGCCGAACCAGTGGTCGGCCGACGGCGGCAGGAGCACGTGATACGCGTCGATGGCGTCGGGGTCCCAAGGGGTAAGATACGGGGAGAGGAATGAGACGGCGAAGAGGATGAGGACCACGATCCCCCCTGCGACGGCGAAGCGATTGCCCCGGAACCGCTTCCAGAATACTTCAAAGAACCAGCTCTCGCGAATGCCCATCCCCTACCCCCTCCCGTGCCTGATGCGGGGATCAGCCAAGGCGTAGCAGACATCGGCCAGCAGGTTCCCGACAAGGGTCAGGAAAGCCCCGATCACCAGGATTCCCATGACGAGCGGATAGTCCCGGGCCATGACTCCCTGGTAGAAGAGCTGCCCCATGCCGGGGATGGCGAAGATCGTCTCGAAGATGACGCTCCCGCCGATAAGTCCGGGGAGCGAAAAACCCAGCAGCGTGATGACCGGCAGGAGCGCATTGCGCAGGGCATGCCGGTAGATGACCGCCCGCTCGGTGAGCCCCTTGGCCCGGGCGGTGGTGATGTAGTCCTGGCGGATCACCTCCAGCATGTTGGAGCGCATGTAGCGGGAGAGCCCGGCAAGGCTCCCGAAGGTGGCCACGGAAACCGGAAGGATCAGGTGCTTCACCAGGTCCACAACCCAGGCAACAGGCGACAGGGAATCACTCCCCAGGGAATGGAGCCCGGAGATGGGAAGCCAGCCGAGCTTCACCCCGAAGAGATACATGAGCAGCAGCGACAGCCAGAAGGTCGGGACGGCGAAACCGAGGAAGACGAAGATGGTTATCCCCTTGTCGTAGAGGGTATCCCGGTGGGTGGCGGCAAAGACGCCAATGGGGATCGCCAGCCCGAACTCAAGGATCAGAGCGATAATATTGAGGGAGAGGGTCACCGGAATCCGCTCCTTGATCTTCGAAGTCACCGGCCGGTTGTCAGGGGCGAAGGAGCGGCCGAAGTCGAGGGTGGCGATTTTTTTCAGCCAGGTCACGTACTGGACGTGGAGCGGTTTGTCGAGGCCATAGAACTCCCGCATCCGTTGACGGGTCTCGGCGGTGATCTTGGGGCTCATGGCAGTCATGGCCTCCACCGGCTCCCCTGGCGCGAGACGGATCACCACGAAAGAGATGAGCGTGATCCCGAGGAGCAACGGGAACATGGCTATGATGCGTTTGAGGATATAGGCAGCCACGTCAGTGCACCCGCTCTTCCTTGGGTACGTACCACTTGATGAAATTGTGCATGATGCCGGCCGGCGCAGGGTCGATCCCCCGGAAACGGGCGCTCACCGCCGGCAGGGCATCGGGCACGTAGAGGAACGTGTAGGGCTGTTCCTCGGCCAGTATCTCCTGAATTCGGTAGTAACAGTGCTTGCGTTTCTCCTGATCAAAGGTCCGCCGTCCCTCCTCGATGAGCCGGTCCACCTCGGCGTTCTTGTAGCCTATGAAGTTGAGCTCCTTCGGACCGGTCTTGCTGGAGTGCCAGACGTCGAAGAGGTCCGGGTCCTGACCGATCGACCACCCCATGATCAGGGCGTCGAAGTTGCGCTTGTCGATGAAATTGCTGAGGAGCGATGCCCACTCCAGCACCCGGATCTTCACGTCGATCCCCACCTTACGGAGCCGACGCTGGATGATCTGGGCTGTCTTGAGCCGCTGGTCGTTCCCCTGGTTGGTGAGAATGGTGAAACTGAAGGGTTTTCCGTCCTTAACCAGCATACCATCGGGGCCGGCCTCCCTCCACCCTGCCTCGGCCAGGAGAGCCTTGGCCCGGGCCGGGTCGTAGCCGAAATCCTTCACATGGGGATTGTATGCCCACGTCCCCGGCTTGTAAGGGCCATGGGCAAGCTGCCCCATGCCGAGCAGGACGCCGTGAACTATCTCGTCCTTACTGATGGCGCAGGTGATGGCCTGACGCACCCGTCGGTCGGCGAAGAGGGGGCTCTTCAGGTTGAACCCCAGGTAGGTATAGGCGGACGCCGGATAGCGGTACTTGTTGAAGCTTGCCCGGAACCGGCTGTTCTCGGTCTGGCGGGCATACTGGACCGGCGTGAGTCCCATCATGTCGAGCCCTCCCGCCTTCAACTCCAGGTACATGGTTGAGGTATCGGGAATAATGCGGTAGACGTAGCGGTCGATGTAGGGACGCCCCTCAAAGTAGTCGTGGAAGGACTCCAAGATGATCTTCTGGCCGGCAACCCACTCCTTGAACCGGTACGGCCCGGTCCCCACGGGGTGGCGGGAGAGTTCGCTCTTGGTAATATCCTTCCCTTCCAGCAGGTGCGCGGGGAGGATATTCATTCCCCATGAGGCGAGAGCCGGGGCAAAGGGTTTGGCGTAGGTGACGCGAAAGGTGTAGCGATCGGGGGCCTCAGCGGTCTTTACCTGCTTGAAGTCCTCCGCGTAGGCGGTAGGGGTCTTGGGATCGACGGTGACGCGGTAGGTGTAGAGGACATCGCGAGAGGTGAATTCGGTGCCGTCGTGCCACTTCACTCCCCTGCGGAGGTTAAAGGTGATAGTGAGGCCGTCGGGGGAGACCGTCCACGACTCGGCCAGGTCACCCACCAGGGTCAGGTTCCTGTCGTACTTGAGAAGACCGTTGAAGACATAGCCGGCCACCTCGTGGGAAGCCGAGTCGGAGGCAAGTATCGGGATCAGATTAGAAGGCTCACCGATGGTACCGACCACCAGTGCATCACCGTAGGCGGGAATTCCCGGACCGCGACGCGGCGGTTCGGCGGGCGTCCTGCCGCTGCCGCAGGAAACCAGGAGCAGAAGGGCAAGAAGGCAGCCGATCCATCGGGTCGTCATCGCTCCAGGCTCTCCGCCTTCGCTTTGCGCTTTTTCTCAAGTATGTCCCTGCGGCCCGGTTCGGCGGCAAGGATCTTCTTGTAGATCTCCTGGGCCTTGCGGTATTCCCGCTTGGCCGCGTAGGCATCGGCCAGATGTTCGAGGATAGTGAGGTCGTCATCCACAAGCTTCGAGGCCCGCTCCAGGTACGACACAGCATCGTCGTAACGCTTCAGCTTGAAGTAGACCCAGCCGAGGCTGTCGAGAATGAAACCGTCGTTGGGACGAAGCTCCACCGCCTTCTTCAGATACTGGAGGGCTTCCTCCAGCTTGATGCCAAGCTCGGCATAGGTATAACCCAGGTAGTTGAGAGCCTGTGCGTCGTCCGGAGAGAGGGAGAGAACCCGCTTCATCCGTTCGATGGACTCCTCTTTCTTTCCCATCTTGTCGAGGATGATCCCCATGCGGAAGTGAAGCCGCGGATCCGAGGCAAACCCGCTCTCCACATCCTTGAGCAGGGCGAGTCCGTCACTGTATTTCTCCATGGACTCATAGAGGGCCGCCAGATAGAGGTACAGATCCAGTTGCTTCGGATTGGCGGTTATCGCGTCACTGAGGGTCGCCACCCCCTTGTCGGCCATCCCCTGGTCTCGATAGATGAAAGCGATGTGTCCCACAGCCTCGAAATAGTTGAAAGCGCTGGGGGGGATTTTGCCGAACTCCTCGATGGCTTTGTCGAACTCTTCCTTGTCCTCGTAGGCACTGGCAAGATAGAAGCGGATCTGGTGGGCGTTGGGCTCCCTGGAGAGAATGTCCTTGAAAACCTCTATCGCCTCGTCGTAGCGCTCCAGTTCAAGGTAAATGAGTCCGATCTTCCGCTGGGTCTCAAGCCCGCCTACCCCTCGCTCCTTCATGCTGTTCAGCAGCGGCAGGGCATCCTCAAGCCGCTGCTGCTGGAGAAAGAGCTGCATCAGGTGCTGGAGCACGTTCATGTTGAAAGGGTTGGCGACCAGGAGCTCCTTGTAGGTGCCAATGGCTTCATCATAGAGGCCGAGCCCCTCCTGGGCGATTCCCAGGTCGATCATCGCCTGCTCGAAGTCAGGTTTGAGCTCAATGGACTTCTTGTAATAGACGGCCGCCTCCTTCTGGAGCTTCATCTGGTCGTAGGTCTTACCCAGATAGTAGTAGCCCAGGGAGGAATCGGGTTTGACCTTGATGAGAGCCTTCAGGGTATTCACCGCTTCCTCGTACTCGAACACCCTTACATAGGAGACGGCCAGGTGGAGGTAGGCGTCCTCCTTGGCGGGATCGAGTTCGATGGCCTTCTTCAGGTGTGCCACTGCCTCCTTGTCCCGCTTGAGGCTTGCCAGGATGGTGCCGGCCATGATACGTGCCTGGCGGAAGTTCGGATCGATGCGGATGGCGTTTTCACAGGCCCGCAACGCATCGTCCAGCTTGCCCGTCTTCAGGTAGATCTCGGCAGCAGCGGTATGAAGGAAGGGAGAGTTGGGATCGGCCTCAATGGCACCATTCAGGAGCGTCAGCGCCCCCTCCATGTCACCATCGAGCATCCGGAGCCGCGACAGCGAAAAGATATAGAGAGCCCGTGAGCCGGCAATATTTACGGATGGGCTGAATGCATGGTCTGATGGCGCTGGCTGCCTGACCGCGCCGTTGGTGGCGCAGCCCGGAAGTACCGAGACGGAAAGCAAGATCGCTGCGACGATTGGTCTCTTCATGAGTTACCTGTGACTGCGCCTGCAAGCAACGGCGAATGGAAACAGGAACGTTGCGCGAAGGAGAATCCGCGTGTGACCTGATCCTTCGTTCCGAGTGGATGGGAGCAGAGTGTTGTGCGAATGGATGGAATATGAAAGGGCCTGCCGTCCCGTCAGCATGAGTGGCAGTCTCCGGGAAATGCGTGCCTCTGATTTTGTAAGAAAGCTAACACAATTACCCTGCTCCGTCAAATGGTTATAAAACCCCGCCAGCCTTGCGGGGAGCAGCATTTGTGGTACTCTTTCAGGCAATTAACCACCTATGGACACGACATGGAACAGAGACTGCTGCGATCGCTCCTGAATGCTTCTGCGTACCCGGATCATACCGAATCCGTGGAACTGATTCAGACTCACGTCTCCTACATCTTCCTGACCGACCGCTATGTCTACAAGGTCAAGAAACCGGTCGATTTCGGCTTCCTCAACTTCTCGACCCTTGACCGGCGCCGGTTCTATTGCGACGAGGAGGTCCGCCTCAACCGCCGGCTCTGCCCCGACATCTACCTCGGAGTGGCACAGGTGCGCGAGACGCTGGAGGGAGCCTCCTTTTTCGGAAATGGACGGGTCATTGACTATGCCGTCAAGATGAAGCGGCTGCCGGCGGAGCGGATGCTCGACCGGATGCTGCGCGAGAACAGGGTGACGGAGACGCATATCCGTGCCGTCGCCCGCGCCGTCGGCCTGTTCCACCAGGTTGCCGAGCGGGGCGAAGAGATCGACGCAGGGGGCAGCCTTGCGACCATCAGGGCCAACTGGGAAGAAAACTTCCAGCAGGCAAGGCTGTTCAGAGACATTACTATCAGTGGTCGCGACGCGCAGCTGATTGAAGCGTGGGTTGAGCGCTTCATGAGTGAGCATGCCGACCAGTTCCACCAGCGGGTGAACGGCGGCTTCATCCGCGACTGCGACGGTGACATCCACATGGAGAACATCTGCCTCAGAGATGAGGAGAACGTTTGCATCTTCGACTGCATCGAATTCAACACCCGCTTCCGCCATGGTGACACCGCCGCCGACATCGCCTTCCTCCTGATGGACTTCGACTATCACCTTCGCCCCGATTTCAGCCGGATATTCCTCGACGAGTATATCGGGATCACCGGTGACAGCGAGGCAACCGCAGTACTCGATTTCTACAAGGTCTATCGGGCCTTTATCAGGGGAAAAGTGGAAAGCATGCGGCTCCAGGACCCTCAGATACCGGAAGAAGAAAAGGTGGCAGCCAGGGAACGGGCCGGCCGTTACCTGCGCCTCGCCCGCGGGTATGTGCTGCGCGGCGCGCTTCGACGAAGCCTCGTCATCACCTGCGGACCAACCGGAAGCGGCAAGAGTTTCCTGGCTCGGGAGCTCGCCCTTGAGTTGGGGGTGGCAATGGCAAGTTCCGATGTGGTAAGAAAAGAACTGGCGGGGCTCGAGCCGACGGACCGCCGCGCCGAAGCGTTTGGCGAAGGCATCTACGCGGAAGAAGCCACAGCCCGCACCTATGGAGCTCTCCTCGACCGGGCTGAAGCAGCCCTTTCAGCAGGACAAAGCATCATAATCGACGCGACCTTCCGCCGGCGTTCGGACCGTCGCCCCTTCACCGTACTGGCAAAAAGCCAGGGTGTTCCCCTCGTCATCATCCACGCCACCTGCCCGGAGGAGACAGTGCGTGAACGCCTCGACGCCCGAATGAATGATTCCCGTGAACCGTCGGACGGACGCTGGGAGATCTACCTCCGTCAGCGGGATGAGTTCGAGCCCCCCGGGGAACGTGAAGGTGCTGTCATAACCGTTGACACGTCACAACTGGCGGCCGAGATGGCGGACACCATCCTCGGTGCCATGGGGATACTGCCGTGTGGTTGAAATTCAGGGTCGAACTGTTCAAACGGCTGCGACTGAAGGAATCGTGGGTGATCTTTTTCGTCCTCGGCTTGATCATGATGAACTACCCGTTCGTCCAGATCTTCAACAAGCCGAACCGGATCGCCGACATTCCCCAGCTTTACCTCTACTTCGTTGGAGGATGGGCGGTTTCGATCCTTGTCATCTACCTCTTCACCAAGGCATGTAATCTTACTGAGGACGAGAACGACGAAGGAGATCAGCGGTGATCCTCGGTATCGAACTGGTGGTCGGCGTCTCAATGCTTTACATTGTCCTGCTCTTCACGGTGGCCTACTATGCCGACAAGAAGCAGGAGATGGGAAAGAGCATCATTGCCAACCCTTTTGTCTACACCCTCTCAATCGCCGTCTACCACACCACCTGGACCTTTTACGGAAGCGTCGGCAAAGCAGCAACCACCGGCATAGACTTTCTTCTCGTCTACCTGGGTCCAACCCTCATGGCCTTGACCTGGTGGTTTCTCCTGCGCAAGATCGTCCGGATCAGCAAGGAAAACAACATCACCTCCATCGCCGACTTCATCAGCTCCCGCTACGGCAAGTCCCAATGGCTCGGCGCCGTCATCACCATTATCGCCATTATCGGAATCATGCCGTACATCGCGCTGCAGCTGAAGGCGGTCTCCACCACCTTCGACATCATCTGCGGTTACCCTTACGTGCAGCTCCCTCTCCTGCATACGAACTACCCGCTGTCACTGCACACCAACTTCTTCGCGGCCCTTATCTTCAGCATCTTCAGCGTCATTTTCGGCGCCCGCCACCTGGTTTCATCCGAACGCCACGAAGGGCTTGTGGCTGCCGTGGCGGTGGAGTCGCTGCTAAAGCTCTTCTCGTTTCTCGCCGTTGGTATCTTTGTCACCTTCGGCCTTTTCGACGGCTTCGGCGACATCTTTGCCCGCATCGATGCCCAAGGGAACCTGCTGGAGCACCTGACCACCCTGGGCGGGCCCGGCGAGACCTCCTACGCCCGCTGGTTCACTACCCTTTTCCTGTCCATGAGCGCCATCATGCTACTCCCCAGGCAGTTCCACGTGATGGTGATCGAGAACTCGGACGAAAATCACATCAAGAAGGCGATGTGGCTCCTGCCCGCGTACATGTTCCTGATCAACCTCTTCGTCATGCCGATCGCCCTGGGGGGAATACTCAAAACCGGCGGCGTCCTGGGGGCCGACTTCTTCGTTCTGACGCTTCCCCTCTCCAGCGGCCACTCGTGGCTCACCCTCATCACCTTCCTGGGGGGCTTCTCCGCCGCCGCAGGCATGGTCATGGTGGAATCGGTGGCCATCTCAACCATGGTTCTCAACTATCTGCTGATGCCGATCGTCATGAAGTTCAACCCGCGCTCGTGGTTTCCGGCAATGCTCATCAATCTCAAGCGCCTGAGCATTTTCTTGGTGGTCTTCCTGGGTTATCTCTACCAGATCCTGGTGGGGGAGACCTTCATGCTGGTCAATATGGGGCTCATCTCTTTTGCCGCGGCGGCCCAGTTCGGACCGGCCCTCATCGGCGGCCTCTACTGGCGTCGGGGAAACAAGATCGGCGCGCTCACCGGCATCGTTCTCGGCTTTGCCCTCTGGTTCTATACCCTGCTTCTCCCATCATTCATCATGTCGGGATGGCTCCCCAAGACGATCCTCGACCACGGGCCCTTCGGCATCGCACTCTTGAAACCGACGGAACTCTTCGGCCTCTCGGGGTTCGACATCTGGACCCACGCCCTCTTCTGGACCATGCTCTTCAATATCGGTTCATATCTGGCATGTTCCATTATCCTCCCCCAGAGCGAACGGGAGCGGGATCAAGTCAGGAAATTCGTCGACATCTTCTCCCCGAAGAAAAACGGCGTACCGTGGGAAACCAAGCGGATGTCGAAACCGGTCACCATCATGCAGTTCGTGAATCTCATGTCCAAGTTCATCGGTGAGAAACAGGCCCACACGGCCATCGCCGAGTACCTGGGGAACCGCGAGATCGACGCGCATGGTGGCGTGTCCGAGTTCGAACTGCCGAAGCTCAAACGCTTTACCGAAAAGACCTTGGCCGGCTCCGTCGGCGCGGCGGCAGCGGGGGCAATCGTTGAGAGCTACCTCTCGGATCTGGGGTCGCGGATGGAACCGGTCTATGACATCTTCAGCACGGTCCAGGCGTCGCTTGCGGAAAGCCGCGAGGCCCTCTACGTGCGCCTGCGGGCCTCGGAGATCATGAACCAGACCCTCGATCTGGAGATCATCGTGGACGACCTGCTGAAGCTGCTCCTCAAGGAGTTCAAGCTCGACCTGGCCGTCGTCAGGCTGGTCGACGATAACGGGCTGCTGCGGCTCAAGAGTTTCAGTGGCAAGGGGATAGCCGGGATAATCGGCCAGGACTGGGACCCGGAAAGCGAGACCTACATCGGCGAAGCGTTTCTGACGAACCGGATCCAATTCGTGAACGATACCCTGTACATCACCAAACCCCTCTCCCGGGAGCTGATGCAGCGCGAGGGAATCAAGTCCTTCGCCCACATCCCCATCGCCCGCAAGGGAGAACGTCCGCTGGGCATCCTATCGGTCTTCTCCAAAACCATCATCGGTCTCTTTAACGAGCCGTTCCTGAACCTGCTCGAAAGCCTCTCCGGCCAACTGGCCCAGGCGGTCAGGATCGTCAGGGAGATGGACGAGAAGGATCGGGAACGGGAAGAGAAGGAGCGGGCGCTTCTACAAAACGCCCGGGTGCTGAAAGAAATGGAGATAGCCAAGCAGATCCAGCTTTCGCTTCTCCCCTCGTCTCCCCCCGTCATTCCCGAGCTGGCGATCGACGGCCGGTGCAAGCCGGCGGCACACGTTGGAGGTGATTACTACGACTACTTCCGGCACGGCAACGCCTGTGTCGATATGGTCATTGCCGACGTTTCGGGCCACAGCGTCGGTGCGGCCCTCATCATGGCGGAGACGCGGACCGTGCTCCGGGCCCAGGCCCGTTCCGACAAGAGCACCGCCGACATCCTTGCAACCCTTAACGAGATTCTCCATGACGATCTCTCCGGTGCCGAGCTTTTCATCACCATGTTTTACGTCCGTTACGACACTACGAACCATCTCCTTACGTATGCCAACGCGGGTCACAACCCTCCCCTCATTTACCGCACGGGCAACCGGGCATGCATCGAGCTTGACGCTGAAGGGCTCATCCTCGGCGTCAAGCGGGACGTGCTATTCGAGGAAAAGAGCATCCTTCTCCACGAGGGCGATATTGTCCTCCTCTATACCGACGGCATTACCGAAGCCGAGAACGCCCAGGGCGATTTTTTCGGGGCGAGCCGACTCTGTGACCTCCTTGCCACCAACCGCAACCGTCCCGTTGACGAGATCATCGGCGCCATACTTGCCGAGGTTGAAGCTTTCTGCCAGAACACCAGCCTGAACGACGATGTCTCCATGGTTGTCTTCAAGGTCCTCGGCTAATGAAACAACAAGAAAAATGGTGTCATTTGGTGTACACTTTCTAAACGATACAAAGAATCATAACGGTCCCATTCCTTCCCGGAAGACCGAACCCAAAGGAGTGCTCCCATGAACCTGAAAACTGAAGAAAAGAACGATGTCCTGGTCATCTTCGTGAAGGAAGAGCGGCTCGACGCCCATAACTCCAACGACCTGAAGGTGACGATGCAGGAGTTCTTTGACGGCGGCAGGAAGAACATCCTTGTGGACTTGAACGATGTCCGCTTTATCGACAGCTCAGGGCTCGGCGCTCTCGTCTCCGGCTTCAAGAACGCCATCTCCCACCAGGGGAGCCTCAAGCTGGCGAGCCTGCAGCCCCAGGTTAAATCAATGTTCGAGCTGACCCGGCTTCACCGGGTCTTCGAAATATTCGGCTCCACGGCTGAAGCAGTGGAAAACTTCTAGGGGTGTGAGGGATGGAAAAGAACGAGATCGAGGTTGACATCAAGGTACCGAATCAGACCCGCTATCTGAGCCTTATCGGCCGGATCGGAGAAGACATCGCCAAGGAGTTGGACCGATTCCACGGCGACCGGGACACCTTGGCCTACCACATTAACCTGGTCCTCACCGAGGCGATGGTTAACGCCATCAAACACGCCAACGCCAACGACCCGGACAAGATGGTCCACGTCTACATAACCATCTCCGACCAGGATCTGCTTATCAGGGTCTACGACGACGGTCAGGGGTTCGACATTAACAGCATCCCCCCCCCCGACTTCGACACGCTGGAAGATCGGGGAAGGGGAATCTACATCATCAAGCAACTGATGGATACGGTGAGTTACGAGAAAATTAATGGCGGGAACGTACTGGAGATGACCAAGAACCTGAGCTGCATGTAGGCATGGAGGAATAAGAGTTACCGCGTGGAGCGATTCGCCGTGTAGAATGCCAGGACAACCATCATCAATCCCAGCAGAAACATGGGGAAGCTGAGGAGTTGTCCCATGGAAAACGGCCCGAAAAGCAGCCCCAGGTGTTCGTCGGGTTCGCGAAAGAACTCAACAATGAAGCGAAAAAGCCCGTAAAAGGCAATAAAGGTCCAAAAAACAACCCCCGCCGGCCGCTCCTTTCGCCCCACCAGAAGCAGGATCGCAAAGAGCACCGGACCCTCCAGGAAAGCCTCGTAAAGCTGCGAAGGATGCCGCGGCACCCCTCCCCCCCCGGGAAAGAC
>RHLS01000059.1 GCA_003712145.1 Desulfuromonadales bacterium | reverse complement strand
CGGTTTCACCCACCCCCTGACCCCCTCCCGTCAAGGGAGGGGAAAGACTTTAATGGTCAGTGCTTTTCCTGCTGAGGCGCTTGTTGAGGGCCTGGCGCGTGATCCCCAGGTGGGTTGAGGCTATCCCCTGGTTGCCGTTGGCGATCCGCAGGGCATGGGCGATGAGGGCGTCCTCCGCCTCCTTCAGGGTCGGCATGCGACCGGCATGTCCTGACCCTTCGCGCAGGCCTCCGAGGAAGGGGAGGGGCGATGTTTCCGTCGGGGGGCGCGAGGGGCCGATCACCTCCCGGAAGCTGGCAAGGGAGAGCACCCCCCTGTCGTGGCGCGCCATGGCATCATAGACCATGGCCCGCAGTTCCCGGATGTTTCCCGGAAAGGCGTAGGTGCCCAGGTAGCCGGCCAGTTCCCCGGGGATGGTCGGTTTCTGCCGGGAGAGAGCGGCTGACGCCTCGCCGAAAAAGTGCTCCACCAGAAGCGGAATATCCTCGCGCCGGTCCCGCAGGGGAGGAATCAGGACCTGATGGGCGCTCAGGCGGTAGTATAGGTCTTTCCGGAAGTTCCCTTCCGCCATCATCGCTTTCAGGTCCCGGTTGGTGGCGACGACAATCCGCGCGTTGGCCCGGCTCGGCGTGTCGGCCCCCAGGGGGTAATATTCCTGCTCCTGGAGGAGTCTGAGGAGCTTCACCTGGGATGACGGCTGTAGGTCGCCGATCTCGTCGAGGAAGAGGGTGCCCACTGCTGCCCTGGCGATGAGCCCCTCCCGTGGCTGGTCGGCGCCGGTGAAGGCTCCCTTGCGGTGACCGAAGAGGGTGTCGGAGAAGACCGTGTCGTCGAGCCCGGCGATGTTGACCGCCACGAAGGGGCCGGTGCGCCCGCTTATCTCGTGGACGGTGCGGGCGATGAGCTCCTTGCCGACCCCCGTCTCACCGGTGACCAGGATCGGCTGGTCGCTGCCGGCCACCGCCTCCAGATACTGAAAAATGGCCCGCATCTTCTGGCTGCGGGTGATGATCGGTGCAAACACCCCTTCGTTCTGGAGTTCGCCCGTGAGGAGGCGGCTGCTCAGGGAATTCACCTGGGAGCGGAGACAGTGCATCTCCAGCGCCCTCCTGACCGTCGCCAGGAGCCGCTGTGGCTCCACCGGCTTTACGAAATAGTCGAAGGCCCCCGCCTTCATGCACTCCACGGCCATTTCCACTTCGTTTGCCGCCGTCACCACGATGACCGGAATCTGCGGGTGGTTGGCGGTGATCTCCCTGAGGAGCTCGTATCCCGGGAAGTGCGGCATGTAGAGGTCCAGGAGGACGAGCCCCACCTGCTGCCGGGAAAGGGTTTCCATGACCCTGCGGCTGTCGCTTTCCGTCAGCACCCGGGAAAAGCCGGCACTGCGCAGCGTGATGCTGGTGGTGAAGAGGATTTCCTCTTCATCGTCCACCAGCAGGACGGGAAAGGTCTTTTGGTCAAGCATTGGTTAACCTCCGGGTGAAGCGGGGACTTCGTTTTCCAGTCTGTGTGCGATCGGCAGGGTCACTGTGGCGGTGGTTCCCCTGCCGGGAGTCGATTCGAACTTCAGCGTGCCGTTGTGCTCCCTGATGATGGCGGCGGAGATGGAGAGCCCCAGGCCGGTGCCTCCCCGTTCCAGCTTTGTGGAGAAGAAGGGCTCCGTGAGCCGCTCCATAACCTCCGGCGACATCCCTTCTCCTTCGTCGCGGACGGTGATGGTTATGACGGATGCGATCGTGTCGGCGTCCGTTGAGACGATGACACCCGCCCCTTTCCCTGGAAGCGCCTGCAGGGCGTTCATGATCAGATTGATGACCACCTGCTCAATCTGCTGGGATTTCCCTTGGGCCAAGGGGAGGTTTTCGGCCAGATCCAGACGGAAATGGTCGGTGTAGCGGTGAATCTGGTAGCTGAGGATGAGTCTGGCATCCTCCACGATCCGGTTGACACTGATCGGGGTATACGACTTTGCGGTGTCCTCCCGGGCGAAGTCCTTGAGGTTGTTGACGATGGCGCTGATGCGGCGCGATCCCTCCTTGACTCCATGGAGGAGGCGGGGGACGATTCGCTCGATCTCTCCGATCGGGAGCCCACCCAGGATAAAATCGCCATTCTCGGTGCGATGGCTGTCAAGGATTGGGATGGTGTCGAACCAGACATCCTCAATGAGCGCCGCGTTCCCCTGGATGAAGGTGTTGGGGTTGTTGATCTCGTGGGCGATCCCCGAGACGAGGACGCCGAGCGACGTCATCTTGTTGGCGTGGATGAGGCGGGCCTGGGTGATCTGTGCCTCCTCCTCCATGCGTATCTTCTTAGTGATGTCGCGGATGGAGCAGTAGACCACCTCCGTGTCCCGCAACCTGATGATCTTGCCCCAGATGGAGGCGATCAGGCGGGTTCCGTCGATCCGGACGGCGCTGATGCGGTCCAGATGGAAAGGGGTCGTATCCCCGGCGGGCGGGATGGCCTCTATGACCATGCCATAGTCGTCGGGAGCGATGAATGACCAGGGGCCCAGCCGCATGAGCTCTTCCCGGTTATACCCCATAAGGGCCTCCGCCGCCCCGTTGGCATCGAGGATGTCCAGGGTTTCCCGGGCCAGCAGGATGATGGCGTCCTCGTTCTGTTCGAAGATCTCCCTGAAGCGTGCCTCGCTCTCCCGCAGGGCATTGTCGACTTGCATCCGCTCCGTGATGTCCCGGGCGATTCCCGTGGTGCCGATAACCGTGCCCGAACCATCGAAAATGGGCATCTTTATGGTTTCGATCCAGGTTCTCCTGCCTTGGACGTCGACAAGCGGTTCCACGGTGCGGATCTGTTTTCCTGACTTCATGACTCGAGCGTCGTCCTCACGATAGAGTGTGGCAAGGTCGGTTGGCCATACGTCCAGGTCCGTCTTGCCGATAAGGTCGGCGGGAAGGAAGCCGCACGATTGTCCGAATGCCGCGTTGACGGCGATAAATCTGCTTTCGTCGTCCTTGAGCCAGACTAGGTCGGGAATGTTGTCGAGCATGGCCTGCTGCTGCAGACGGATCATGCGGAGCGATTCCTCGGTCCGTTTCCGATGGGTGATGTCCTGGACCGTGCCGATCATCCGTTCGGGTGCGCCGGTGTTGTCCCGGATTACTTCGCCCCTTCCATGGACACAACGGATGGTGCCGTCCGGGCGGACGAGGCGGTGCTCAATGTTGTAGTGGCGGCGGTCGTGCAGGGCGGCGTCAATCGCTTCCGTTACCGCTTCCCGGTCTTCGGGATGGACGGCGGCAATGAACGTTTCATAGGTTGGGACTCTTTCCTGGGGGGAGAGTCCGTAAATGCGGAAGCTTTCATCGGAGCAGGACAGTGTGTTGTTACGGATATCCCAGTCCCAGTTCCCCAGGTGGGCAATCTTCTGGGCCCTGGCCAGGCTCTCCTCGCTCTGGCGCAGCGTATGCTCGATCCGTTTGCGTTCGCTGATGTCGGAGAAGACCACCACGGCCCCGACAATGGAGTCGTCTTCCCTCACGGCGGATGAGAAGTACTCCACGGCAAAGGCGGACCCATCCCTGCGGAAGAAGAGGTCGTCCTCGATCCGCTGGCTCTCTCCGTCCCGGATGGAGGCGAGGATCGGGCAGTCGCAGCGGGGATAGGGTGAGCCGTCAGTCTTTTGGTAGTGGAAGGTTTCGTGGCTCGACCGGCCGAGGAGCTCCTCCACGGTGTAGCCGAGCATGGCGGCTGCCGACGGGTTGACCAAGGTGATCTTCCCCTCCCGGTCCACGCCGTAGATCCCCTCACCGGCCGACTCGAGAATAAGCCGCGTGCGGTGATTGAGCCGCTCCAGGGCCTTTTCCGCCTGCCGGCGCTCCAGTTCGCCGGCTATGCGGATGGCGAAGAGCTTGAACACCGATTCGTAGCGGCCTCGGTCCTGGAGTGCCTCGCCGTGAAGCATTGCCAAGAGTCCGAGGGGGCGGCCCGAGGAGCTTGCGAGCGGTATGCCGATATATCCCTTTACTCCCATTTCCACCAGCATACGATCGTCCGGGAACAACTCCGCCAGGCGGTCGGGGTAGTAGCAGAACTCGCCGTTTATCACATTGGCGCAGGGGGTCCCCTCGAGAAGGTATTCGGGGCTGTCGATAGCGTTCCCCAACGCACAGCCGGCGATGGTCCTGGCACTTTTCATGTCGTCGCTCAGTTCCGCTATGAACGCGTAGTCCATTTCCAGGAGCTTCGCCAACTGCAGGGTGAGTGACGGGAAAAACGCCTCGCCGCCCGGCTCCGCCAGAATGCCGGCGATATCACGAATCAGATTTTCCTCTTTCGTCCGTTCTGTGACGTCGCGGACAGAGGCCTGAAGAACCATTTTTCCTTTTATGGTTACCGCATTGAGAGATACCTCGGTATCGATGATGGAACCGTCCTGCCGCCGGTGCTGCCAGGCAAAAGTCTGGGCTTCACCGGTCAGGGTGGTGTCAATAAGTTGGCGAGCTTTGTCTGTGGATAATGAGCCGTCGGGCTGCAGGTCAGGGGAGAGTTGAGCAGGAGACTTCCCAATGATTTCGCTACGGTTGGTGCCAAACAATTGACACGCCTGCTCGTTGCAGTCAACAAAGACGTCATCGAGGAGCAGAATAGCTTCGGCGGAATTCTCGAAGAGGGTTCGGTACCGCCTCTCGCTCTCCTCGATTGCGTCTATCCGGAGCTTTCTCTGCTTGAGCATGATCACGGCAAGCACCGTGAACAGGGAGGCGATGATCGCCGAGCCGAAGATGGCGCCGGTCTTGTACTGCTCGTACCGGGAGAAGAACTCCTTCTTCTGGGCGCCCACATAGAGCACGCCGATGATTTCGCCGCGGCTGTCCCTGATGGGGTCGTAGGCGGTGAAGCAGGGTATGCCGAGGATGATGGCCTCGCCTCGATAGGGGCGCTTTTCCTTGAAGATGGCATCGTAGGCAGGGCCGACGAGCTTTGTGCCCACCGCCCTTGTGCCGTCTTCCTTGAGGACGTTGGTGGACACCCGCGTGTCTCCCATGAAGACCGTGGCGGTGCCGCCGAAGATCGACTGGATGGTGTCTGGGAGCTCGTGGTTGCCGTTCAGGACGTAGTCTCCGGCCATCAATTTGCCGTCGACGACCCTGAACTCCGTCCCCTTTGCCCTGAGCAGCTTCCAGAAGGTTTCGATCCCCTGTTTCTGCTCGACTGCGGCGCGCCGCACCGTCTCATCGCGGATCACCATCAGGAAGAGGAGGGTGGAAACCGCGGTTACCCCGATGATGAGGAGTATGTTCAGAACAATGACATCGAGTACTGGTTTTCTCATGGGCCTCAGTCTTGGGTAAGTGCCTGTTTCTGTGAATTAATTAGGAACAGAGACAGGTATGCAAGAGAGGTTCCAATGAAGTGGGGTGGCGCGGCAGGAAGGGAGGGTCAGAGCCCGTGCCGGGCCATCTTGTAGCGGAGGGTCCCCCGGGGTATGTGGAGGATCTGGGCGGCCTGGAGGACGTTGTTGCCGGTGAGCTTCAGGGCCGTCTCGATGAGTTCCTTCTCGTAGCGGTCGGTGGCTGCCTCGAGCCCCAGGGAGAGGTCGGCCATGACCGCCTCGCTCTTGGCCATGGCGGCCGTGTCGGGTGGGTTGATCTCGCGGGGGAGGTGCTCGGGGAGAAGCGTCGGGCCGTCGTGCATGATGCAGGTCCGCTCGATGACGTTCTTCAGTTCACGGATGTTGCCGGGCCACGGGTAGGCCTCCAGCATCCGCATGGCCTCGGGGGATATGTCCTGGAACGAGCGGGAGAAGGTGCGGCTGAAGCGGTCCAGGTAGAACTTCGCGAGCACCAGGATGTCCTCCCGCCGCTCCCGCAGGGCCGGCAGGTGGATCGGCAGGACATTGAGGCGGTAGTAGAGGTCTTCCCGGAAAGTCCCCTGGCGGATCGCATCCCGCAGGTTGCGGTTGGTGGCGGCTACCACCCGGACGTCGATCTCTATGTTCCGGGTGCCGCCCACCCGGCGGATCTTCCGGTCCTCCAGCACCCGCAGGAGCTTTGCCTGGATGGAGATGTCCATCTCGCCGATCTCGTCCAGGAATATGGTTCCCTTGTTGGCCTCTTCGAAGAGCCCGGGCTTGCGGTGGCTGGCGTCGGTAAAGGCCCCTTTCTCGTGGCCGAAGAGCTCGCTCTCCAGGAGATTCACCGGCATGGAGGCGCAGTTGATCTCGATGAAAGGGGCCTCGCGGCGGTCAGACAGGTGATGGATGGTTCGGGCCACCAGCTCTTTTCCCGTCCCCGATTCGCCGGTGATGAGCACCGTGGAGACCGGGTACTTTACGATCTCCTTCACCTGCCGGATGATCTCCTTGAGCCCCGAGCCGGCCCCCACCAGCGGCATGTTCTCGAACAGCTCCAGATCCCCCTTGCGGAGGTTGCGGACCTCGCGTTTGAGGGTCTGGGTCTGGAGCGCCAGCTTCACGATGACCCGCAGGGCATCGGCCTTGAAGGGCTTTTTCATGTAGTGGAATGCCCCCAGCTTCAGGGCGTCAACGGCGCTCTCTACGGAGCCGAAGCCGGTGATGATGATGACCAGGAGTTCCGGGTCGATCTTCTTCAGGGACTTGAGCACTTCGATGCCGTCCTCGGTCCCCAGGTTCAGGTCCAGGAGCACCAGGTCCACGTCTTCCTCCGAGATTATCTCGATGGCTTCGGCACCCCCGGCCGCCGAGAGGACCTGATACCCTTCCTCGCCCAGGATCCGCTCCACGTTCTCGCGGATGAAGGCTTCGTCGTCTACGATGAGGATCTTTTCCATTGATGGTCCCTGTCAGTTGCAGATTTCCCGCATCAGGGCGGCGAAGGCCCGGGCGGCGGGAGAGAGCTCGCGTCCCGACCGGGTGGCCAGGTAGAAGGCGCGGGAGATCGCAAGACCCTCCACCGTCAGCTCCACCAGCTCGCCCCGGGCGAGTTCCTTCCGCACCGCTATTTCCGAGATAAAGGATATCCCCAGCCCTTCAGCCACGGCATGCTTGACCGCTTCGGTGCTGCCGAGGCAGGCCCGGGACGTGAGCTGGTCAGGATTGATTCCCGCGGCGTCCAGAGCTTCCTTGACAGTCTTTGCCGTGCCGGAGCCTGGCTCGCGCATGATGAACCGCTCGCCCGTCAGCTCGTCGATGGTGATGCTTTTCCGGCCGGCGAGACAGTGGCCGCTGCAGGCGACCACCCTGATCTCGTCGCGCCCCAAGGCATCGAAAGTGATTCCATCGTCGTCGAAGCGGCTACCCACGACGCCGATTTCCACCACCTCCCGCGCCACCTTGTCGACAATCTCGCGGCTGTCTCCCTGCGCGAGGGTCAGTTGGATGCCCGGGAACCGCTCGATGAAGAGGGGGAGCGCCTCGGGGATCAGGTAGTCGCCGGGTATCGTGCTCCCTCCCACTCGCAGATGCGCCTCCTCCAGCCCCCGGAACCGCCGCATGCTCCGTTCGATCTCCCAGGTGCCTGCCACCACCTGGCGGGCCTGCTCCAGGAGGATCTTGCCCCCTTCGGTGAGGAGGGCGCCGCGGCTCGTCCGGTCCAGGAGCCTGACCCCCAATTCCTGCTCCAGGGCGGCTATGTGCTGGCTCACCGTCGACTGGGTGATGAAGGTTGCCTCGGCCCCTCGGGAGAAGCTGCCACTCTCGGCCACGGCGAGGAAAACTTCGAGCTGTTTCAGGTTCATGGCATGTCTATCGGCAATAACGATGGATATGATTCATTTGATCAAAATTATCAATTTGACCTTGCTCTGTCAAATACTTAATAATTCGTTTGTTTGAGATAATACTACCACTGATGGGGGAGGTTTTCATGGTGCGCGATGATAAGGTGACAGGCGAAGCACAAGAAGCAGCCGACACTCTGAGCAGGGGCGACTTCCTGAAGACCCTCGGCATGGGGATCGGCGCCGCCGGGCTCGCCGCCGTGATGGGTGGCACTGCCGTGGCAGCCGAAGGGGATAAGAAGGGGAAGTATGTTGTGGTCGCAACCAGTGGCGGCAATGATCCGAACCGGGCGATTCTGGCGCTGCTCATGGCGGTGACCGCCCAGGACAAGGGGTGGGGCGAGGTCCATGTCTGGATGACCCTCGAGGGGGCGGACCTGGCCAACAAGGGAAAGGCCGAGCGGATCGAATCGCCGATTTTCAAGAAATTCGGCACTGCGGCTGAACTGATGAAGAAGCTGAAGGAGAAGGGTGCTTCTTTCGGGGTCTGTCCGCCGTGCGCCGAATACATGGGGGCAACGGGCGGCGACAAGTATGACTTCGTGGAGAAGCGTGGTGCCGACTGGCTGCTGAAGAACATCCAGGATGCCTGGGTGGTCTGGCTGTAAGGAGTTTTGAACGGATGAGAATTATCGATTGCAGGACCATGGCATGCCCGACCCCGGTGGTGACCACCAAGCGGGCGCTGGAAGAGGCGCGGGGTGTGGCGGTGCAGATCATCGTCGACCCGGGAGCACCCCGGGAGAACGTGACCCGTTTTGCCGAAAGTCGTGGCTTTGCTGTCACCGAGGCGGAGGTGTCCGGTGGTTTCGCGCTGACGATCACCTCCAAGGGAGGCTCGGTGTCCGAAAAGGCCCGGAGGGAGAAGGCGAAGAACGGAGAAACCGTCATGCTCATTGCATCTGACCGCCTCGGCGATGGTCCGGAAGAGCTGGGGCGGCTCCTCATGAAGAACTTCATCATCACCCTGCTTGACCTGGATGAACTCCCCGATCGGCTGTTCTTTGTCAACACCGGCGTGCTGCTCGCCACGGAGGGGTCGGAGGTGCTTGAGGCCCTGGATCGGCTGGGCAACAAGGGGGTGGAAGTCCTCTCCTGCGGCGTCTGCCTCGACTTCTTCAACCGCAAGGACAAGCTGCGGGCCGGAGCGGTGACCAACATGTTCACCATTGCCGAGAGCCTCACGAAGGCGGCATCGGTCATAAGGCTGTAAGACCCCTTCGCCCTGCCGGGTGATGGGACAAAATGATACACCGGGGTGCCGCGGCATCCCGGGTTTTTTCTGGGTGAAAGGGAATGAAGCAATGAAACGATGGATCGTAGTGTTGATGTTCTCTGTTCTTCTCGCCGCCGTCACGGCCCTGGCCGCCGATTACCGCTATGTTAAAACGGACGTCTTCAAGGGGTGGCTGGAAAGCGGGAAACCGATGATCATCGTCGACATCCAGGCCCCCGCCGATTTCGCCAGGAAGCACTTCAAGGGTGCGGTGGAGACCAATGCCTACCCGGTCAAGACCGACGAGGAAAAGAAGCGGCTTGATGCCACCCTGGAGAAGATCGGTGCGACCAAGAACGACATCGTCATCGTCTGCCCCCGGGGGGGTGGTGGCGCCAGGAACACCTATGATTACCTGAAGGCCAAAGGGGTCGATGAAAGCCGGATGTACATCCTGGAGAAGGGGGCCGAGGGGTGGCCCCATCCCGAGATGTGCGTTTCCGGTCGCTGATTATTTCCAGGAGGACAGATGAGAAAGTTTATCGCAGTCACAGCAATGCTGGCCCTCGTTGCCGGCTCCACCGCCGCCTGGGCCAAGAGCCGCGCCGGCATCGTCACCGTCGAGGTTGACCTCACGGCCCAGGAGCAGGGTAAGGAGGCGAGGCTCTGGCTTCCCTACCCGGTGTCCGATGCCGATCAGTCCATCAACGGCGTGAAGGTGTCCGGCGATTTTGCCGAATCCGCGGTCTACACCGAGCCGGTGAACGGCACCCCCATGCTCTATGCCCGCTGGGCTGAGGACGCCAAAACCCGGAAGCTGACCTTCTCCTTTGCTGCCGAGCGGCAGGAGATCGCGCACCGGTCGTTCCCGAAGAAGGAAGCCGCCTGGGACCCGGCCGACTACCGCCAGTACCTGGCGCCCACGAGTCTTGGCCCCATTGACGGCCAGGTGAAAAAGCTTGCCGACACTATCACCAAAGGGAAGAAGACGGTGCTGGAGAAGGCGAAGGCCATCTATGACTGGACCTGTGAGAACATGTACCGGGATCCGGAAACCAAGGGGTGCGGCAAGGGGGATGTCTGCGTGCTCCTGCAGAAGCCGGGGGGAAAGTGCACCGACATCTCCTCGGTCTACATCGCCCTCTGCCGTGCGGCCGGAGTGCCGGCCCGGGAGATCTTCGGCATCCGTCTCGGCAAGAAGGCCGAGGAGGACATAACTACCTGGCAGCACTGCTGGGCGGAGTTCTTCCTCCCCGGTTACGGCTGGGTGCCCGTGGATCCGGCCGACGTGCGCAAGGCGATGCTCGTGGAGAAGCTGGAGCTGAAGGGTCCGAAGACGAAGGAGTACCGGGAGTATTTCTGGGGGGGGATCGACCCCTATAGGATCAGGATCGCCGTGGGGCGTGACGTGGTTCTCAACCCGCCCCAGGCGGGGGCGCCCCTGAACACCTTCGGCTATCCCTATGCGGAGGTGGGGGGGAAGACGCTTGATTTTTACGATCCGAAGAGCTTCCGGTACACGATCAGGTACACGGAAAAATAAGAAGCGGCCCGTCTCACCACATGAAGACGCTGCAGGGGGCCTCCCGTTCGGGATGGCCCCCTGTTTATTTGGTGCGTCAACTCTTTTGCCCTGACAGTGTTCCCTTTGCGCCGGACACCTATCATTTGCCACGGTTAGAGAAAGGTTGCGTCAATGGCACTCTGGATCTTGGTGATGGAACTGTCAAGCTCATTGATGATTGCTTGAGGTGAGACGACCGCATCGGGGAGGGCTTGCTGCAGGGTCTGCCAAGCCCCGAAGCTGTAAAGGTCATCCCGCGTTGGCCGCGGGTTGCCATACCCGAGCCGCCGGAGTGTGGCATAGAGGTTGGCGATGGCAACGATGGCGACCATCGCGGCATGTTCTGGAGGGGCGCTTTCGGGCGAATGGTGGAACAGGATGGCGTTGGTGACAGGTGGATCGAAACGCCACCGCTCGCCGATGAAATAGCCGACTTCGCAGTGTGACGTGCCGAACTGGTGGTATTCTTCGTCAAGAAAGGTCGTGTTGTCTGCCGCAACTGTGTTGCTTACGCGGACGAAATCGTCTTTCAGGTAGTAACTGAAGAAAACTTCTCCCACATCGTGGAGGAGGCCGGCAACATACGCATCCGACGGATCGGGGCCCCCGACGCTCGTGGCGATTGCTCTGGCTATGATTGCCACGCCAAGGGCATGTGTCCAGAGCGTCGAGCGGTTGAAGGTCCCGGTGCCGGACTTGAAAAGATCGATGATTGCGCAGGTGAAGATGGCTTCCTTGAGTCGTTCGAGACCCAGGTAAATAAATGCCTCCCGCACGGAGCTTACCGGTTCCAGGGGTGAATAGAGCGCTGAGTTGACCAGTCGCAGCACTCTCCCGGTCAGGACCTGATCCTGGAGAACCAGGGGAATGATATCGTCGATGAAGACGTCTTCATCGTTGAGCTTGCCGACGATACGGAGCACAATCTCCGGAATGGTGGGCAACTCCGTAGATGAAGAGACGAGGTCGCGTGCGGATTCGAGAGGTGATGGCACCATGGTCCCCTATTTCTTGAGACTCAGCACATAGGCAACCAGGGTTTCGATTTCAATCTCCTGGAAGACGTGGCCGAATGCGGGCATGCCGCCGGGGCGCCCTTTGCTGATGCTCTCGCGCACTGCCTCGGCGGTGTTTCCGTATTTGAGCCCGGCATTCTGGAGAGACGGTCCGCTGCGGCTGCCCTTGCCGTTGCCCTCGTCGCCATGGCATGAGGCGCATTTCTTTTTGAAAATGGCGCTTCCCATGGCCTGTCTCTGCTGGTCATTCATGGCGCCGTTCACGGCAGCCTGCGGGGCGCCCTGTGCCATGGCGGGAGCGGGAGGCTGAGGTGGTGCCTGGGCAGGGGTGTTCTGCTGGGGTTTGCACCCCGCCGCACCGAGGGTTGCGGCCAGGGAGAGAACGGCTATGGCGAACGGGATCGTTCTGTGTGGGGCACGGTTGCTGCTTGGCATGGGGTCACCTCCTGGCTGAGTACCAATAAATCACGAAGGAGTATAGAAGAGGGAAAAACAAAGTCAAGAGCGTTAATGATCACCCGCTGTCCCCCATCGTATGTGCAACCAGCCAGAATTGTACATGAAAGTTGACTTCGCCACGGTATCTGCTAGTCTTGAGCCTGTGTGAACCCCCCGGAGATCAACAACAGTTGCCGCTGTACAGGCGGTCAAGGAGGGAGTGATGGCAGCAAAGCAGTCCAAGAAGGATGAATCCGGCGCGGTGGAGCCTGTCGAACCGAGGCGTGATCTGACCACCTATGAGGGGGTGGAACGCTGGTTCGAGGATTTTTTCCATCAACCCTTTTTTGCCTCGCCGTGGGTGCCGCGGGTCCGGTTTCCCGATATGGTGGGGGATTTCTACCCTTCGGTGGACATTTTCGAGGATGGGACCGATCTGGTGGTAAAGGCCGAGATCCCGGGGATCAGGAAAGAGGATATCGACGTCCGTATCACCGGAGAGTCCGTTACCATCGCGGGGATGAAGCGTTCCGAGGAAAAGGTGGAGAAGAAGGACTACTATCGCCTGGAGCGCTCCTTCGGAACGTTCAGCCGCACCCTCAGAATACCCGTAGAGGTTCAGAGCGACAAGGCCAAGGCGTCGTTCAGGGACGGCATTCTGGAGGTAAGGATTCCGAAGGCGCAAGAGGCAAAGGCCAAATCGAAGAAGATAGCAGTAGAATAATTCAAAACTGACCGGTTCTTCCGGTACGAAGGTCTGACGACAAGGCCACATCCGCTTCGGGTGTGGTCTTTTTAGGTGCATATTTTTGTCCAGCACCGTATTAGCGACCCACGCCTCCCTTGAGGGGTTGCGCCTTGTCGGCGAATAATTTCACTGATTCACGCTTCGGCTCCGCTCAGCGCACGATTGTTCCCTGAGCGGAGTCGAAGGGAACTTACTCAAGAGGGCATGCACGAAGTGAGGAAGACCATGGAATTGGCGTCACCAATAACCATTTACTGGGACCTTCCCGAAGGGGGGGAGATCTCGACCGTTGTGCCAATAGCCGACGAAATCCTCGCCTGCCGCCCCCTCATGCTCCAAGTGACTTTTCCCGCTCCGGGGCTCGAGGGCGGCGCTGTTGCGGCATTGGAGCGGTTGCAGGGGAGCGGCATCGCCGTGAGTGTCACCATTCCTCTGCCTGCCAGCGACGAGTTGATCCTGTCGCGCCTCCATGGCCTCGGCGTCAAGGAGGTTCTCCTGGCGGTCTCCGGGTTCGCCGAGCTCATTCACCATGCGGGCGTGATCGAGAATGACGGCTTGAGGCCGGCGCTCGGCGTTTCATTTACCCTTGCCAGGGATCACTGGCGGGAACTGCCGGCGCTCATCATCCTGTGTCGGGAGATGGGGATCACCCGTTTCGTGATTCCGATGGAACGCCTGTACGACGGACGAAGCCCGTTTCTGCTTACCCGTGATCAGCAGCTGGAGCTGGCCACGGCCCTTGTTGCCGCCGGGGGAACCAGCGACATGTCGGTCACGATCCATGACCCGTTCATCTGGCGTGCCTTCAACCCGACGGTTCCCTTCCCCCAGGGGGGCTGTCAGGCTGCCAACACCATGATCGCCATCGCGTCCGACGGCGGCGTCTACCCCTGCCCGTCGCTGCCGGTGCGGCTCGGAGACCTCGCGGCGACTCCGTTGAAGGACATCATATCCTCACCGGCAAAAAAAGAGTTTCGCCGCCGACTGCTCGCCATGCCCGCCGACTGCGAGGGGTGTGGTGAACTGGGGGTGTGTCGGGG
>RHLS01000110.1 GCA_003712145.1 Desulfuromonadales bacterium | reverse complement strand
GGCACCGCCCTTGGGCGGGGGCGGCAGGGGGATTTCCTTGTCGAGATCGGGGAAGCGGCCGGCGCCGATTTTGCCAGCACGTTTGGCGTAGTCATGGTAGAGCTTCGCCCGTTTGGGGTCGGGGGCATAACCATTTTCCCCCTTGGCGAACCAATCCTCTAAGGCATAGAGGCATGTGGCATCTCCCATCTTTGCGCCTTGATGGTAGTAGAACAGGGCGTAGGGGTAGTTGTCGTCAACCTTGTATTCGGTCGCCAAATCCAAGGCCGCCTCGCGATTCCCTTGCCGGACAGCACAGGCCAGCATCTTGCGACCGATTTCAACGATCTGGTCACGCTCTTTCGGTGGCAGTTTATTGAAATTCAGCAGGAATACCCGCCCGAGATGCTGTTGCGAGGGCACATGCCCCAGGTCAGCCGCTCGGCGCTGATAAATCTTGGCTGCCTTGTCGTCCTGGCGTACTCCCCAGCCCTCGGCGGCGAAGGATGCCATCAGGGCGTAGCCGGTCGCCACGTTCATGTCGATCAGTTTCCGGACGTAAGGCAGGGTCTTGTCGGAGTCGGCGCGCAGGAAGGGTTTGCCACCGCTTTCGTCCTTCAGGCCCT
>RHLS01000058.1 GCA_003712145.1 Desulfuromonadales bacterium | reverse complement strand
GCGGCAGACGGTCGTCGCGCTGAGAGCGCGCCGCCGCTGCGCTCTCCCAGCCGTTGAGCGAAGGTTAAATATGCAACGACTCTTGCCGAAGACGGCACAATCGTTTCTCTGTCTGCTGGTCGTCCTGCTCGTTACCGGCTGCGGCAACAGCTATTACCGCGGACCGGTGACCGCCCACTTCGACGGTCGGAAGTTCGACAACCCCTGGGCGCCGATGCCCGTCCGCTTCGGGGACTTCATCAAGTGGCGCCTGACGGCCGATCGCGGCTTGTGGCCCGAGTCCGTACCGGTTACTCCCTCAACACCTCCGGTGCGGGTCCCCGACGACACCCTCCGGGTGACCTATGTCGGGCACGCCACCGTGCTGCTGCAAACCCGGGGTTTGAACATCCTGACCGATCCGATCTGGTCGGAGCGGCCCAGCCCCTTCAGCTTTGCCGGACCGAAACGGGTCGCCGTCCCCGGCATCCGTTTCGAAGATCTGCCCCCCATCGACGTGGTGCTGGTGAGCCACAACCATTACGACCACCTGGACCTGCCGACACTCGAGCGCCTGTTCAAGGCTTTCAACCCCCTGGTACTGACCCCTCTCGGCAACGATGCCATCATTCTCGGGGCCATCCCCGGCATGCGGGTCAAGGCGCTGGATTGGGGGGAGCGCTTTGAGCTGAACCGCCAGGTGCGCTTTACGCTCGAACCGATGCAGCACTGGTCGGCCCGCAGCCTCTTTGACCGGCGTGAAGCCCTGTGGGGTGCTTTTGTGGTCGAGGCCCCGGGTGGTCCCATCTATTTCCTGGCGGATGCCGGCTATGCGAAAGCCTTGTCCGGGCAGTTCGTAGCCAGGTATGGCACCCCCCGGTTCAGTCTGTTGCCGGTTGGGGCCTACGAGCCGCGGTGGTTCATGCAGTATGCCCACATGACCCCTGCCGAGGCGGTGCAGACCTACCTCGACCTTGGGGAGGGCTACGCCATGGGGACCCAGCACGAAGTCTTCGCCTTGGCCGATGAAGCCTATGCCGCTCCGCGCCAGGCCCTTGCGGAAGCCCTGCAGGCCAAGGGGGTCGACCGGGAGCGGTTTCTGCTCCCCGAGGTGGGCGGCTGGTTCACGGTGCCGCCGCGCTGACGTCACAAACCCAAAGGGTCCAGATCGCAACGGGTAACAGATACGACCCCGAAAATGGAGAGTTGCTGTCATCCTGTCATTCCTTGCGGGTCGCATGAAACTCCCCTTCCAGTGCATTCGGGGGAAGATGGAGGGATCTCCCATGGAACCGACGCAACCAGGCCTCTGCCCTGTGCCATCACTATCCCTGCAGCGCGCATCGGCCGCCCTGGCCTCACTCTTTGTCGGTGACTCCCTGGCGATGCCGGTGCACTGGTTCTATGACACCGCCGATATCGAGCGCGCCTTTCCCGGCGGCGTCAAAAAGCTCGAAGCTGCGCCGGAATTCCACCCCTCATCGATCATGTCGCTTCATTCCACCCGACGTGGCGGTCGGTCCGGGCAGGACCGGGGCCTGCCCGACTCCCCGGAGATCATCGGCACCGTGATCCTCAAGGGCCGGCAGCACCTGTGGGGCCAGGCCAACCGGCACTATCACCATGGAATGCAGGCGGGCGACAACACCCTCAACGCCCACTGTGCGCGAGTGCTGCTCCGTTCCATCATCGCCAACAACGGCTGCTACAGCCGCGACCACTTTCTGCAGTCCTACATCGAGTTCATGACTGCCGATCCGCCCCGGCACCGAGACACCTACGCCGAATCATATCACCGCGGCTTCTTTGCCAATCTCGTCGCCGGAAAGCCCCCCCATCAGTGCGGCGCCCGTACCCATGACACCCCATCCATGGGCGGATTGGTGACCATAGGCCCGCTGGCCATCAACGATCTGTTGCGCGGGATTGCATTGACCACGGTGCAGGCGACCTGCCGGGAACATCTCTTTCTTACCCATCCGGATGAGGCCCTCGGCCGTATCTGTGATGGGTATGTCGCTCTTATTGCCGGCCTGCTCTTGCGAAAGGCAGATGAGCCCCCTGACCGGCATCTGCTGGCGGCAGCCCAGACAACCATGGGTATCGATCTTGCGCGCTTAGTGGATCGCGCCCGGTCAGATCGGGAAATCGTCGGCGGCAGGTATTCCACCGCATGCTATATCAGTGATTCCTGGCCCAGCCTTTTGTACCTGGCGTTCAAATACCGGAAAGACCCCACGGCCGCCCTGCTGGCCAACACCAATCTGGGTGGCGAAAACGCCCACCGCGGCGCGGTACTCGGGGGGATTGTCAGCCTGGCAAGTGACAGGACGGTCGATGCGTGGTTCAGGCAACTCGTGGACTATCAGGACATTCAAGAGGAAATAGCGGCATGGCTTGCCACTTTTGTGCAGGAAAAGGCTATGGGGACGGAGTAAATCTGGCACACTACATGGGCCGGGGGATATGAATGGACACCCCCCATATTCCCCGACATGCCAGCAAATGCCATGAATCTCAACTGTTGGGGCCGTAGGGGGAACGCTGCCTGCTAATCAACTGACGTTCATTTGCAATACCACTACTCAATCAACTCACGTCCAGGGCAGTTGGTGAATAAATGGGCTGCGTCCCTCGCGCATTCCCCGTCTCGGGCAACACCTGCCACGTGCGGAGATCATCAAAAATTGCAGGAGAATCATTCAAATATACTTCCCCCGGAATTCCCCTTTTCACCGTTGCCAGACACCCCCAACAACACCCCCCTTCCCTTGTGCGACTCTTCTTCCTCCCGTACCTTCCACCTGAAGACTGTCTCCGTCGATCCTTTTTCCATATCCTGCTGATCGGCACCCAGAAGTCGGGCAAGTGTCGGACCTTCCATGAACGAGCACCGCACGTCCGTCACTTCCAGGCCTACACTCTCCAGCGCACGATTCAGCCGCGAGACAACCGGCTTCAGGTACTCCCGCACGGTATCCTCATCGGTTTGGATGAGCGGCTGGAGTTCAATCTGGGCACATCCCTTCAGCAGCACCTTCTTTACTTCCAGTGGCAGATCATCTCCGTGCGCCATAAAACTTTCATAGGCACGTTGCCATGCTGCCGGCAACATGGGATACGCCAAGAGGAGCGCCAGACGGCAGGAACATACCGTCCCCTCCCGGCCCGGGTAAAAGATCTCGACATTGAATGGCCGGTCCAGCAACTGGTATTCCGGCAATTCGACAATGCTCTGTCCACGCGATACAAAATCAAACCTGTTACGAACTGTTTTCTCGGGTACAAAGAAGACTACCTTGCCGTCACGCACTACCACCGAATTGGGGAGGATCTTGAGACGGATCAGCCCTTTGTAGAGGACGAGGGCAAATATGACCATGACGACAATGCTTAACCACCACTGTTGTAAGGCAAGCGCAAGTGCGACCACAACGAAAAGCACAAACAGCACAACATGGATCGTAAAACGGTTTACAAACCATACGACTCGGTGAAGCTGCATATCGTACCCCCTGATCACGCAAAGAATGGGTGCTCCGCATTTCCAGGAGAAGCCCTGTCATGGAGAGTTATATCTATATTCTACGTCAGTTCTGGGAACTTGCAGCGATTGGTGGTAATCGGCTGTCGAGGAGAGCAGTTTCTCCCGATGCTTCAGGTTGAATTTGGGGAGGGCTAAAAAAAAGCCGGGGCGTCCCCCGGCCTGAGAAAGAAGTTCACATGGCTGCTTGCGTTGCCATCTTTTTGCCGCTGCTGGCTTTTCAGACCAGCTACTCCTCCTTCTTGACTTCGTTCCCGATGGAAAACCCCTTGCCGATTGATTCGCCGACGCCGTAGTAGACCTTGGCGCCCGGATCGTAGACGATGGGCCGGACCTTGAGCATGTCGGGAAGGCCGTTGGCGTCGAGGACTGCTTCATCGGCCCGGACGTTGACGATTTCGCCGATGAACTGGATATGGACGCCGATCTCGATGGTCTGCGTCAGGCGGCATTCCAGGACGAGGGGAAATTCCTCCACGTACGGTGCATCAACCAACTCGCCCGGCACCGGTGTGAGGCCGGCGACGGCGAACTTGTCGGCGGCGCGGCCCGACACGATGCCGGCATAGTCCGTTTCCCGCACGAAGCGGTCGGAGGGGACGTTGACGGTGAAGGCCTTGCGGGCCACGATGGCGTCGTAAGAGTGGCGGGCCTTGCGCAGCGACACGGCGATGCTCGGGGGTTCGGTGCAGCAGACGCCGCACCAGGCCACGGTGGCGATGTTGGGCCGGCCTTCGGCGTCGTAGGTCCCCACGAGCCAGGCGGGGGTCGGCAGGGCCAGGGGCTTTGCCCCCAGGGATACTTTCATGTCTCTCTCCGAATCAGATCAAAAATTCCTTCTCTCTTCCGCTTCGTATCACATTAGCATACTTCACCTTGAAAAGCGTTCTTGGCTTCCCCATGAATTCCTCGACACGGCTGCCTACCACTTCAAATTCAGCGTCGATATCGATCTCCCGCTTGTATTGGAACCGGTCCCACCGGACCTGGTCGATGACGTGGATTTTCTCGCCTTTCTTGCACGTGGCAATGAGCACCGGCACGGCATCCCGCTCGTTGTTGTCCCAGAGGTAGGCGGCATCGGCCTGGGGGAAAATTCTCTCAATGGATGCCGGCATGTCGCGGTGGGCCTCCAGAAAGATCCTGAAGCTGGGCCGCAGGGCTTCGGCAATGTTGGAATCCTTGTTCAGAAATACCGTGAAGGCGTTGTACTCCCCGGCCACGTGCCGGGTCAGCGATCGTTTCCACGCTTCAGTCGCTTGAGCCGTGAAAAAATTGCATTCAATGAAGCGATCGGCATTGCGGCCGATTGAGATGTACTCCTCGGCCCGCTTCGAGACGCAGAAGGGCCAATCCACCGTCACCCGCGAAGGGTCGCCGTAAATGACCGCGGATCGCTCGAAACCGTACACCATGCTCACATGGTCCCGCACATCCTGCTCGGCGACTCTCCCGCACGACCGCTCCGCTTCCTTGACCACCATGGCGTCGTAGTCCAGGTGCACGAACTCCCGGGTGCCCTTGGCGCCGTACTTTACCCGAATGTAGGTGCTCTTTCCCGATGCGGGGGGGCCGCCGACCAATTCCAGAATTTTTCCCATGATCTTCACCTCCTGCGAGACGTGGGCACTCTATCCGGAACCCTTGGAATGACTTCACAATCGCAAGCGGCGTACCAAAAGTCTCAGGCGGGACGCAATACTGCAACATGCTGATAATGCGAAGCTTGTCAAAATGGAGGCAGGTAATCGAAGGAATGGGGGGCTGTATTGATGTTACCTTGAAGTAACATATGGGAGGGAACGGTTACGTGCCGCAAAAAAGGCCGGGGCGTCCCCCGGCCTCCGAAAGGAGCGCCCATGGCTGTAAGCGCTCGTCCAACCGAAACGAATCTACGCGGCGATCATGTGGCGGTCTATGCCGAGCTCCTTCTGCGAATACCCCAGGGCCAGGCCGATCATCTGGGAGAGGTGGAGGACCGGGATGTTCCCGCTCACCCCTCTTCCGGCCAGGGCCTTGTCCTGGTAGGCGTCGAGGGCGGTGTGGCAGAGGGGGCACGGGGTGACGATGTAGTGGGCCCCGGACCGGACCGCGTCCTCCACGGCGTTGCCCGTCATGGCCAGGGACTGCTTCTCCGCCACGAGAAGGGTATGGAAGCCGCAGCACTTGTTCTTGGAGCCGTACTCCACGAGGCTCCCGCCCAGGGCCTCAACCAGCCGGTCCAGGGACGTAGGGGCGGCGGGGTCGTCCCTGCCGAGAAGCGCGGAGGGGCGCAGGATATGGCAGCCGTAGAAGGGAGCGAAGCGGACCCCCCGGAGGGGGGCGGTGACCTTGGCGGCGAGCCGTTCGAGCCCGTAATCCTCGGTGATGACCCAGAGGAGGTGCTTCACGTCGCTGGTGCCGGCGTAGTGGAGCCCTTCATCCGCCAGGTGGCTGTTCACCAGTTCCCGCTTTGCGGGGGAGCTGTCCAGAATCTGCTTGGCCCGGCGCAGGGTCAGGAGGCAGGTGCTGCAGGAGGTCACGAGATCGAGCCCCATCTTCTCCGCCAGGGCGATGTTCCGGCCGTTGATGATGATGAAGTGGTCGGGGCTCACGTAGTCCAGGTTGCTCCCCCCGCAGCAGGTCCCCTTCTCCAGGTTCACCAGCTCGATCCCCAGGTCCTTTTTCCAGAGGTTCAGGGCCCGGTCCACTTCCCTGGTCATGGATTCGTTGATGCAGCTCAAGAAGTATGCGTATTTCATAGACACCCCCCGCTTCTCGGCGCTGACCGTAGGGGCAATTCATGAATTGCCCCTACAACCTCCCCGCCCCGATCCGCCTCCAGGCGATCGTAGATATCCCTCACCCTCTCGATATCGGGAATCCGCTTTACCAGAAGAGGTGGTTTTCGCCCCTTGAGCCCCATCTTGATGGCCAGGGGAACCATGCCGAGACTGCCGAGCACCCCCTTGGTGCGCAACGGCAAGGTGACCTCCTTGAGCCTCCCGATGTCGCGGATGTCGTCGAAGAAGGCCTGGGCGTGGCGGGCCCCTTCGGTGTGGGTCATCCCCCGGGCAAAGGCCTCCTCCCGCAGGTGGTGGATGCCGTCCATGATCGGTATCTTCTTGGTGCAGTGCTCCATGCACTTGTAGCAGTGGGCGCAGTCCCAGAGGCCGTTGTCGGTGGTCACCTCCCGCAGCCGCTGGCACCCGAGGGTATCGCGGGTGTCGTTGTTCATGCGGAACGCCTTCAGGAGCACCGGCGGCGAGATGTAGTCCCGGTTCACCTGCATCATGCTGCACTCCGAGTAGCACGACCCGCAGAGGATGCAATCGGAGGCGGCGTTGATGGTCTCGAACTGCTCGTCGCTCACGATGTGCTCCTTCCGTCCCAGCTCCTCCTCGGGGATGGCCGGCTTGACCCAGCTCTGGTTCCGCTTCAGCTTCTCCATGATCGGGTCGATGTCCACCACCAGGTCACGGATCACCTCCAGGTTGTCCAGGGGCTCGATGAGGATCGGGTCGTCGCCGCCCCCCGTGAGCACGTCCCATACCTGGGTCGTGCAGGCAAGCCGGGAGACCCCGTTGATGCGGATTGCGCAGGAGCCGCAGATCCCCGCCTGGCAGAAGGCCCGGAAGGTGAGGCGGGGCTCCAGGTGCTCCTTGATGTAATTGAGGGCCCGAAGGATGGTGATCCCCTTCTCCACGGCGATCCGGAAGTTGTCGTAGAAGGGGGCGCGATCCACCTGGGGGTTGTACCGCTGGATGCGGAATGAAACCTCTCGCCTTTCCATTAGTAGCTCCTTGTCTCCAGGGAGTATTTCCCCATGGTTACGGCCTTGTGCCCAAGGCTCACCTCGCCGTCGCTCCCCATGGTGCAGAGGGAGTGGCGGTGCCACGCCCCGTCGTCGCGCCGGGGGAAGTCCTCCCGGTAGTGGGAGCCCCGGCTCTCCTGCCGCTCCAGGGCGGTGACGGCCACGCAGAGGGCCAGGTCCAGCATGTTTTTCAGCTCCAGGATCTGGATGAGGTTGGTGTTGTAGACGGTCCCCGTGTCGAAGAGCCTGATCCGCCGGAACCGCTCCCGCAGGGCATGGATCTCGTCGACCCCCGTGCGGAGCCGCTCCTCGACCCGGTAGATCCCCACGTTGTCCCCCATGGCCTTTCCCATCTCCTCCCGGATGATCCCGTAGCGCTCGTACCGTTCGTGGTTTGCATAGGACCTGATCTCGTCGGCCGCCCTCCTGACCGCTGGGGGGGTGATCCCGTGGGCCTTGCGCTCCGGGGCCTCCAGGGCCGCCTCCTGTCCCGCCCGCTTTCCGAACACCAGGATGTCCAGGAGGGAGTTCCCCCCCAGCCGGTTGGCCCCGTGCACGGAGACGCAGGCGCACTCCCCCACGGCATAGACGCCCCGGATGGCGGTCCTGGCCATGGTGGCGTCGATCCCCCCCATGGAGTAGTGGGCCGTGGGGCGGACCGGAATCGGCTCCTCGATGGGGTCCACACCCTCGAAGTGCATGGAGAGTTCCCGGATCTGGGGAAGCTTCTTCTTGATGGCCTCGGCTCCCAGGTGGCGCAGATCCAGCTCGATGTAGCTCCCGGCATCGCTCTCGAAGCCGTTACCCTCGATGATCTCCGTCTCCATGGAGCGGGCCACCAGGTCCCGGGGCCCCAGTTCCATCTTCTGGGGGGCGTAGCGGGCCATGAAGCGCTCCCCGTGGCGGTTGAGGAGGTACCCCCCCTCGCCCCTCGCCCCTTCGGTCACCAGGAGTCCGCTCTTGCGCAGGCCCGTGGGGTGGAACTGGATGAACTCCATGTCCTTCAGGGGGATGCCCGCCCGCAGGGCCGCGGCCTGGCCGTCGCCGGTGTTGCCGGCGGCGTTGCTGGAGCGGTTCCAGTACATCTTGGCGTGGCCCCCGGTGGCCAGGATGACGACCGGGGCCACAAAGGTCTCGATGGCGCTGGTGGCCATATTCAGAGTGATGACCCCCTGGCAGTCGCCGTCGGCATGCTCCAGGGAGAGGAGGAAATACTCGTTGAAGAAGGTCACCCCCCGGCGCAGGCACTGCTCAAACAGGGTGTGAAGGAGGGTGTGGCCGGTCTTGTCGGCGCAATAGCAGCAACGGTCCTTCACCGTCCCGCCGAAGGGGCGCTGGGCGATGGTGCCGTCCGCAAACCGGGAAAAGGGGGCGCCAAGGTTCTCCAGCTCCCGCACCACCGACGGGGCCTGGCCGCAGAGGTAGTCGACGGCGTCCTGGTCCGCCAGGTAGTCGCTCCCCTTGACGGTGTCGAAGACATGGAGCTCCACGGTGTCGTCCCGGTCCTTGTTCCCCAGGGCGGCATTCACCCCCCCCTGGGCGGCGGACGTGTGGGAGCGGGTCGGATAGACCTTGGAAATGACGGCCACGGAGACCCGGGGGTTGGTGCGGACCGCCTCCAGGGCGGCGAACATCCCTCCCCCCCCGGCGCCGACGATGACTATGTCGTATCTATGCTCCATGACTGCCTCCGTCCCCGCGCGGCTGCGCCTAAAGCGCCACCTGGCCCACCGCCGGCAGCCCCTCCACCGCCCGGAAGATCTCGATCTCGCTGATGATCCCCGCCAGCTCGTTCCCCCGGAGCACCACCAGGCGCCGGACGCCGAGCCGGTTCATCATGCGCAGCGCGTACTTCACCCGCATGGTGGGGTCGATGCTGTAGACCGGCTTGGTCATGATGTCGTGAACCTGGGTGTTCCAGATGTCGCGGTAGATATTCTCCCCCGGGTCGATGACCTTGCCGAGGATGTCCCGCACCGTGAGGATGCCGTAGACGTCGTCCTCGTTCCGGGGGAGCACCACGAGGCTCGCCACCTGCCTGGCCTTGATGAGCTGGATCGCCTGGGCCACGGTCTGGCTCCCGTCGATGGTGACCACGTCTCGCTGCATCAGCTCGGATACGGGGGTGTTGCGGATTTTCTTCAGGGCCTCCATGGAACCACCTCCCTTGGACTGTCTTGTTCTTATTCCAACACGCCATCTAATTTCCGTAGAGACGCCCCGGTGGGGCGTCTAAGCCACCGGAGACGGGCCACCGGCCCGTCTCTACAGAGGGACATCATGATTACGCCAGAAACACGAGTTCATCAGCTGGTGTACGGCAATCGAGATCCTGTCCCCTGCTCAGGTGGTCGGCTATCTCCGCCGATACCCCCGCCATCCGGCCATACAGGAACATGATAAATACGATCTCCTGGGCCTCTTTTTCGCTCATTTCGCCGTTATTGAGCTGTTTCCAGAGCAGATCCAGTGCAATGCATGCAATGACCGCATCGACATTGACACAATAAACGTTGCTCGTTAGCCCTTCAGCATGGAGCTCCTTGACCAGGTGGTGATAGAACTCGAGGAAGGGATTAACGATGCTCTTCTCCTTGAGCAGTTTGCGGATGTGGACCTCCCGCGGATCATGGTTCTCGGGCTTGTCGCGGAACACGGGATGGTTGATGCACGGAATCCGTTCCGATATCCCTTCGATCCTCGCTTTCCTCTTCCGAACCACAAAATCCTGCGTTGCCTTGGCGGCCAGACCTTTCAAGATCGGATCGAGGTCCGCCGGGGCGGTCCGATACGGATCCGCCTCAGAAAATATCGTCAGGAGATAGCTCACCGATTCAAAGCCATTGCCGCCATGGGCAAGGCCGGTGTTGGTCAGGAATCCTGCGTAGGCAGTGGCGATATGGTTCCGGGCGCTGACGCTCTCCTTGGCGCCTTTTGCACTGAGGGTTCCAGGACCATTTGTCACAGTCAGGTTAAGAAGAGCGTTGAAGGTGAATAGTTCACTATCTTCCGGAATACGGTTGAACAGCACCTGAAAGCAGGTCGATGAAAAGTCAGTGGTGAGAATCGCCGGATCAGACAGTGAGTGCAGCTTTTGCCAGAAATAGTTCTTCTCGTGATTCACGGGGGAGACCCCGACGATGATTCCGTTCAAGCCCAGATACGTGCCTAAATCCAGGGCAGTCTCTCTGCTGATGCGGCGCTCTGTCAGAGGTTTCCACGCGAGACCCAACAGGATTGCGGAAAGGAGCAGTTTGAGTGGATCAACCGTTTCGCCTGCCGTGCGCATCTTCTCGCTGTACGCCTCTGCAAAGCGGGTAAGGATTGTTACCTGACTGTGGGTTCGCAGCAATGAACCGAAGTATTCCGCCCATTGTTCTGAATAATCTTCAGGGAGCGTCCCGGGAAACGGTTGGGCAGTGCTGAGTTTTTCTTCGATAAGACCGTCATCGACACACAGATCTGTTCCAACCTCATGAATGAACTGGTCGATGAGCCAGGAGCCCATTGCGCGCAACTCCCTGAACAGTCTGTTATTTCCCGCAAGGAGCACTTCCGTGGCAATGGAGGCATTTGGCGTGCAATCGTTCGCGCGGCCACGGGTAACTGTTGAGACATGCACGCTCCCCCGGGCCACGAACCAGTTGAGCAGCGGGTTGATGATGGCCATCTGGCCGGCATCGGGCATGGTCTTCAGGACCGAGTAGATGCTCACGGCGCCGAAGGGGTGCTCGATGAGGTCCAGGAGCTTTCGACCGTGGAGGGAGATGGTGAAGTCGGCCGGGTCGATGGCGCTGGCGCCGGAGCGGTTGCGCATGGGCTCCCGCATGATGCGGGCACCCACCAGCTGGTTGAACTTCTCGATCTCCTCCCCGTAGGGGGAAATGGCCTTCACCGGATGCATCCGGAGTTGCTGCGGAAGGCTCAGGTCCTGGTCGTTCACGAACCACGGCTTGAGGCTCAGGTCCCCCGTGGAGGCGAAGTCCGGCTGCTCCCCGAGGAGCTTCATGCAGGCGGTGACCGCATCGGGCACATCCTGGATCGTCCTGATCCGCACCCCCCGCTTGGAGACCTGGGGCCGTGCCGGGTCGAACACCGGCACCCCGAAGAAATCGTCGAACCAGACCTCCTTCGCCTCGGCATCGTCACCGGTTCCCGCCATGGCCCCCGCGTGGCCGCAGGACCGGGTGAGGTTCTTCTTCCACCGCCCCGTCACGCAGGCGATGATCGGCTTGGTCAGCTTGAAGCGCCCCTCCTCGATCCAGTCCAGGGCCTGCTTCTCGTAATACCCCCCCGGCTCCACGTACACGACGATCGCCTTGGTGCGGGGGTCGTTCTCGGCGCAGTAGAGGAATTCCGCCAGGGCGAAGTGGATGTAGACGTCCTTGCCGCTGCTGAGGATCGTGGAAGTGCCGAATCCGGCGGTCTTCAGGTACTCGGAGATGGTGGTGCTGAAGTTTCCGGAGTTGCTGTAGATGGCGACGCTCCCCTTCCGGAGGCTTTCGCTCGGGGAGTCACCCCCTAGGGCGCCGCCAATCCTCACCTGATCCCAGCAATTGGCGATCCCCAGGGTGTTGGCCCCGATCACGTCCACCTTGGCGTTCTGGCAGCCGTAGCGGATCAGGCGCGAATCCCGGGCCGACACCTTTTCAGTCACGATGACGATCCGCTTCAGGTGGACATTGCGGGCGCACATCTCCGACACCGCATGGGACACGGCGCTGGGGGGGAGATAGACCACCCCGGTATCGAAATGGATCCCGGACCTGATGACGTCGGAGATGCTGCCGAAGACCGGGATGTCCCCCACGGGGGTCTCGAAGGTTCCGCCGGACTCGCCGTACTGGACGCCGGCCACCACGTTTCCGCCGCTGTAGGCGTGGGATACGGGGGTCACGAGGGAACTCTCGGTCCCCCGGATGTTCATGATGCAGACCCGGGAATGCTTGTTGGCCAGCTCGTGCAAGGACTGGACGCCGACGTGGTAGGGAAATGGGTTATTTTGATAGTTCATGGGTTATCTCCTGGCTCGTGAACTCTTTCCGTCCTCTGACACCGTTCACGCCGCTTTAATCTGTCTTGGTGCCACCTCTTCAGGTCTCGGCTCAAGAAACGTATCGATTTCGATGGCGTGCTGCAGGACGCTCATCATGCTGCTGTCATGGCCGAAGAAGCGGTACGGGACCCGAAGCCCGTCGAGGACATCCCGGCCGTAGACCATCCCCTCCACCACCATGGGACCGCCCCGCCCCGCCACCACGAAGACATTGGGGTTCAGGCGGATATGCTCCCGGAGCGAATCGAAGATCGCCTTGAAGGTGGTGAAGATGTTGGTGTTGTTGGCCCGCCCCCCGATGAGGAGCACCACGTTGGCCTGGGGAAGCCAGTGCCTGAAGGTGATGTCGGCGATGGCTTTGATCTTCTCGTAGGGGGGGTTGCCGCCGAAGTCGGAGGAGATGATGGCCCGGTCCCCCAGGATCTCCGTGGCGGCGCTGTTGGCCCCGCCCCCGAAGATGAAGGGGAGGATCGTCCCCTTGGGGTTCACTTCCGTCACGTCACTCTGCCCCTGGTGGGTCCGCAGGACGTTGATCTCCGACTCGAATTGGGTGATGGTGGTGGAGAAGATCTCCTCGGGGTAGCCGAGCCGCTTCCAGGCCGGGTTGTCCTGGTCGAAGGATGCCTTGATGTCGCAGGCGAGGGGGACGTAGCGCCCCTTCACCTTCCCCATCCGGATCGGGTTCAACTCCAGGGTGGTGAGCCCGTAGTTGTCGTAGACCTGCCAGAGTTTCGGGAGATGCTGCACCAGGGAGCTGATGTACTGGGGCGGGCACTTCAGCTCCCGCAGGGCGTCGTTGATGTGGAACGACTTCACGCCGGTCACCGGGTTGAAGACGATGGTCCGCTTGTCCTCGGCGGGAACATCCTCCACGTCGACCCCCCCCTTGGTGGTCAGGAGGAGGACCGGCATCCGGTACTCGCTGGACTCCGAGATACTCACGTAGATCTCGATGTCCGATGCCACGTACCCTTCAAAGGTCACGCCGCATGCCTGCACCTCCCGGTTCCCCTGGTGGTGGATGGCGAAGAAGAGGTCACGCTTGGCGACCATGGCATCGAACACGTTGCTGACGATACGAACCAGGCCGGCCTTCCCCTTTTTCCCCACGCCGCCCAAGAACACCGGCTTGACAATGCACTTGCCGCCGTGGGACGCGATAAGCTCATTGATCTCGTCGTGGGACGCGTCCTCTGTCAGAACCTGCGAGACGGGAAACTCTACCAGGTCGAGAAGCCTTCTTCCGTACTTTAATCCTGTCAATTGCATAGTGCCCTCCTTATGCGATCCATTAACATCGCTCTTCGTGTAAGTGTCTCATCCACCACAGCCGATGACTCTTCGAGTCAATGACAGTCAGATAACTGCCCTGATACATAAACCAGGCGATACCCCGTTCGCTCGGAAGTGAATGTTGTTGGTACTATGGCAATCGGCATACCAAAAGAGCCCGTTGCTGAAAAAAATTTTAAGTTGCCGATATTGCGTTATTTTCCTGGAGAGGCGTCGATGAGGAGTGCCGGCGGGGAAAGAGAGATGTTTCCCTGACGTAACGGGGTGGGTGATAACGGTTACGTTCTTTCATATTGCTCGAAATGGGGTACATTAGTAGCACGGGAGTATCATTACAGCCTCAACGACCGGGGCGGGGCCCTCGCCCGAAGGGGATGAACCATGGCGGAACGTGAACTGTTCTGGAAGGTGGACGATCAGGCCGCGCGGCTGCAGGAGCTGATGACACTGGACCCGGCGCTGAAGGATATTCCCTTGCGGCGCGATGTCCGTTCCCTCGGGCGGCTCCTGGGGGAGGTGATAAAAGAGCAGGCGGGACAGGCCACCTACGATGCCGAGGAAGAGCTCCGCCGGCTGGCCATCAGCCATCGGTCCCTCGTGGACCAGCAGGAGGAGTTGTACCTCGATCATCCCATGGAGCATGAGCTCCAGGAGCAGGCGGTCCGGATCGTGGGGGCCATGACCGTGGCCGAGGCCTACCAGATCGTCAAGGCCTTCGGGACCTTCTTCGAGCTCACCAACTTGGCGGAGACCAACCACCGCATGCGCCGGCGCCGGGCCACCCAGCTCTCCCCCGACGCCCCCGTGAAGCCCGGCTCCCTCCTCGGCACCCTGATGCGGATGCAGGACCGGGGGATCGCCGCCGAAACGGCCCTGGAACTGCTGCGGCAGGTGGAGATCATGCCGGTATTCACCGCCCATCCGACGGAGGTGGCACGGCGCGTGGTCCTCTTCAAGCGTCGCCGCATCGCCCGGGAGCTGGCGGGGCTCGACCGCCTTCCTCTGACCGACGACGGGGCCGCCGGGCGGCAGGAGGCCATCTTCACGGAGATAACTGCCCTCTGGCAGACGGACGAGGTGCGCCGCCGCCCCCAGGGGGTCACCGACGAGATCAGAATGGGACTCGACCACTATCCCGGTTCCCTCATGGCCCCCCTCCCGGGTCTCTATGAAGAGATGGCGGAGGATTTCCGCCAGGTGTACGGCGTGGATCTCCCCGATTCCGCCATCCCCACGGTGATCCGCTTCGGCTCCTGGATCGGCGGAGACCGGGATGGCAACCCCAACGTGACGGCCGACACCACCCGCCACGCCCTGGAATCGGCCCGGCAGATGATCCTTTCCCGATACCTGGAGGGGGTCGAGGAGCTGAAGGAGCTCCTCACGCCGTCAACCAGCCGGGTGACGTTCTCGCCGCAACTCCGGGAGGCCTTGGACCGCTACGTCGCCACCCTGACCGGAGCCGCCGCGGAGACCAACGTCTACCCGGAATCCGAGCCGTACCGGAAATTCCTCCGGTTCGTCCACTACCGCCTCCTCCAGACCCGCGGCGGAGAGGACCACCCCGATGCCTACCCCGATGCCGCCGCCTTCGCCGCCGACCTCATGCTGGTGCGCGCAAGCCTCGCCCAGGGGACGGGGGAGCGGCTGTCCCGCCGCTACGTGGACCCGCTCCTGCGGCAGGTGGAGACCTTCGGCTTCCATCTCCACGCCCTCGACATCAGGCAGCATGCCCGCATTCACGCCAGGGCGGTGGCCGAGCTGGCCGCCGGCGGCGAAACGTGCGAACAGGGCTCCCACCC